>NZ_JCALCE010000025.1:0-93870 GCF_059812195.1 Mycobacterium sp. NGS68 | reverse complement strand
GGACACCGCAGCCACCGCAGACTCAACGCAAACGCGCCCGGCCGCCTTGACGACCCGGCGCCGCTGCGTGAGGGTCAGCTCATGCTCGAGGTGATCGACAAGGGGTCCTGCACCGACGCGCATCCGGAGCCGCTGCTGTTCGTCCCCGGCGGCTGGCATGGCGCGTGGTGCTGGAACGACCACTTCCTGGACTTCTTCGCCGCCCGGGGCTACCGCGCGGTCGCGCTGAGCCTGCGCGGGCACGGCGGCAGCCCGACGGCCAAGCCGCTACCCCGCGTTTCGATCACCGACTACATCGACGACGTCCGCAACACGGCCGACGACCTCGGCGGCTCCCCCATCCTGATCGGCCATTCGCTGGGCGGCTTCGTGATCCAGCGCTATCTGGAAAGCCACCACGCGCCGGCCGCTGTGCTGGTCGGCTCGCTGCCACCGCAGGGCGTGCTCGGGGCGGCGCTGCGGGTGTGGCGCAGACGGCCGTCGATGACGATGGAAGCCTGGAACGACCCCACGCTGCTGAAATTCCTGGCCACCCCGGCGCTCACCCGCGAGTACCTGTTCTGCGCCGCCACACCCGAGGCCGTCGTCGACGCGTGCATGCGGCGCGCCGGACCGGAGAGCCTGCGCGCCGCGATGACCGATCCGATGGTCCGCCGCGTCCGGACCCGGCGGGTGAACACGCCGATCCTGGTGCTCGGCGCGGTGCACGACGGCTTCGTCAGCGTCGGCGACGTGCGCAGGACAGCACGCGCCTACGGGACCGAGGCGGAATTCTTCGACATGGGCCACAACATGATGCTCGAACCCGGCTGGGCCGACGTCGCGCAGCGAATCGACGCCTGGTTGCAGACACGCGGTGTGACGAGCTAACGGACGTTCGTTGCTGCGCCGAAAAGCGTTGCCGTGCTACATTTCACAGCCGCAGCCGAACCTGGCTGGCCGCATCGGGAAACCAACGAAACCAACTACGGGGGGAGCTGCGTTGTCGCAAGCGGTCAGCCCCGTGGAGCAGCTGCGCGGCTGGCAGCGTCGCGCGCTCGTGAAGTACCTGGCCGCCCAGCCGCGCGACTTCCTCGCCGTCGCGACCCCGGGGTCCGGCAAGACCACGTTCGCGCTGCGGGTGGCGGCGGAGCTGCTCCGGCAGCGGGCCGTCGAACAGATCACCGTCGTCGTACCCACCGAGCATCTCAAGGTCCAGTGGGCGCAGGCCGCGGGGCGCCACGGCCTGGCGCTGGATCCGCGATTCTCCAACTCGAACGCCCAGACCTCGCCCGAGTATCACGGCGTGATGGTCACCTATGCCCAGGTCGCGTCGCACCCGACGCTGCACCGGGTGCGCACCGAGCGGCGCAACACCCTGGTCATCTTCGACGAGATCCACCACGGCGGCGACGCCAAGACCTGGGGCGACGCCATGCGCGAGGCCTTCAGCGACGCCACCCGCCGACTCGCCTTGACGGGCACGCCGTTTCGCAGCGACGACAGCCCCATCCCGTTTGTGTGCTACGAGCCGGGTCCCGACGGGGTGCGCCGCTCGCAGGCCGACCACACCTACGGCTACGCCGAAGCCCTGGCCGACGGTGTGGTCCGGCCGGTGGTGTTCCTCGCCTACTCCGGGCAGGCGCGCTGGCGCGACAGCGCCGGCGAGGAGCACACCGCGCGGCTGGGTGAGCCGCTGTCGGCCGAACAGACCGCGCGGGCGTGGCGCACGGCGCTGGACCCGGCCGGCGAGTGGATGCCGGCGGTGATCGCGGCGGCCGATCAGCGGCTGACCCAGCTGCGGGCACACGTCCCCGACGCCGGCGGCATGATCATCGCCTCCGACCAGACCGCGGCCCGCGCCTACGCCCGCCTGCTGACCGACCTGACCCACGAGGCGCCGACGCTGGTGCTGTCCGACGACCCCGGATCGTCGTCGCGCATCAGCCGATTCGCCGACGACACCAGCCGCTGGCTGGTCGCGGTGCGGATGGTGTCCGAGGGCGTCGACGTGCCGCGGCTGTCCGTCGGCATCTACGCCACCAGCGCCTCGACGCCGCTGTTCTTCGCGCAGGCGATCGGCCGGTTCGTGCGGTCGCGCCGGCCCGGTGAGACGGCGAGCATCTTCGTGCCGTCGGTGCCCAGCCTGTTGCAGCTGGCCAGCGAACTGGAGGCCCAACGCAACCACGTGCTCGGCGAGCCCCACCGCCAGTCGGAAGACGATCCCCTCCTCGACGATCCGGCCGTCAAGGAACACAACGAGAAGACCGATATGGAGACGGGTTTCACGTCGCTGGGTGCCGACGCGGAACTGGACCAGGTGATTTTCGACGGCTCGTCGTTCGGCACCGCTACCCCGGCCGGCAGCGACGAGGAGGCCGACTACCTCGGCATCCCCGGGCTGCTGGACGCCGAGCAGATGCGCGCCCTGCTGCACCGCCGCCAGGACGAGCAGCTGCAGAAGCGCGCGGCCCAGCCCGGGGCCGCCGCCGTGTTGACCACCCACGGCCAGCTGCGCGAGCTGCGCCGCGAACTCAACGCCCTGGTGTCGGTCGCTCATCACCGCACCGGCAAGCCGCACGGCTGGATCCACAGCGAGCTGCGCCGCCGCTGCGGCGGGCCGCCGATCGCCGCAGCGACCAGCGACCAGCTCAAGGCCCGTATCGAGGCCGTGCGCCAGCTGAACTCAGAGAGCGCCTGAGGGGTCGCCTTCGGCGGCCCCGCCCAGCACGCCCAGCAGGTGCCGGTCCACCGCGGCCCGCTCGGACTCCTCGGGCAGCACCACACAGAACACGTCGCCCGCGGTGGAACCGTATGTGCTGACCTTCGCCCAGACGATGTCGGCTCCCGCGCGCTCCAGTGCCCGGGTGAGCAGGGCCAGCAGGCCGGGGCGGTCGGCGGCGCGGACCTCGACGATCGGCTGACCGGGCGTCGCGGTGTCGAACCACAGGATGCGGGGCGGTGCGGTCGAGCGGGTCACCGGCACGCCCACCTGCACCTCGCCGAAGCGGGTCGCCCCCGCGCCGGCGGCCTCGTTGTCGCGCTTCTCCAGCGCGCCCAGCACGTCGACGTCACCGGCGAGGGCGCCGACGAACTGCTGGCGCAGCAGGTCGGCCGCGGCCGGGGAACCGAAGTGCGGCGACACCACGAACTCGGTGATCGCGACGCCGTCGTAGACGTTCACCGACGCCGAATGCACGCCCAGCGAGTTCAGCGCCAGCACGGCGGCGGCCTTGGACACCAGCCCCCGCTGGTCCGGGGCCACCATGACCACGCGGTACATCCGCTCGGACTCGGCCGGCGCGATCTCGACGTGCACGCCCTTCTCGGCGGCGAGTGAAAGATAGTGCGGCGCAGTCGGATCGGCCTGTGGCAGCGCCTCACCGGCCATCACCAGCTGGCACCGGCGCACCAGGTTGCCGATCAGCCCAGCCTTCCAGTCGCTCCACACCCCAGGCCCGGTGGCCTTGGAGTCCGCCTCCGCCAGGGCATGCAGTAGCTCGAGCAGGACCGCGTCACCGCCCAGCGCCTCCGACACGTACTCGATGGTCTGCGGATCGTTCAGGTCGCTGCGGGTGGCCACCACGGGCAGCAGCAGGTGATAGCGGACCATGTCGGACAGCGTCTGGATGTCCGGCGCCGGCATCCCCAGCCGTTCTCCGATCTGGACGGCCAGCTCAGCCCCCAGCACGCTGTGATCGGCGTTGCGGCCCTTGCCGATGTCGTGCAGCAGCGCGCCCAGCGCCAGCAGGTCCGGTCGCGCCACGTTGGTGGCCAGCGACGCCGCGTTGACCGCGGTCTCGACCAGATGACGGTCCACGGTCCACTTGTGCGCGACATCGCGGGGCGGCAGGTCGCGGATCGCGCCCCACTCGGGCAGCAGCTGGCCCCACAGCCCCCTCCTGTCGAGCGCCTCGATGGTGCCCACGGCGTTGGGCCCGGCGCTGAGCACCACGAGAAAGTCGTCGAGCGCCTGGCGCGGCCACGGCGGCTCCAATTCGGGCGCGCTGTTGGCCAGGTGCGACAACGTGGCGGTCGCGATCGGCAACCCGGTGGACGCCGACGCCGCGGCCACCCGCAGCACCAGCGCGGGGTCGCTGTCCGGCTTCGCGTCGCGGGCCAGCACGATCTCGCCGGCGAACTCGACCACACCCTCGTCCAGCGGCCGCCGCTTCGGCCGGCGCATCAGCGCCGAGACGCCGCGGCGCGGCAAGGCGTTGACCGCGGTCCGCAGACCGGCTTCGGACTCGTAGCTGATGGTGCGGGCCGCGTGCGACACCATCCGGGACAGGTCGAAGCGGTCGCCGTAGTGCAGCGCCGCGCTGATGTCGTCGGCGAACTGGGCCAGCAGGATGTCGCCCCCGCGGCGCGACACCCGGTGCAGCTCGGTGCGCACGTTGAGCAGCGTCAGGTAGGCGTCGTCCAGCGCCCCGGCCGGGGTGTCGGGATTATGCACACCGCGGCGGTCGACCAGTTGGGCCACCGCCAGCGCGTCCAGCAGGTGGACGTCGCGCAGGCCGCCGCGCCCCAGCTTCAGGTCGGGCTCGGCGCGGTGGGCGATCCGGAAGCACCGCGCCCAGCGGGCCTGCGTCATCTCGACGAGCTCGTCCATCCGGGACCGGATCCCGCTGCGCCACTGCCGTCGCACCCCGGCGATCAAGTCCGCCGACAACGTCTCCTCGCCGGCGATGTGGCGGGCGTCCAGCATGCCCATCGCGGCGGTCAGGTCGGCGTTGGCGGTGCTCAGCGCCTCGCCGACGGTACGCACGCTGTGGTCCAGCCGAATGTTGGCGTCCCACAGCGGATACCACAGCTTGTCGGCCACCTCGCCCAGCGCGTCGCCGCGTTTGCCGTCGTGCACCAGGATCAGGTCCAGGTCCGAGTGCGGCAGCAGCTCCCGACGGCCCAGGCCGCCGATCCCGACGATCGCGAAGCCGCTGCCGTCGGTGATGCCGATCTCGGCCGCCTTGGCGGTCAGCCAGGACTCGTGCAGCTCGAGCAGCGCCTGTCGCAGCTCGGCCGAATCCAGGTCATGGTGTCCGTCTGCGAGCAGCTCCCGTCGGGCGGCAGCTAGATCGCTTGCCGCACAAGAACTTCCGGTTACGTCGGCCTCCAATCAACGAGCGGCGCGGGCCGGGGGAAATCATCCCGGCCCGCGCTCGTCCTCACTAGGTCAGATCAGGGCGGACCCGATCAGAGAGCGTCGGTCCCGCGCTCGCCGGTACGGACGCGCACGATCGTCTCGACCGGGCTGACCCAGACCTTGCCGTCGCCGATCTTGCCGGTACGGGCGGCCCGGACGATGCTGTCCACGACCTTGTCGACGATCGAGTCGTCGACGACGACCTCGATGCGCACCTTCGGCACGAAGTCGACCGAGTACTCGGCACCCCGGTAGACCTCCGTGTGCCCCTTCTGCCGTCCGTAACCCTGGATCTCGCTGACCGTCATGCCCAAGACGCCGGCGTCTTCGAGGCTGGTCTTGACGTCATCAAGGGTGAACGGCTTCACGATCGCGGTGATCAGCTTCATGCGTGTTTTGCCTCCACTTTCTCAGCGACCACAGTTTCCTCCATCCCGTTGGAGCTGTCCGGCAAGCTCGCCCGAGGTAGCACCGAACCGCTCGCGACTGCGAAATCGTAGCCGCTCTCCGCGTGTTCGGCCTCGTCGATACCCGTCGACTCGGCCTCAACGTCAAGCCGCAGCCCAATCGTGTACTTCAGGATGAGGGCCAGGATAAGGGTAACGACGCCGGAGTAGACCAGAACACTGCCCGCACCGATCGCCTGGCGACCCAACTGGTCCCAGCCCCCGTCGTAGAACAGCCCCTTCGACACGCCCGTCACGCCGTTGATGGCCGTGGACTCCGGGGCGGCCACCAGACCGACCATGAGGGTGCCCGCGATACCGCCGACGAGGTGCACGCCGACCACGTCGAGCGAGTCGTCGAAGCCGAATTTGAACTTCAGTCCGACCGCCAGCGCGCACAGCACGCCGGCGACCGTGCCGATCGCCAATGCGCCCACGACGTTGACCGACGAGCACGACGGCGTGATGGCGACCAGTCCGGCCACGATGCCCGACGCCGCGCCCAGCGTCGTCGCGTGTCCGTCGCGGATGCGCTCGGTCAGCAGCCAGGCGAGCATGGCCGCCGCGGTGGCGATGGTGGTGGTCATGAATGTCGACCCGGCCGCGCCGTTGGACGTCAGCGCCGACCCGGCGTTGAAGCCGTACCAGCCGAACCACAGCAATCCGGCGCCCAGCATCACGAACGGCAGGTTGTGCGGGCGGAACAACGTCGTCGGCCAGCCCTTGCGCTTGCCCAGGACGATAGCCAGCACCAGACCGGCCACACCGGCATTGATATGGACCGCCGTTCCGCCGGCGAAGTCGATCGCGTGCAGCTTGTTGTTGATCCAGCCGCCCTTCTCCGCCGAGTAGCCGTTGGCCGCGAAGACCCAGTGTGCGATCGGGAAGTAGACCAGCGTCGCCCACAGCCCGGAGAACACCACCCAGGCGCTGAACTTCAGCCGGTCGGCCACCGCGCCGGAGATCAGCGCGACGGTGATGATCGCGAACATCAGCTGGAACGCTACGAATACGGTGGCCGGCAACGCGTCCGGTGGGGTACCCACCAGGGCGATGTCCGTCGCCGCGACGGGCGGTTTCGCGGTGGGATCCGCGGGCACCGCGTTGCCGCCGATCAGTTGCTTCAGGCCGAAGAACTGCAGCGGGTCACCGACGATGTTGGCCTTGTCATTGCCGAATGCCATCGAATAGCCGTACAGCACCCACAGCACAGTCACGACACCCATCGAACTGATGCTCATCATGATCATGTTGAGCACACTTCTGGCGCGCACCATGCCGCCGTAGAAGAACGCCAGGCCTGGCGTCATCAACAGCACCATTGCGGAACTCGCCAGCATCCAGGCGGTATCGCCGCTGTTGGGCTGGCCCATTAACGGGAAACTCACTCGCTCTCACCTCCGGTCGGCCCCAAGAACGGCCGTCAGACACGTGCCTGATGACCTGACCAGAACCATGCGTAATGGTTGTTTCCGCATTGGGGCCACCGTGTTTCGGCGGTATTAACGTCGACCCGACGTGGAGTGGATCAGCCCGGCATCGATCAGCCCAGCAGCGCGTCGACGAACGCGGCGGGCTCGAAAGGCGCCAGATCGTCGGGGCCCTCGCCGAGCCCGACCAGCTTGACCGGCACCCCGAGTTCCTGCTGGACGCGGAATACGATGCCGCCCTTGGCCGTTCCGTCGAGCTTGGTCAGGACGGCGCCGGTGATGTCGACGACCTCGGCGAACACCCGGGCCTGCGCCAGCCCGTTCTGGCCGATCGTGGCGTCGAGCACCAGCAACACCTCGTCGACCGCGGCGCGACGGGTTACGACGCGCTTGACCTTGCCGAGTTCGTCCATCAGTCCGACCTTGGTGTGCAACCGCCCGGCGGTGTCGATGACGACGACGTCGGCGCCCGCCGCGATGCCCTTGTCCACGGCGTCGAACGCCACCGACGCGGGATCGGCGCCTTCCGCGCCGGCCACCACCTCCGCGCCCACCCGGGACGCCCAGGTCTTCAGCTGCTCGGCCGCGGCGGCGCGGAACGTGTCGGCGGCGCCCAGCACGACGCGCCGCCCGTCGGCCACCAGCACCCGCGCCAGCTTGCCGACGGTGGTGGTCTTGCCGGTGCCGTTGACCCCCACCACCAGCAGCACCGAGGGATGGTCGGCGTGCGGCAGCGCCCGGATGGAGCGGTCCATCCCCGGCTGCAGCTCCTTGATCAGCACGTCGCGCAGGACGGCGCGGGCGTCGGCCTCGGTGCGCACATTGGCGCTGGCCAGCCGGCTGCGCAGCTGCGATACCACGGATTCGGTGACCACCGGGCCCAGGTCGGCGACCAGCAGGGTGTCCTCGACGTCCTGCCACGAATCCTCGTCCAGGTCGCCGCCGCCGATCAGGCCCAGCACGCTGCGGCCCAGGGCGTTCTGCGACTTCGCCAGGCGTCCGCGCAGGCGCTCCAGCCGGCCTTCGGCCGGTGCGATGGCCTCGATCTCGGGCGCGGGCGGCTCGAGGACATCCGCGGGCGGCTCGAGGACATCGAGGATCTCGAAACCCTCGGGAGCCGCGTCGACGTCGGGCGGCGGCGCTTCGGCTTCGGGCGACGGCGCCTTGGCCTCGGGCTCGAACTCCGGCAGCAGGACGTCGGAGATGGGGCGCTTGGGGGCGTCGCGCGGGATGGTCGCGTCGTCGCCGACGGCGGGCAGACCGTCGGTGTCGATCTTCTCGATGGTCGGGGTCTGGCTGAACGTGATGCCGGAGGACGCCGTGTATCCGCCCGACCTGTCGATCTTGTCCGGCTCCGGCCGCGGTGCCAGGCTGATCTGCCGGCGCCGGTAGCGCACCAGGCCGAAGACCAGCGCGGCGATGATGATCAGGGCGGCGGCGACCGCTATCGCGATCCACAGACCTTCCGACACGCTCGCAATCCTTCCAGCCGGGGGTCATCCGGCGCTCTTCGGGTTGGGGCCATCCCCAGGCTTCGACCCCGCGTTCAGGGCGCGACCGATTGAGTCTGACGGCTGAAACGACGCCGCCAACGCAGCCTCAGGTAGCGCTGGACGCCAGCTGCTCCACCTGCTGACCGCGCATCCGCTGCGAGATCACCGTGGTGATGCCGTCGCCCTGCATGGTCACGCCGTACAGCGCGTCGGCGACCTCCATCGTCGGCTTCTGGTGGGTGATGATGATCAGCTGCGAATGCGTCCTCAGCTGCTCGAACAGGCCGATCAGCCGACGCAGGTTCATGTCGTCGAGGGCGGCCTCCACCTCATCCATGATGTAGAACGGCGACGGCCGGGCCCGGAAGATCGCGACCAGCATCGCCACCGCCGTCAGCGCCTTCTCGCCGCCGGACAGCAGCGACAGCCGGGTGACCTTCTTACCCGGCGGTCGCGCCTCGACCTCGATACCGGTGGTGAGCATGTCGTCGGGCTGGGTGAGCCGCAACCGGCCCTCCCCGCCGGGGAACAGCGAGGTGAACACCGTCCGGAATTCCCGCTCCACGTCGACGAACGCGTCGCTGAACACCTGCAGGATGCGCGCGTCGACGTCGGCGACAACGTCCAGCAGGTCCTTGCGGGCGGCCTTGACGTCCTCGAGCTGGGTGGACAGGAAGTTATAGCGCTCCTCCAGCGCGGCGAACTCCTCGAGCGCCAGCGGATTGACCCGGCCCAGCTCGGCCAGCTCCCGCTCGGCACGCTTGGCCCGCCGCTCCTGGGTGGGCCGGTCGTACGGCATCGGGGCGGGGGCGACCACCTGCTCGCCCCGCTCGCGGGCCTGCTCGAATTCGGCCATCTCCTGATCGGTCGGCGGCAGCGCGACGTGCGGGCCGTACTCGGCGATCAGGTCGTCGGGCGCCATCCCGAACTGTTCGAGCACCATGTGCTCCAGCTGCTCGATGCGCAGCGCGGCCTGGGCGTTGGCCACCTCGTCGCGATGCAGCGAGTCGGTGAGCTTGGCCACCCGCGCGTTCAGCGTGTTCACCTCGCCGCGGACCGCCACCAGCGCCGACGACCGCTGCTGACGTTCGGCGCTCAGCGCGTCGCGCATCGCCGACGCGGCCTGCACCACGTGGTTCAGCCGCTCCGCCAGCAGCCGGCCGGACTCGGCGACGGCCGCGGCCACGGCCGCCGCCCGCAGCCGCGCCGCATGCGCCTGCTGCGCCCGCCAGCGCGCCTCGCGTTCGGCGACGGCGGCCCGGCGCAGCGAAGCCGCCCGCCCGCGGACCGCGCTGGCGCGTTCTTCTGCCGTGCGCACCGCCAACCGGGCCTCGACTTCGACCCCGCGGGCGGATTCGGCGGCGGCGGCGATCTCCTGCCGCGCCGCAGCGGGGCCGGGCCCGGCCTCGTGCACCTGCTGGGTCGCTTCGGCGTTGCGCAGCCGCGTCTCGAGCCCGACGGCCTCCTCGAGGGTCTGCGCCCGCGCCGCCTCCAATTCCTCGCGCTGCCGCAGCAGCCTGCTCTCCTCCTCGTCGGCCGAGCGCGCGTCCTGCCCCAGCCGCCCCAGCTGCTCGTACATCGCCGAGATGGTGGTGTCGGACTCGTTGAGCGCGGCCAGCGCCTGCTCGGCGGAATTCTGCCGGGCGGTCTGCTCCGTCAACGCGCCCGACAGCGCCGCGCTCAGTTCCGCCACCCGGGCCTCCGCGGCGGACAGTTCACCGCTGGCCTTGTCGATCTCCGAGGTGACCTCGAGCGTGGACAGCTTGCGGTCCGAACCGCCGCTCACCCAGCCGGCACCCACCAGGTCGCCGTCGACCGTGACCGCGCGCAGCCGCGGCCGGACCGCCACCAGGTCCAGCGCTTGGCCCAGGTCGGCGACCACCGCGACGCCGGACAGCATCGCCACCATCGCGCCGCGCAGCCGCGGCGGTGCTTCGATCAGGTCCAGCGCCCACGCCGCGCCGCCGGGCAGGTCGCCGGCGGGTCGCTCGTCGGCCGACTCGGGGGCCGGCCAGTCGCCCAGCACCAGCGCCGCGCGGCCCGCGTCGGCGTCCTTGAGCGCGGCGACCGCCTGACGGGCCGCGCCCAGGCTGTCGGCGGCCAGGGCGTCGGCCGCCGATCCGAGTACCGCGGCCAGCGCCGCCTCATAGCCCGAGCGGACCTTCACCAGCTTGGCAATCGGGCCGAAAATTCCTGTGCCGCTGTGATTCTGGACAAGCCAGGCCGCGCCGTCCTTACGCTCCAGCCCCACCGAGAGCGCGTCGATGCGGGCCCGCAGCGAGGCCACCTCGCGCTCGGCGGCCCGTTCGGCGGACTGCAGTTCGGCGACGCGTTCGTCGGCCAACCTCAGTGCGGCGACGGTCCGCTCGTGGTGGTCGTCCAGGCCGGCCTCGCCCTGGTCCAGCTCGCCGACCCGACCCTGCACGGTTTCGAACTCCGCCCGGGTCTGCTGCGCGCGGGCAGCGGCGCCCTCGATGCGCTCGGACAGCTGCGCGACGCTGTGGTCGATCGATTCGACGCGCGCCCGCATGGTTTCGGCCTGACCGGCCAGCCGGGCCAGCCCCTCGCGTCGGTCCGCCTCGGCCCGGACCGCAGCCAGATGGGCGCGGTCGGCTTCCGCGGCGCGGGCCTCACGATCGGCGAGCTCGGCGCGGGCGACGTCCAGTCGTTCGCAGGCGGCGGCCAGCTCCGCGAGCAGCTGCTGCTCGGCGATCTCTACCTGCTGGGCCTCGGCTTCCAGGGCGTCCGGGTCGGTGTCGCCGCTGGTCACCGGCTCGACGTCCAGATGCTGGGCGCGTTCGCTGGCGATGCGCACCGTGGCGCCCACCCGCTCGGCCAGCGCCGACAGCCCGAACCAGGTGTGTTGCACGGACTCCGCCCGTTCGGACAGCTGGGCGAGCACGCCTTCGTGGGCGGCCAGCTCCCCCGACGCCACCGCCAGCCGGGCGGCGACCTCCTCGTGCTCGCGCCGCATCGCTTCCTCGGCCTCGAAGATCGCGTCCCGCTCCGTCTGCCGGCTGACCAGATCGTCGGCGGCCAGCCGAAGCCGGGCGTCGCGCAGGTCGGCCTGAATGGTCTGGGCGCGCCGGGCGACTTCCGCCTGCCGGCCCAACGGCTTGAGCTGGCGCCGCAGCTCGGTGGTCAGGTCGGTGAGCCGGGCCAGGTTCGCGGCCATCGCGTCGAGCTTGCGCAGCGCCTTTTCCTTGCGCTTGCGGTGCTTGAGCACGCCGGCGGCCTCTTCGATGAACGCCCGGCGGTCCTCGGGCCGCGACTGCAGGATTTCGTCCAGCTTGCCCTGCCCCACGATCACGTGCATCTCGCGGCCGATACCCGAGTCGCTCAGCAGCTCCTGGACATCCATCAAACGGCAACTGCTGCCATTAATTTCGTATTCACTGGCGCCGTCGCGGAACATTCGCCGGGTGATCGACACCTCGGAGTAGTCGATCGGCAGCGCGTTGTCGGAGTTGTCGATGGTGACGGTGACCTCGGCGCGGCCCAGCGGGGCGCGGGACGACGTGCCGGCGAAGATGACGTCCTCCATCTTGCCGCCGCGCAGCGTCTTCGCGCCCTGCTCCCCCATCACCCACGTCAGGGCGTCGACCACGTTGGACTTGCCGGAACCGTTGGGCCCGACGACGGCCGTGATGCCCGGTTCGAAGCGCAGAGTCGTCGACGACGCGAAGGATTTGAAGCCCTTCAGCGTCAGACTCTTGAGGTACACGACCCGCCAGACTACAGATCGAAATCCACGGTCCAGCTTTCTCGGCCGGTGTCGCTGCGCCCTAAAATCTTTGCCCCGACACTCTGGTCACGGGTGCCACACGCGTCACTGCCGGACCCCACCGCACCTAGCGCTCGACGAACCCGGTGAACTGCTCCTGCGGCTGCGACCAGTCGGCGACGACCTTGTCGACCTGGCCGGGCGTGCCGCCGCCCCGCAGCAGTTCCAATAGCCGCTCGCCGCCCGCGCGTGGCCCCTGGGCGACCACCAGCACCCGGCCGTCGGCCTGGTTGGCGGCGTAGCCGGTCAGCCCCTGCTCCAGCGCCCGGCACCGGGTCCACCAGCGGAAACCCACCCCCTGGACGTAGCCGTGCACCCAGGCGGTGAGCCGGACGTCACGCTCGTCAGCCGGAGACATCTTTGACCTCGAACGTCACGGTGGTTCCTGCCTTGAGCGTGCGCCCCACGGTGCACACCAGGTCGATGGCGCGCTCGACGACCACCAGCAGCCGCTCCCGCTCCTGCGCCGACAACCCCGACATGTCCAGCTCCAGGGTCTCGGCCAGCAGCGGATACACCTCCCGATCGCGGTCGGCCGGGCCGGACACCCGCACCACCGCGCGATAGTCCTCACCGAGGCGATGGGCCAGCGGTTGGTCGCTGGACATCCCGCTGCACGCGGCCAGCGCGATCTTGAGCAGCTCGCCGGGAGTGAACACGCCCTCGACGTCCTCGGAGCCCACCAGCACCTGCGCACCCCGCGAGCTGTGCCCCGTATAGCGGCGTGTCCCGGTCCTTTCGACCCACAGTTCCGTCATGTGTCCCTTTCTACCCGGCAGGCATACTGCACTACATGGCCACCGTCGTCGCGCTGCATGCCCATCCGGACGACGAGGTGGTCCTCACCGGCGGCACGCTGGCACGGGCCGCGGCGGCCGGACACCGCGTGGTGCTCATCACCGCGACCGACGGCCGAGTGAGCAACGACGAAGACGGCGGCAGGCTGGACGAATTGCGTTGCAGCGCGGACATACTCGGGGTACACCGGGTCGAGTGCCTAGGGTATGCGGACAGCGGCTTCGGCCCCGAGTTCTACCCTGATCCGCCCGGCCGGATCAGGTTCGGCAGAGCCAATCCGGACGAGGCCGCGCGGCGGGTCGCCGAGATACTTCGCGAAGAGAACGCGGATCTGCTGCTCAGCTACCAAAGCAACGGCGGCTACGGCCACCGCGACCATGTGCAGGTGCACCACGTCGGCGCCCGCGCCGCCGAGCGCGCGGCCACCCCGAGGGTGCTCGAGGCCACGATGCCGCGCGAGTTGCTGAGTCGCATAGGCGCATTCGCTCGGCTGTTGCGGCTACCGGCACCGTACGAGCCCGACGTCGTGCGCACCGCGTACGCCCCGCGGGCCACGATCACCCACCGCATCGACGTCTTCGGGTTCGCGCGCCAGAAGCGCGACGCGTTCGCCGCTCATCGCTCGCAAATCGACGGATCCGGCTCGGCCGCACGCTGGTTCGAGCTCCTGCTGCGGCTGCCGCCCCAGGTGTTCGGAGTGCTGTTCCCCCGCGAGTGGTTCGTCGATCCGGCGTTGCCCGCCGGGGCACCGACTCTGCGCCACGACATCTTCGACTGACTTTCCGGGCCCTTTCCCGCGCCATTCCCACGCCGTTCCCGCGCCGAATGTCGGGTTCATGCACGCAAGCCTGGGCCTTTCATCCATAACCCCCAACACTCGACGCGAGATTGCGGGCGGCGCGCGCCTCGACCGTGGCGGTTATGCACGGATTTCGGCGACGCCAGGCGTGTAATAACCCAACACGCGGCGGAAGATTTACCGGCGCGGCCGCGGCTGACACCTCGGGCAGTAGAACGACGAGCGGTTCATGAACTTTTCGCGGCGCATCACCGCGCCGCACCGCCGGCAGCTTTCGCCTTCCCGGCCGTAGGCATCCAGCGAACGGTCGAAGTACCCCGACTCGCCGTTGACGTTGACATAGAGCGAATCGAACGACGTCCCGCCCTTGGCCAGCGCCTCGCGCATCACCTCGGTGGCCGCGTCGAGCACGTCGGCCAACTGCCGTCGGGTCAGCGAGGCCGCCACCCGCGCGCCGTGCACCTTGGCCCGCCACAGCGCCTCGTCGGCGTAGATGTTGCCGATGCCGGAGACGACGGTCTGATCCAGCAACTGGCGCTTGAGTTCGGAATGCTTGCGCCGTAACACCTTTACTACGGCGTCGGCGTCGAACCGGGGGTCCAGCGGGTCACGGGCCAGGTGTGCGACGGGTATCGGCACGACGCTGCCGTCGACGGTGACCAGGTCGGCCAGCAGCCAGCCCCCAAAGGTCCGCTGGTCGGCGAAGCTCAGCACGGTCCCGTCGTCGAGCAGCGCGGAGATCCGGACGTGGTCGGTCCGCGGGACCGTCCCCAGCAGCATCTGCCCGCTCATGCCCAGGTGCACGACGAGCGCCGTGTCCGGCGCCGCGGCCGGGGCCGGGTCGGGCGTGTCCAGCAGCAGCCACAGGTACTTGCCGCGGCGATCGGTGCCGTTGATCCGCGCGCCGAGCAGCCGCGCCGTCAGGTCGGCGGGACCGGCCTCGTGGCGGCGCACTGCGCGCGGATGGTGCACCCGGACCGCGGTGATCGTCTTGCCGGCCACGTGGGTTTGCAGGCCACGGCGCACCACCTCGACCTCGGGTAGTTCGGGCATCTAGTGATGATCGCAAGCGCGGCGAAGCCGGGCACAGCGGGTCATCACCATCAGAAACTGATGATCGCAAGCGCGGCGAAGCCGGGCACAGCGGGTCATCACCATCAGAAATCAGACCGAGGTTTTTCCCGCGGGGTCGACGACGTCCAGCGATTCCAGCGCGTTCCAGGCCGCCGACGCCGCCTTCTGCTCGGCTTCCTTCTTTGAGCGGCCGACGCCGGTTCCGTACTCGGTCTCCATCACAACGACCACGGCGGTGAACTCCTTGTCGTGGTCGGGGCCGGTGGAGCTGACCACATAGGACGGCGCGCCCAGGCTGCGCGCCGCGGTCAGCTCCTGCAGGCTGGTCTTCCAGTCCAGCCCGGCGCCCAGCGTGGGCGCGGCGTCCAGCAACGGCCCGAACAACCGCAGGATCGCCTCCCGGGCGACCTCGATGCCGTGGTGCAGGTAGATCGCACCCAGCAGTGATTCCATCCCGTCGGCAAGGATGCTGGACTTGTCGGCGCCGCCGGTGTTCGCCTCGCCGCGTCCCAGCAGCATGTGCGCGCCGAGCCCGTCCCCGGACAGCTTGCGCGCGACGTCGGCCAGCGCCTGGGTGTTGACCACGCTGGCCCGCAGCTTGGCGAGGTCCCCTTCGGAACGATCGGGATGACGGTGGTAGAGCTCGTCGGTGATGGTCAGTCCCAGCACGGCGTCGCCGAGGAACTCGAGCCGCTCGTTGGTCGGCAGACCACCATGCTCGTAGGCGTAGCTGCGGTGGGTCAGCGACAGCGTCACCAGGTCTTCGGGCAGTTCGACACCCAGCGCGTCCAGCAGATCCTGTCGCGACGTCACGGCTCGCCCCGCCCGGTCTCGGGGGCCGCCGGGGTCTCGGGGGCCACCATCCCCGCCAGCTTCGCCCACCGCGGGTCGATGCGGTCATGCTGATGGCCGGGCTCTGACGCCAGCGCGACCCCGCACTCCGGGCACAGCCCGGGGCAGTCGGGCCGGCACAACGGCGAAAACGGCAGTTCCAGCCCGACGGCGTCGATGATCGGCTGTTCGAGGTCGATCGTCTGGTCGACCACGTGGCCCACCTCGTCTTCCTCCGTGGTCGCCTCGGTGGCGCTGTCGGGGTAGGCGAAGAGTTCGGTCAACCCGACCTGCACGTTTCCCCGCAGCGGGGTCAGGCAGCGGGCGCATTCGCCGACCGTCGGGGCGGACACCGTTCCGGTGACCAGCACCCCCTCGGACACCGACTCGATCCGCAGGTCCAGCGCCAGCGGGGCATCGCGCTCGATCGCGATCAGTTCCACCCCGATGCGGACGGGGCTGGGAATGGTGTCGCGGAGGGTGACCATCGCTCCCGGGCGGCGGCCCAGGCGCGCGATATCGATCACCATCGGCGACGTCGGATGCCGGTGTGCCGTGGTGCTGTGGTGCCGCGCCATAGGGCAGATCCTACGGCGCTCGTCCCGCAGCGCCAGCGGCGATCGCGAGCGCGGCGGAGCCGGGCGAAGCGGGTCGCCGCCATCGGGACTTAGCGATCGCGAGCGCGGCGGAGCCGGGCGAAGCGGGTCGCCGCCATCGGGACTTGGCGATCGCGAGCGCGGCGGAGCCGGGCGAAGCGGGTCGCCGCCATCGGGACTTGGCGATCGCGAGCGCGGCGGAGCCGGGCGAAGCGGGTCGCCGCCATCGGGACTTAGCGATCGCGAGCGCGGCGGAGCCGGGCGAAGCGGGTTGCCGCCATCGGGACTTAGCGATGGCGAGCGCGGCGGAGCCGGGCCATCAGGACCCAGGGGCGTTACCGCGTGGCGTAGTCGTGGGTCCCGGCCGCCGTGCGGAGCTGGTGGCGGCCGCGGCTGACAGAACGGATGGTGCCGTTGAGGAATTCCTCGAACTCGGCCAGCTTGTTGTCGACGTAGACGTCGCATTCGCCGCGCAGGCGGTCCGCCTCGGCGTGCGCCGTGTCGATGAGC
The DNA here is from genome assembly GCF_059812195.1 of Mycobacterium sp. NGS68. Classification (NCBI taxonomy): domain Bacteria; kingdom Bacillati; phylum Actinomycetota; class Actinomycetes; order Mycobacteriales; family Mycobacteriaceae; genus Mycobacterium; species Mycobacterium sp. NGS68. The sequence goes on along the minus strand of NZ_JCALCE010000025.1, from coordinate 76,987 downwards.
CGGGTGGCCTCGAGGTTGGCCGTCTGCACCACCTCGTTCTGCGACACCAGTCGCTGCTGCTCCTTGATGCCCTCCTGGACGGCCTTCTCATAGGAGATGTTGCCGTTCTCGATCAGCCGGTCGGCCTCGGCCTTGGCGCGGCTGACGGCGGCCTCGTATTCGCGTTTCGCCGCGGCTGCCAGGCGGATCGACTCCTCGCGGGCCTCACCGACCATCCGCTCGCTGTGCTGGCGCGCCTCGGCCACCATCCGGTCGGCCTGGGATTTCGCGTCCGAAAGGATGCGGTCCGCCTCCGCGCGGGCGTGGTTGATCATCGATTCCGACTCGGTGGTCGCCGTGGACACCATGGAGTCGGCGTGCGTCTTGGCGTCGTGCAGCAGCGAATCGCGCGCGTCGAGCACGTCCTGGGCGTCGTCCAGCTCGGCGGGAATCGCGTCCTTGATGTCGTCGATCAGCTCGAGGACATCGCCGCGGGGCACCACGCAGCCCGCCGTCATCGGCACGCCGCGCGCTTCTTCCACAATGGCGCCCAGTTCATCGAGCGCTTCAAAGACTCGGTACACGGCCATACCCTCCTGGCATTTTGCAAGATCCTGTTGTTACCAGTGTGCCCGGTGTTACCTCTGTGACTGTGGTGGCGAGGCCGGTGTGTCGGCCTTTTGTATTTCCGCAGGCAAACCCCGCGCGGCACCGCTACAGCGTATCCCCGGGCACCGACGCGGGCGCGCCGGCGGCAGGCCCCTGTGGCAGGAGGCCACCCGTATTGCCGGTTCCATTGGCCGTCCGGTATCGACACGGGCGTTGCGCCGGCCACGGTATGCTGTCGCGGTGAACGGTCGCTCAAACAACGGAAATAGCGACGAAAAGCCAGCCGCTCCCACGTTGTATATATTTCCGCACGCCGGTGGTACGGCGAATTTCTATGTGCCATTTTCCCGAGAATTCTCCACCGATGTAAAACGCATCGCGGTCCAGTATCCGGGCCAGCGCGACGGGTACGGGTTGCCGCCGCTGGCCAGCATCCCCGGCCTCGCCGACGAGATCTTCGAGATGATGAAGCCGTCGGCCCGGGCCGAGGACCCGGTCGCCTTCTTCGGCCACAGCATGGGCGGCCTGCTGGCCTTCGAGGTAGCGCTGAGGTTCCAGGCCGCCGGGCATCGGCTCGTGGCGCTGTTCCTGTCGGCCTGCTCGGCTCCGGGGCACATCAGATATAAGCAAATCCAGGGCTTCTCCGATAACGACATGCTGGACCTGGTCGCGAAAATGACCGGCACCAATCCGGATTTCTTCGCGGACGAGGAATTCCGGGTTGGAGTGCTGCCAACATTGCGAGCAGCCCGCGCCATTGCCGGCTATAACTGCCCGCCGGAGACGACGGTATCGTGCCCGATTTATGCGTTCATCGGGGACAAGGACTGGATTGCGACCCGAGACGACATGGCACCGTGGCGTGAGCGGACGACGGATGATTTCGCGATCCGTGTGTTTCCCGGCGACCATTTCTATATCAACAATAATTTGTCGGAGCTGGTCCGAGACATCGAAGACAGAACCCTCGAATTGTGGACTCGAGCGTAGCTGCGCGGTGACCCCGCGCCGGCCGGCGAGAGGTTGCAACCGCGCCGCGCGCGCCCGCTAGGTTGCTTCCGGCTCGTCGTCCGACGCGCCACGGGCAACTCCCGGATTGCTTGCCGCCGGCCATCCGGCGGTGCCCGCGGCCCCGGCCCGGGTAGATGGGCGCAGGTACACAACGGCCCATTACGTCCATACCGGGCGCGTCGCAGGCCGAGAGGCTGTGAGTCTCATCACAACGGCACGCTGGTGCCAAAAATCTCGACAACGGCGCTGCCCAGAGCACGTGCGGCGGCCGCCCGTCGGGGACCGGGCACCGTCGTATCAGACGTCACTCCAATACCAGCAGGTAACAAGGCCGGCAATCGGCTCCGCCGCTGGCGGCCGCGCGGCTGGCGAACACTGGCGGAACAGTGTGGATTTTTCGAATACTGCCCGCGCACCGCCCTGGAGGTGCTTACCTTACACACGACAAGTAGTTGTACGGGGAGCGGAACTTATTTGGTGCGATCGGACACTACGCGGGTGTGCTTCGATGGGAGAACTGCGTAGTAGTCACATCTGCCTGGTCAGTGCAGACCGGCAGGCCTTTCAGCTGAGGAAGCACCGGCAAGTTCCGCTGTGCGATCCGGGGGCCGGACTCGCAGGGGCTAGCAACAATCACAAGTGCAGAACGCCGAATGGGAGTGTAGTGCGATGCTGACGACCGATCTTTCCGTACCCGCTTTGCTGCAACAGCGGGCGCAAGAACAGGCTGACACCGCTGCGTATACGTATATCGATTACGCATTGGACTCTAAAGGTATTGCCGACAGCCTAACATGGTCTCAGGTCCACCATCGCGCATCCATAATCGCCGAAGAACTCAAATTGTGCGGCAAGCCCGGCGATAGGGTGGCAATTCTGGCGCCCCAGGGGCTGGAATATGTCGTTTCTTTCCTCGGCGCGCTGCAGGCCGGGTTTATCGCCGTTCCCCTGTCTACGCCGCAATACGGTATTCACGACGACCGCGTTTCGGCCGTGCTGCAGGACGCCAAGCCCGTCGCCATCCTGACCACCTCGGCCGTCGTCGGCGAGGTCGCGAAGTACGCCACCGCGCACAACGGCCACGGCGTCGCGTCGGTCATCGAGGTCGACCTGCTCGACTTCTACTCGCCGCGGGAGCTGTCGCCGGTGCTGCCCCGGCACAGCGGCGGGGCGGCGTATCTGCAGTACACGTCGGGATCGACGCGCACGCCGGCCGGCGTCATCGTGTCGCACAAGAATGTCGTCTCCAATGTGACGCAAAGCCTGTACGCCTATTTCGGTGACGTCGCCAATGTGCCGAATTCCGGGACTGTGGTGTCGTGGCTTCCGCTATTCCACGACATGGGGCTGATTCTTGGAATTTGCGCGCCAATGGTCGCCGAGCGCAGCGCCATTTTGACCAGCCCGATGTCCTTTTTGCGGCGCCCGGCCTGCTGGATGCAACTGATGGCCGGGACTGGCGGATCGTGCTTCTCGGCCGCGCCGAATTTCGCGTTCGAGCTGGCCGTGCGCCGGACGTCCGACGAGGACATGAAGGGCCTCGACCTCGGTGACGTGACGATCGTCAGCGGCAGCGAGCGAATTCACGTCGCGACCGTGAAGCGCTTCACCGAGCGTTTCGCCCGCTTCGGGCTCACCCCCACCGCCATCCGCCCGTCGTACGGCCTGGCGGAGGCCACGCTGTACGTGGCGGCTCCCGACCCCGACGACGCGCCCAAGACGGTCCGCTTCGACTACGAGCACCTGTCCGCGGGCCAGGCTCGGCCGTGCGGCACCGAGGGAACGGTCGGCACCGAGCTCATCAGCTACGGCACCCCCGACCCAGAGGCGGTGCGGATCGTGGACCCCGAGACCAGGATCGAGAACCCGGCGGGCACGGTCGGCGAGATCTGGGTGCGCGGCGACCACGTCGCCCTGGGGTACTGGCGCAAGAACGAGCAGACCGCCCGGACGTTCAACGCGCAGATCGCCGACCCCGCCCCCGGCACCCCGGAGGGGCCGTGGCTGCGCACCGGTGACCTGGGCGTCATCGCCGACGACGAACTGTTCATCCTGGGCCGCATCAAGGACATCCTCATCGTCGACGGCCGCAACCACTACCCCGACGACATCGAGGCGACGATCCAGGAGATCACCGGTGGCCGTGTCGCGGCGATCTCCGTGCCGGACGACATCACCGAGCAGCTCGTGGCGATCATCGAACTGAAGCGGCACGGGGCCTCGAGCGAAGAGGCCAAGCACAAGCTCCGCTCGGTGCGCCGTGAAGTGACTTCCGCGATCTCCAGGTCACACAGCCTGCGCGTGGCCGACCTGGTGCTCGTGTCACCCGGGTCGATTCCGATCACCACCAGCGGCAAGATCCGACGATCGGCCTGCGTCGAACGCTACCGGGGCGACGGATTCACGCGGCTGGACGTGACGGTATGACCTCGGGCATCGGCGACGAGGCCGACCTGCGCCACTGGCTGGTCGACTACCTGGTCACCAACATCGGCTGCACGCCCGACGAGGTCGACCCCAACCTCTCGCTGGCCGACCTGGGCGTGAGCTCGCGCGACGCGGTGGTGCTGTCCGGCGAGCTGACCGAGCTGCTGGGCAAGTCCGTGTCCCCGATCGACTTCTGGGAGCACCCGACGATCAACGCGCTGGCCGCCTACCTGACCGCGCCGGAGCCGGACCCGGAATCGGACACCAGGCTCGCGCGCCCGGGCCGCAGTTCGCTCGAGGAGCCGATCGCCGTCATCGGCATGGGCTGCCGCTTCCCCGGCGGCGTCACGGGGCCGGATGCGTTGTGGCAGTTCCTGTGTGACCGCGGCTCCTCGATCGGCAAGGTCCCCGAGGAGCGGTGGAAGCTGTTCGACGACGGCTCCCCCGAGGTCAAGGCGCTGTTGGCGCGCACCACCCGGTGGGGCTCGTTCCTGCCCGACATCGAGTCCTTCGACGCGGAGTTCTTCGAGATCTCCCCCAGCGAGGCCGACAAGATGGACCCCCAGCAGCGTTTGCTGCTGGAGGTGGCCTGGGAAGCGTTGGAGCACGCGGGAATTGCGCCGAACTCGCTGCGCCGTTCGCAGACCGGGGTGTTCGCCGGCTCGTGCCTGAGCGAGTACGGCGCCATCGCCTCCAACGACCTGCCGCAGATCGACGGCTGGAGCAATACCGGTGGCGCCATGAGCATCATCGCCAACCGGCTGTCGTACTTCCTCGACCTGCGCGGCCCGTCCGTCGCGGTCGACACCGCCTGCTCGTCGTCGTTGGTGGCGATCCACCTCGCATGCCAGAGCCTGCGCACCCAGGACTCCCACCTGGCGATCGCGGCCGGCGTGAATCTGTTGTTGACCCCGGCGGTGTTTCGCGGTTTCGACCAGGTCGGCGCGCTGTCACCCACGGGCCGCTGCCGCGCGTTCGACGCGGCCGCCGACGGCTTCGTGCGCGGTGAGGGCGCCGGCGTCGTGGTGCTCAAGCGGTTGACCGACGCGCAGCGTGACGGCGACCGAGTGCTGGCCGTGATCTGCGGCTCGGCGGTCAACCAGGACGGCCGCTCCAACGGCCTGATGGCGCCCAACCCGGCGGCCCAGATGGCCGTGCTGCGCGCGGCCTACGAGAACGCGGGCATGCAGCCGCACGAGGTCGACTACGTCGAAGCCCACGGCACCGGAACGCTTTTGGGCGACCCGATCGAGGCGCGGGCCCTGGGCACGGTACTGGGTCGCGGGCGCTCCGAGGATTCTCCCCTGCTGCTGGGCGCGATCAAGACCAACCTCGGCCACACCGAGGCCGCGGCCGGCATCGCCGGCTTCATCAAGACGGTGCTGGCCGTGCAGCGTGGCACGATCCCGCCGAATCAGCGCTTCGTCAGCCCGAATCCCCACATTCCCTTCGACAACCTGCGGATGAAGGTCGTCGCCGACCAGACCGAATGGCCCGACACGGGGCATCCGCGGCGCGCGGGCGTGTCGTCGTTCGGGTTCGGCGGGACCAACGCGCACGTGGTGCTCGAACAGGGCCAGGAGATGTACGCCGCCCCGGCGTCGCCGCAGGCGTCGGATCCGGCGGTGTCGACGCTCGTCGTCGCCGGCAAGACCCCGCAGCGGGTGGCCGCGACGGCCGCGGTCCTGGCCGACTGGATGGAAGGCGCCGGCGCCGAGATCCCCCTGGCCGACGTCGCCCACACCGTGAACCACCACCGGTCGCGGCAGGCCAAGTTCGGCACCGTCGTCGCGCGTGACCGCGCCCAGGCGGTGGCCGGATTGCGCGCGCTGGCCGACGGCCAGTCCGCGCCGGGCGTGGTCGGCCCGCAGGACAACCCGCCCGGGCCCGGCACCGTGTTCGTCTACTCGGGACGCGGTTCCCAGTGGGCCGGCATGGGCCGCCAATTGCTTTCCGACGAGCCGGCTTTCGCCGCCGCGGTCGAGGGACTGGAACCGGTCTTCGTCGAGCAGGCCGGCTTCTCGCTGCGCGACGTCCTGGCCGGTGGCAAGGAACTGGTCGGCATCGAGCAGATCCAGCTGGGCCTGATCGGCATGCAGCTGGCGCTGACCGAGCTGTGGCGCTCCTACGGCGTGCAACCCGACCTGGTCATCGGCCACTCGATGGGCGAGGTGGCCGCCGCGGTCGTGGCCGGCGCCCTGACGCCGGCCGAGGGGCTGCGGGTGACCGCGACCCGCTCGCGGCTGATGGCGCCGCTGTCCGGGCAGGGCGGCATGGCGCTGCTGGAGCTTGACGCGGCCGCGACCGAGGCCCTGATCGCCGACTACCCGCAGGTGACGCTCGGCATCTACAACTCGCCGCGCCAAACCGTGATCTCCGGGCCCACCGAGCAGATCGACGAGTTGATCGCGCTGGTGCGCGCGCAGGACCGGTTCGCCAGTCGGGTGAACATCGAAGTGGCCCCGCACAATCCGGCGATGGACGCGCTGCAGCCTGCGATGCGTGCGGAGCTGGCCGATCTCGCCCCGCGGACGCCCGCGATCCCGATCATCTCCACCACGTACGCGGACCTGAACTCGCGCCCGACGTTCGACGCCGAGCACTGGGCCACCAACATGCGCAACCCGGTGCATTTCCAGCAGGCAATCACGGCAGCTGGGGCCGATCACCACACCTTCATCGAGATCAGCGCGCATCCGCTGCTGACCCAGGCGGTCACCGACACCCTGCTGTCCGCCCAGCACGGAACCCGCTACACCAGCATCGGTTCGCTGCAGCGCGACGCCGACGACACGATCGCGTTCCACACCAACCTGAACGCCGCGCACGCCACCCACCCGCCGCACACGCCGCACCCGCCGGAGCCGCACCCGGTCATCCCGACCACGCCGTGGCAGCACGCCCGGCACTGGTTCACGCCGCGTCGGCAGGGCAACGCCGCGGGATCGGCGCCGCAGCCGGGCACTCTGCTCGGTCAGCACACCATGGTGTCGTCGAGTCCGCCGACCCACCTGTGGCAGGCGCGGCTGGCGCCCGAGGCCAAGCCGTACCCCGGCCGGCATCGATTCCACGGCGTCGAGGTGGTCCCGGCCTCCGTCGTGCTGCACACCCTGCTTTGTGCGGCAGCGGAATTGGGCTACTCCGCGGTTTCCGGAATCCGATTCGAACAACCTGTGTTCGCCGACCTGCCGCGGCTCGTGCAGGTGGTGGCCCAGGACGAATCGATCACCCTGGCGTCGCGTTCGGCGGACGGATCCGCCGAGCGGTGGATCCGCCACGTCACCGCGCAGCTATCCGCGGCCACCGGCGCCGAGCGCCAGGGCTCCGGCCCAGGACTCCGGGGCCAGCACAATGCGATCCCGGCGATCGACTCGCTGCTCGCGCTGCGCGGCGTCGACGGCCGCCCGTTCGAGTGGTCGGTCGATTCCTGGACGGAGAAGCCGGCGGCCATGGTCGCCGCCGTCGCCCTGCCCGAGGCGTCGGCCGCGCCACTGCTGGACGCCGCGATCCACATCGCGCCGCTGGCGGCCGCCACCGACTCCCGCCTGTACGTGCCCGCCAGTATCGACCTCGCGTGGTCGGGCGCCGTCGACGACACCGTCACTGAACCGCGCGGATCGGTGTCTATCCACACCGCCGCCCGCGACGGTGACGACATCGTCGTCGACGTCACCGCGTCGGCCCACACCGGGCGAGCCTGCTTCTCGATGCGCTCGCTGCGCTACCGGGCGCTGGAACTCGACGGTCCGGCCGAATCAGCCGCCGACGCAAGGCGATTCGCCCACGTGCTGGACTGGCAGCCGCGGCCGGACGCGGAGGGGCAGCCCCGCGCCACCGGGCCTGCCGTCGTGCTTGGCGGCACTGGCGGCGCCGAAACGCTGCGGACCGGCCTCGAGGCCGTCGGCCTCCGGCGCGCCGCCGTGTCCGACGCCCGATACGTGCTCTACGTGGCGGACCCGACGGGCACCGACGAGACCGACACCGACTACGCGGTCCGGGTTTCAGCCGAGATCACGGGGCTGGTAAAGGCGTTGGCGGAACGCGCCCCCGGCAGCCCCGCCGCGCTGTGGATCCTGACCCGCGGCGTGCACGAGGCGGCCGATCCCGCCGCGATCCGACAGAGTTTCCTGTGGGGCCTCGCGGGCGTCATCGCCGCCGAGCATCCCGAATTGTGGGGCGGGCTGGTCGACCTCGCCGCCGGCGGCGACATCGCCGAGCTCGACGTCGAGGCGCTGGCGGGCGCACTGTCCACGCCCAGCAAGTCGGTGCTGCTGCTGCGCGACGGCGTGCTGATGGCCCCGACGGTGGCACCCCTGACCGGACAGCCGGACCGTAAGCCATTGCGATGCAAGGCCGATGCCGCCTACCTCATCACGGGCGGCATGGGTGCGCTGGGCCTGCTGATGGCCGAGTGGCTCGCCGACCGCGGCGCTCGCCGGCTGGTGCTGACCGGCCGCACGCCGTTGCCACCCCGGCGGGAGTGGGAAACGGCCACCCTCGAGTCCGGGCTGCGTCAGAAGATCGACGCGATCCGCGCCCTCGAGGCGCGCGGCGTCGCCGTCGAGGCGGCCGCCGTCGACATCGGGTCCCGCGCGGACGTGCAGGCGCTGTTGGACCGCCGCGACCGCGACGGGGCGCCCCCGATCCGCGGCATCATCCACGCGGCTGGCGTCACCAACGACCAACTGGTGACCCAGATGACAGACGGTCCGGTGCGCGAGGTCATGTGGCCGAAGATCAGCGGTTGCCAGGTGCTGGACGAGGCGTTCCCGGCCGGCAGCGTGGACTTCCTCTACCTGACCGCCTCGGCCGCAGGGATATTCGGCGTACCCGGCCAGGGCGCGTACGCCGCGGCCAACGCCTACCTGGACGCGCTCGCCCGGGCGCGCCGGCAGCGCGGCTGCCACACGCTGAGCGTGGACTGGGTGGCCTGGCGCGGACTCGGGTTCGCCGCCGGAAACCAGATCGTCGCGGAGGAACTGCGGCGGATGGGTTCGCGCGACATCACGCCGGCGGAGGCCTTCACCGCGTGGGAGTACATCGACACGTTCGACGTCGCGCAGGCCGTCGTGGTGCCCGGGATACACCAGTCGTCGTCGGACGCCGACGGGCCGGGCGCGATCCAGGCGCCGCTGGTGCCGGCTAAGAACTGGTCGGCGATGTCGGGGGCGGACGCCCGCGCCGAGCTGGAATCCGGGTTGCGGCGCATCATCGCCTCCGAACTCCGGTTGCCCGAGGCGGAGCTGCACACCGACCGGCCGTTCGCCGAGCTGGGCCTCAATTCGCTGATGGCCATGGCGATTCGGCGTGAGGCCGAACAATTCGTCGGCATCGAGCTGTCCGCCACCATGCTCTTCAACCATCCGACCGTCGCGCTGCTGGCCAAGTACCTGGCCAAAGTTGTGGCGCCGCAGGATGACTCGGAAGAAGACGAGATGGCCGCGCTCTCCGCGTCGGCGGGCAGCGTATTGGACAGCCTGTTTGACCGCATCGAATCGGCGGCAGACGGCGAAAGGTCGTAATGCGAACTGCCTTCAGCCGGATTTCCGGCATGTCCGCGCAGCAGCGCGCCACGCTGGCGGAGGAGTTCACCAAGATCTCACGTATCGCGGTCGCGGAGCCGGTGGCCGTGGTCGGGATCGGGTGCCGGTTTCCGGGCGACGTCGTGGGTCCGGACAGCTTCTGGGACCTGTTGGTGCAGGGCCGCAACGCGATTTCCCGGGTGCCGGAGGACCGCTGGGACGCGGACGCATTCTATGACCCGGACCCGCTGACACCGGGCCGGATGACGACGAAGTGGGGCGGTTTCGTCCCCGACGTCGCGGGCTTCGACGCCGAGTTCTTCGGGATCACGCCGCGCGAGGCCGCCGCGATGGACCCGCAGCAGCGGATGCTGCTCGAGGTGGCGTGGGAGGCCCTGGAAAACGCCGGAATCCCGCCGGACTCGCTGAGCGGCAGCCGGACCGCGGTGATGGCCGGGGTCTACTTCAACGAGTACCAGTCGATGCTGGCCACCAGCCCGGAGAACGTGGACGCGTACAGCGGAACCGGAAACGCCCACAGCATCACCGTCGGCCGCATCTCCTACCTGCTGGGATTGCGGGGCCCGTCCGTGGCGGTGGACACCGCCTGCTCGTCATCGCTGGTGGCCGTGCACCTGGCCTGCCAGAGTCTGCGGCTGCGCGAGACCGACCTGGCCCTGGCGGGCGGCGTCAGCATCACGCTGCGGCCCGAGACCCAAATCGCCATCTCCGCTTGGGGTTTGCTTTCCCCGGAGGGCCGGTGCGCCACGTTCGACGCGGCGGCGGACGGGTTCGTCCGCGGCGAGGGCGCCGGGGTGGTGGTGCTCAAGCGGTTGACCGACGCGGTCCGCGACGGCGACAACGTGCTCGCGGTGGTGCGTGGTTCGGCGGTCAACCAGGATGGTCGGTCCAATGGCGTCACCGCGCCGAACACGGCCGCCCAGATCGACGTGATCGCCGACGCGCTGCGCTCCGGCGATGTGGCGCCCGAAAGCGTGAACTACGTCGAATCACACGGCACCGGCACGATCCTGGGCGACCCCATCGAGTTCGAGGCGCTGGCGTCCACCTACGGGCTTCGAAAAGGCCAGGGCGAGGGCGCATGCGCGCTCGGGGCCGTCAAGACCAATGTCGGCCACCTCGAGGCGGCGGCCGGCATCGCAGGTTTCATCAAGGCGACGCTGGCCGTGCAGCACGGCCACATCCCGCCGAATCTGCATTTCTCGCAGTGGAATCCGTCGATCGACGCGTCGGCGACGCGGTTCTTCGTGCCCACCGAGAACTCCGGGTGGCCCACGCAGGACGGTCCGCGGCGCGCGGCCATCTCGTCGTTCGGACTGGGCGGGACCAACGCGCACGTCATCATCGAGCAGGGGCCGGAGTCGGCGCCCCCGTACGCGGGCGGCACCGACGTTTCCACCCTCGTGTTGACCGGCAAGTCGGCGCAGCGGGTCGCCGCGACGGCGGAGAACCTGGCCGACTGGCTGGAAGGTCCGGGCGCCGCGGTGCCCCTGGCCGATGTCGCGCACACCGTCAACCATCACCGCGCGCGGCACGCCAAGTTCGGCGCCGTCGTCGCTCGCGACCGCGCCGACGCGGTGGCCGGGTTGCGCGCCCTGGCCGCCGGCCAGCACGCTCCCGGCGTGGTGCACGGCCAGGACGGAAAGCCCGGCCCGGGAACGGTATTCGTGTACTCCGGGCGTGGTTCGCAGTGGGCCGGAATGGGCCGCCGGCTGCTGGCCGACGAACCAGCGTTCGCCGCGGCGGTGGCCGAACTGGAACCGGTGTTCGTCGAGCAGGCCGGCTTCTCGCTGCACGACGTGCTGGCGGGCGGCAAGGAACTGGTCGGCATCGAGCAGATCCAGCTGGGCCTGATCGGCATGCAGCTGACCCTGACGCAGCTGTGGCGCTCCTACGGGGTGCAGCCGGACCTGGTCATCGGACATTCGATGGGCGAGGTGGCCGCCGCCGTGGTGGCCGGGGCGCTCACGCCGGCCGAGGGGCTGCGGGTGACCGCGACCCGCTCCCGGCTGATGGCGCCGCTGTCCGGTCAGGGCGGCATGGCGCTACTGGGGCTCGACGCCGCGGCCACCGAGGCGCTGATCGCCGCCCACCCGCAGGTGACGCTCGGCATCTACAACTCACCGCGCCAAACCGTCATCGCCGGTCCGACGGACCAGATCGACGCCCTGATCGACGCGGTCCGCGCACAGAACAAATTCGCCGGCCGGGTCAATATCGAGGTGGCCCCGCACAATCCGGCCATGGACGCGCTACAGCCGGCTATGCGTGCGGAGCTGGCCGATCTGTCGCCGCGGCCACCGACCATCCCGATCATCTCCACCACCTACGCGGATCTGGACACCCGGGTGGTGTTCGACGCCGAGCACTGGGCCACCAACATGCGCAACCCGGTGCGCTTCCAGCAGGCCATCGAATCCGCGGCGGCGCAGCACCACACGTTCATCGAGGTCAGCGGGCACCCGCTGCTGACGCAGGCCATCGCCGACACCGTCGAAAGCGCGCACCCGCAACGCCGCTACCGCAATCTCGGGACGCTGCAGCGCGACACCGACGACACCGTCACGTTCCGCACCAGCCTCTATTCCGTCGACAGCACGCAACCACCGCAAACCCCGCACCCGCCCGAGCCGCACCCGGCCGTGCCCCCCACGCCCTGGCAGCACACCCGGCACTGGCTCAGCACCACGCCGGCCCGCGCGGCGGCGCCGGAAACCCTCGGCCGCAACGGTAATGCGCCGAGTCCGAGCGACGGCAGTGTCGTGGACGGGTGGAGCTACCAGCTGGACTGGCCGGCCCGCCCGCTCTCCAGCGAACCCGGTGAGACCCCCGTCGCGACCGCCGCGTCATGGCTCGTCGTGGCCGACCCGGCCCTGTCCGACGAACTGACCCTCGTCGCCGACCCCGGGTCGCGCGTGGAGTTCCTGGCGCCGTCGGCCCTCGACGACGTCGAGACGCCCGGGTTGCATGAGCTGCTCGCGGGCGTCGATCGGGTGCTCTACGCGCCGCCCGTCACCGCCGAGACCGTCGACGTCGAGTCGGCCTACCGCCTGTTCCACGCGGCGCGCCGACTGGCCGGAGCGATGATCGCGGCGGGCGGTACCGCCAAGCTCACGGTCCTGACCCGCAACGCGCAGCCCGTCGCGGTCGGCGAGCGCGCCAATCCCGCCCACGCGGTGCTGTGGGGCCTGGGCCGCACACTCGCGCTGGAGCATCCCGAAATCTGGGACCGGGTCATCGATCTCGACGAATCGGTGCCCGCCGAACTGGCAGCGCGGTGCGTGCTGGACGAAGCCGCCACGAGCGACGGCGAGGACCAGGTGGTCTACCGCGCGGGGGTGCGCCGCGCCCCACGGCTGCAGCGGCGGGCGATGTCCCCGCTGCCGCCGACGACCCTGGGCGCGGACACCAGCCAGCTCGTCATCGGGGCCACCGGCAACATCGGACCGCATCTGATCCGCCAGCTCGCGGACATGGGGGCCAAGACGATCGTCGCGGTGTCCCGCAATCCCGGCGCCCGGTTGGCGGAGTTGGCCGAAACCCTCGCCGCGACGGGCACCAGCCTGGTCCAGGTCGCAGCCGACGCGACCGACCCCGCCGCGATGACCGCGCTGTTCGACCGGTTCGGGGCGGACCTGGCGACGCTGGAGGGCATCTACCTGGCGGCCTTCGGCGGCCAGCCGGTGTTGCTGTCCGACATGACCGACGACGACGTCGCCGCGATGTTCCGGCCGAAGCTGGACGCCGCCCGGCTGTTGCATCGGCTGTCGCTGAAACAGCCTGTCAAGCACTTCGTTTCGTTCTCCTCGATCTCGGGCCTGATCGGCTCGCGGTGGCTGGGGCACTACACCGCGACCAGCGCCTTCATCGACACCCTGGGCTACGCGCGGCGTCTGGTGGGCCTGCCCGCGACGGTCGTCGCGTGGGGGCTGTGGAAATCGCTGGCCGACGCGCAGCAGGATGCGGGTCAGGTCAGTGCCGACTCGGGGCTGCAGCCCATGGATGACGGGGTGGCCATCGGGGCGCTGCCGCTGGCCATGAGCCCGAGCGCCGGTGTGCAGTCGGTTGTGGTGGCCGCGGATTGGCCGCTGCTGGCCGCCGCGTACCGCACCCGCGGGACGCTGCGCATCGTGGACGACCTGCTGCCGGCGCCCGAAGACATCGCGTTGCCGGAGAGCGAATTTCGCAAAGCCCTGCGCAACGCGCAGCCGGAACGCCGCCACCAGACGCTGTTCGACCACGTCGGCGCCCTGGCCGCGGCGGTGATGGGAATGCCCGCCAACGAGACGCTCGACCCGTCGGCCGGCTTCTTCCAGCTCGGCATGGACTCCCTGATGAGCGTGACGCTGCAGCGGAGATTATCCGAAAGCCTGGGCGAGTTCCTGCCGGCGTCCGTAGTGTTTGACTACCCGACCGTTTACAGCCTCACCGACTACCTTGCCACCGTCCTGCCCGAGCTCATCGAGACCGCCTCGGCAGAGGTGGCGGCGGTGGCCGAGGAGCCGGCGGTCGCGGACGACGACTACGACGACTTCACCGAAGCCGAGTTGTTGGAACAACTTTCGGACAGACTCAAAGGAACACAATGACCGGCGCGACACCCGATCGCCGGGCGATCATCACCGAGGCGCTGCGCAAGATCGACGATCTGACGGCGCGCTTGGAAATCGCCGAGAAAGCCAGCAGCGAACCGATCGCGGTGGTCGGCATGGGCTGCCGATTCCCGGGCGGTGTCGACAACCCGGAGCAGTTCTGGGAGATGTTGCGCGACGGGCGAAACGGCATCGTGCGGGTCCCCGCCGACCGGTGGGACGCCGACGCCTTCTACACCGAGGACCACACCGTCCCCGGCACCATCTGCAGCCGCGACGGCGGCTTTCTGACCGGCTGGCAGCCGGCCGAGTTCGACGCGGAGTTCTTTTCGATCTCGCCGCGTGAGGCCGCGGCGATGGACCCGCAACAGCGGCTGTTGATCGAAGTCGCCTGGGAGGCGCTGGAAAACGCGGGCGTCGCGCCGCACACCATTCGCGGGACGCAGACCGGCGTGTTCGTCGGCGTCACCGCCTACGACTACATGCTCACCCTGGCCGGCCGACTGCGGCCCGAAGACCTCGACGCCTACATCCCCACCGGGAATTCGGCGAACTTCGCCGCCGGGCGCCTCGCCTACATCCTCGGCGCCCGCGGGCCCGCGGTGGTGATGGACACCGCCTGCTCGTCGTCGTTGGTGGCGATACACCTGGCCTGCCAGAGCCTGCGGGTGCGCGAGACCGACATGGCGCTGGTCGGCGGGACCAACCTGCTGCTCAGCCCGGGGCCGAGCATCGCCTGCTCGCGGTGGGGAATGCTGTCGCCCGAGGGTCAGTGCAAGACCTTCGACGTGTCCGCCGACGGCTACGTCCGCGGCGAGGGCGCCGGGGTGGTGGTGCTCAAGCGCCTCGACGACGCGCTCCGCGACGGCAACCGGGTGCTGGCCGTGGTGCGCGGTACCGCGGTCAACCAGGACGGCGCCAGCAGCGGCGTCACGGTGCCCAACGGGCCTGCCCAGCAGGCGCTGCTGCGCACCGCGTTGGCGTCGTCGAAGCTGCGGCCCGCCGACATCGACTACATCGAGGCCCACGGCACCGGAACCCCGCTGGGCGACCCGATCGAACTCGACTCGCTGAGCAAGGTTTTCGGTGACCGGGAGAGTTCTGAGCCGCTGGTGATCGGGTCGGTGAAGACCAACGTCGGCCACCTGGAAGCGGCGGCGGGTGTCGCCGGGTTCATGAAGGCCGTGCTGGCCATCCGCAACGGCTACATTCCCCGGCACCTCAACTTCACCCGGCTGACGGGGCACGCCAGCGAGGCCGCCACCCGGCTGAACATCGCCGCCGACGGCGCGCAGTGGCCAACGACCGGCCGCCCGCGCCGCGCCGGCGTCAGCTCGTTCGGCGTCAGCGGGACCAACGCGCACGTGGTGCTGGAGCAGGCGCCCGAATCCGTGGTCCCCCAACCCAGTCCGGCGCCCGCCCTGTCGACGCTGGTGGTGTCCGGCAAGTCGGCGCAGCGGGTGGCCGCGACGGCCGGGGTGCTCGCGGACTGGATGGAGGGCGCGGGAGCCGACGTGGCGCTGGCGGACGTCGCGCACACCGTCAACCATCATCGGCCCCGGCAGACGAAGTTCGGCACGGTGGCCGCCGTCGACCGGGCCCAGGCGGTGGCCGGGTTGCGCGCGCTCGCGTCGGGTGAGGCCGCGCCCGGCGTGGTGCCCCCCCGGGAGGCTTCCGTCGGGCCGGGCACCGTGTTCGTCTACTCGGGACGAGGATCGCAGTGGGTCGGCATGGGCCGCCAACTGCTGGCCGACGAACCTGCGTTCGCCGCGGCCGTCTCCGAGCTGGAATCCGATTTCATTGCCCAGGCCGGGTTTTCGCTGCACGACGTGATCGCCGGTGGCAAGGAGCTGGTCGGCATCGAGCAGATCCAGCTGGGCATCATCGGGATCCAGTTGGCGCTGACCGCGCTGTGGCGCTCCTACGGCGTGGTTCCCGACGCGGTGATCGGTCACTCGATGGGCGAGGTCGCCGCCGCCGTCGTGGCCGGAGCGCTGACCCCCGCCCAGGGCTTCCGCGTGACCGCGACCCGGTCGCGGCTGATGGCGCCGCTGTCCGGGCAGGGCACGATGGCGTTGCTGGAACTCGATGCCGAGGCCACCGAGGCGCTGATCGCCGACTACCCGCAGGTGACCCTCGGGATCTATGCCTCCCCACGGCAATCCGTGATCTCCGGGCCGACCGCAACGATCGACGAACTCGTCGACCGGGTGCGCCAGGAGGGCGGTTTCGCCAGCCGGGTCAACATCGAGGTGGCCCCGCACAACCCGGCGATGGACGCGCTGCAACCGGCCATGCGTGCGGAACTGGCCGATCTCACGCCGCAGCCGCCGACCATCCCGATCATCTCCACCACCTACGCCGACCTGACCGGCACGCCGCGCTTCGACGCCGAACACTGGGCCGTCAACATGCGCAACCCCGTGCGCTTCCACCAGGCCATCACGCACGCTCACAGCGCTCTGGGCGGCCCCTACCACACGTTCATCGAGGTCAGCGCGCATCCGCTGCTGACCCATTCCATCAGCGACATTCTCAAGGGCGGCAATGAAACACAAGGAGAAACCGCCAACTTCCTGAGCATCGGCACGCTGCTCCGCGACGCCCACGACACCCTGACGTTCCACACCAACCTCAACGCCTCACACACCAGCCACCCGCCCCAGACCCCGCACCCGCCCGAGCCGCACCCGGTGCTGCCCACCACCCCGTGGCAGCACGCCGAGCACTGGATCAGCGCCAGTTCGGCCGCCTATCACATGGCAAACACCCATCCGCTGTTGGGAATTGGCGTCACCGACCCGACCAACGGCACCCGCGTGTGGGAAAGCGAGCTGGAACCGGATCTGCTGTGGCTCGGCGACCACGTCATCGACGACCTGGTGGTGCTGCCGGGCGCGGCATACGCCGAAATCGCCCTGGCGGCAGCGGCCGACAGCTTCGACGCGGACCAGCCGTGGCTGATCAGTGAGCTTGACCTGCATCAGATGCTGCACGTCACCGAGGGCACCGTCCTGGTCACCACGCTCACCGGCGACGAGCAGCGGTGCCAGGTCGAAATCCGCACCCGCAGCGGCACTTCGGGATGGACCACGCACGCCACCGCCACGCTCGCGCGCGCTGCCCAGGACGCGCCCGCGCCCACCTTGGAGGCGGTCGACACCGGCGAAGCACTCGACCCCGACGACCTGTACCAGCGTCTGCGCGGCGCCGGCCAGCAGCACGGCCCGGCGTTCCAGGGCATCGTGGGCCTCGGCGTCACGGCGTCCGGCGCCGCGGCCGCCGACGTGCGGCTACCCGCTTCGGCCAGAACGGGTTCGCGCGACTTCCTGCTGCATCCGGTGATGATGGACATCGCCCTGCAGACGCTGGGCGCCACCAAGATGGCGACCGACATGTCCGACGGGCAGACCGCCCGCAAGACCCTCGTCGTTCCGAAGCGCTACGCGGGCGTACACGTCTACGGCGACGTCACCCGCGGGGTCCGCGCGGTCGGCTCGCTGTCGGCCACCGACGGCCGACTGGTGGGCGACGTCGTGCTGACCGATGCGGACGGCCGGCCGGTGCTCGTCATCGACGAGGTCGAGATGGCGGTGCTGGGGGCTGGCGGCGGCGCAACGGAACTCGCCGACCGCCTGTTCGCCCTGGAGTGGGAGCCCGCCCCGCTGGAGAAGGCCGCAGTCCCCGAGTCCGCCGGGACAGGCGCGCTGCTGCTGATCGGCACCGGGGACCTGCCGCCCGCGCTGCAGTCCTCGCTGCGCGACCGCTCGGGCCACCCCGACGCCCACGTCGAGGTCACCGCGGCCGAGGACGCCGCGACACTGCGCGCGGCCATCGCCCGCCCCGACATCGTCTGGGACGGCATCGTTCTCGTCTACCCGCCGCGGTCGGTCGACGAATCACTCTCGGAGCAGGCGCAACTGGACCTGGTGCAGTCGCGCACCCTACTGATCGCGAGCGTGGTCGAGACGCTGACGCGAATGGGTGCCCGCAAGAGCCCGCGGCTGTGGATCGTCACCCGCGGAGCCACCCAGCTCGACCCGGCCGACCCAGTCACGTTGGCGCAGACGGGACTACGCGGGCTCGCGCGGGTGCTGACCTTCGAGCATTCGGAACTCAAGGCCACGCTGGTGGACATCGAGGCCGAGGGCAACGCCCCGGTGGCCGAGCTGACCGAGGAGCTCCTCGCCGGAGCCGATCACGACGAGATCGCCTACCGCGACGGCCAGCGCTACGTCAACCGGCTGGTGCCCGCGCCCACCACGGCCAAGGGCGAACTGGTCGGCGAAATCCGCCGCACGGTGCTGCCGCTGGACGGCACCGCGGCGGTCCGGCTGCAGATCGACCAGGCCGGACGGCTCGACGCGCTCAACGTCCACCAGGTCAAGCGCCCCAAGCCGCGCGGCGATCAGGTCGAGGTCCGCGTCGCCGCCGCGGGGCTCAACTTCAGCGACGTGCTCAAGGCGATGGGCGTGTATCCGGGCCTCGACGGGGCGGCGCCCGTGATCGGCGGCGAGTGCGTCGGTTACGTCACCGCCGTCGGCGAGGACGTCGATTCCGTCGAGGTCGGGCAGCGCGTGATCGCCTTCGGTCCCGGAACATTCGGCACCCACCTCGGCACGATCGCCGATCTCGTCGTCCCGATTCCCGACACGCTGCCCGACAACGAGGCGGCCACGTTCGGGGTCGCGTACCTGACCGCCTGGCACTCCCTGTGCGAGGTCGGGCGGCTGGCCCCCGGCGAGCGCGTGCTCATCCACTCGGCCACCGGCGGCGTCGGCATGGCGGCGCTGTCGATCGCGAAGATGGTCGGCGCCCGCATCTACACGACGGCCGGCTCGGACGTGAAGCGCGAAGCGCTGGCCGCGCTCGGCGTCGAGTACGTCGGCGACTCGCGGACCGTGGACTTCGCCGACGAGATCCTCGAGCTCACCGACGGCTACGGCGTGGACGTCGTACTCAATTCGCTGGCAGGCGAGGCGATTACGCGCGGCGTGCAGATCCTGGCGCCCGGCGGGCGGTTCATCGAGCTGGGCAAGAAGGACGTCTTCGCCGACGCGAAGCTGGGCTTGGCGGCGCTGGCGAAAAGCGCGTCGTTCGCCGTCGTCGACCTGGACCTGAACCTGAAGCTGCAGCCCGCGAAGTACCGCCAACTGCTGCAACACATCCTGGGCCACGTCGCCGACGGCAAGCTCGAGGTGCTGCCCGTCACCGAGTTCAGCCTGCACGACGCGGCCGACGCGTTCCGGCTGATGGCGTCGGGCAAGCACACCGGCAAGATCGTGGTCTCGATACCGGATTCCGGCAGCATCGAGGCGATCGCCGCGCCGCCGCCGCAGCCGCTGGTGAGCCGCGACGGCGGCTACCTGATCGTCGGCGGCATGGGCGGCCTCGGCTTCGTGATCGCCCGCTGGCTGGCCGAACAGGGCGCGGGACTGATTGTCCTGAACGGACGTTCGGCACCCGAGGCCGACGTGGCGGCCGCCATCGCCGACCTCAACGCGGCGGGCCACCGCATCGAGGTCGTCACCGGCGACATCGCCGAGCCCGGCACGGCCGAGGCGCTGGTGCGGGCCGTCGACGACGCCGGCTTCCGGCTGGCCGGTGTCCTGCACAGCGCGATGGTGCTGGCCGACGAGATCGTGCTGAACATGACGGAATCCGCCGCCCGGCGCGTGTTCGCGCCGAAGGTCGCCGGCAGCTGGCGACTGCACCAGGCCACCGCCGCGCGGGACGTCGACTGGTGGCTCACGTTCTCCTCGGCGTCCGCGCTGCTCGGTACGCCGGGGCAGGGCGCCTACGCGGCCGCGAACTCGTGGGTGGACGGCCTTGTCGCGCACCGGCGTTCGGCGGGCCTGCCCGCCGTCGGGATCAACTGGGGCCCGTGGGCCGAGGTCGGGCGGGCGCAGTTCTTCAAGGATCTCGGCGTCGCCCTGATCTCCGTCGAGGACGGTCTGGCCGCGATGCAGACGGTGCTGGCCGCGGACCGGGGCCGCACCGGCGTGCTCACCCTCGACGCCCGGCAGTGGTTCCAGTCCTTCCCCGCGGTGGCCGGATCGTCGCTGTTCGCGAAGCTGCATGACGCCGCCGCGCTGAAGGCGGGGGCTCGGCGTGGCGGCGGCAAGATCCGGGCGCAGCTGGACGCCCTCGAACCGGCCGAACGGCCCGGACACTTGGCGGCGGCGATCGCCGACGAGATCCGCGGCGTGCTGCGCTCGAGCGATCCCATCGACCACAACCGGCCGCTGGAGACGCTCGGTCTCGACTCGCTGATGGGCCTCGAACTGCGAAACCGGCTGGAAGCCAGCCTGGACATCACCCTGCCGGTGGCGCTGGTGTGGGCATACCCCACGATCAGTGATCTCGCGACCGCGCTGTGCGAGCGGATGGACTACGCGACGCCGGCGACCGTGCAGGAGGCGGCCGAAGATTCCGAGCCCGAGCTGTCGGACGAGGAGATGGACCTGCTGTCCGACCTGGTAGACGCCAGCGAGCTGGAAGCCGCGACGAGGGGCGAGTCATGACAAGTCTGGCGGAGCGCGCGGCGCAGCTGTCGCCGAACGCGCGGGCGGCGCTCGCCCGCGAGCTGGTCCGGGCGGGCACGGCCTTCCCGACCGACATCTCGGAGCCGATCGCGGTGGTCGGCATCGGGTGCCGCTTCCCGGGGAATGTCACTGGGCCGGAAAGCTTTTGGCAACTGCTGGTCGACGGCGTGGACACCATCGCCGAGGTGCCGCCGGACCGCTGGGACGCCGACGCGTACTACGACCCGGACCCGGCCGCGTCGGGGCGGATGACCACCAAGTGGGGCGGGTTCCTCACCGACGTCGACGCGTTCGACGCCGACTTCTTCGGCATCACGCCGCGCGAGGCGGTGGCGATGGACCCGCAGCACCGGATGCTGCTCGAAGTCGCCTGGGAGGCCCTCGAACACGCGGGCATCCCGCCGGATTCGTTGAGCGGCACGCGAACCGCCGTGATGGCGGGGTTGTCATCGTGGGACTACACGATCGTCAACATCGAGCGCATGGCCGACATCGATGCCTACCTGAGCACCGGAACCCCGCACTGCGCGGCCGTGGGGCGGATCTCCTACCTGCTGGGGCTGCGCGGTCCGGCCGTCGCCGTGGACACCGCCTGCTCGTCGTCGCTGGTGGCGATTCACTTGGCGTGTCAGAGCCTGCGGCTGCGGGAGAGCGACGTGGCCCTGGCCGGCGGGGTGCAGCTCACGCTGTCGCCGTTCACCGCCATCGCGCTGTCCAAGTGGTCGGCCCTGTCGCCGACCGGGCGCTGCAACAGCTTCGACGCCAACGCCGACGGCTTCGTGCGCGGCGAAGGCTGCGGCGTGGTGGTGCTCAAGCGGCTGGCCGACGCGGTCCGCGACCAGGACCGGGTGCTCGCCGTGGTCCGCGGTTCGGCGACCAACCAGGACGGCCGGTCCAACGGCATGACCGCCCCGAACGCGCTGGCGCAGCGCGACGTGATCACCACCGCCCTCAAGCTCGCCGACGTGACCCCCGACAGCGTGAACTACGTCGAAACACACGGCACCGGAACCATTTTGGGTGACCCCATCGAGTTCGAGTCGCTGGCCGCGACGTACGGTCGCGGCGAAGGTTCGTGCGCCCTGGGCTCCGTCAAGACCAACATCGGCCACTTGGAGGCCGCCGCCGGCGTCGCCGGATTCATCAAGACGGTGCTGGCCGTCGAGCGCGGGCGCGTCCCGCGCAACCTGCACTTCAACCGGTGGAACCCGGCGATCGACGCGTCGGGGACGCGGCTGTTCGTGCCCACCGAGAGCGGCGCATGGCCGGCCGGCACGGGTCCGCGCCGGGGAGCCGTGTCGTCGTTCGGGCTCAGCGGGACCAACGCGCACCTGGTGATCGAGCAGGCCCCCGACGTGACCGCGCCGGCACCCGTCGGGACGCAGCCCGTTTCGGTCCTCACGGTGTCGGGCAAGACCGCGGCGCGGGTGGCGTCGGCCGCCGCGGCGCTGGCGGACTGGCTGTCCGGGCCGGGCGCGGGCACCCCGCTCGCCGACGTCGCGCACACGCTGAACCGGCACCGCACCCGGCACCCCAAGTTCGCCACCGTCGTCGCGCGCGACCGCGCCGAGGCGGTCGCCGGTCTGCGCGCGCTGGCGGCCGGACAGCCTTGCGTCGGCGTGGTGGGTTGCGACCAGCACGCCAGCGCGCCCGGCCGCGTCTTCGTGTATTCCGGTCAGGGATCACAGTGGGCGGGGATGGGGCGGCAGTTGCTGGCCGACGAGCCCGCATTCGCCAAGGCGGTGGCCGAGCTGGAGCCGATCTTCGTTGCCCAGACCGGCTTTTCGCTGCAGCAGACGCTGCTCGACGGCGACGAGGTGGTGGGCATCGACCGCATCCAGCCGGTGCTGGTCGGGATGCAGCTGGCGCTGACGGAGCTGTGGCGCTCCTACGGCGTAACGCCGGACGCCGTGATCGGGCATTCGATGGGCGAGGTCGCGGCCGCGGTGGTGGCCGGCGCGCTGACCCCCGAGCAGGGCCTGCGGGTGATCGCCACCCGGTCGCGGCTGATGGCCAGGCTGTCGGGGCAGGGCGCGATGGCCCTGCTGGAGCTGGACGTCGAGACTGCCGAGGCGCTGCTCGCCGACTACCCGGACGTGACGCTGGCGGTGCACGCCTCCCCGCGCCAGTCGGTGATCGCGGGGCCGCCGGAGGCGGTGGACGCGGTGATCGCGGCGGTGGCGGCGCAGAACCGGCTGGCGCGCCGCGTCGAGGTCGACGTCGCCTCGCATCACCCGATCATCGACCCGATACTGCCCGAGTTGCGCAGCGCGCTGGCGGATTTGACTCCGCAGCCGCCGAGCATCCCGATCATCAGCACCACACTCCCCCGCGCCGACGAGCACCCGCGGCCGGTCATGGACGCCGACTACTGGTCGGCCAACCTGCGCAACCCGGTGCGCTTCCACCAGGCCGTCGCCCAAGCGGGAGGCGCGAACCACACGTTCGTCGAAATCAGCCCGCACCCCGTGCTCACCCACGCCATCACCGACACGCTCGGCGAGGGCAGTCACCTGGTCACCCATACCGTTTTGGGCGCGATGAACCGCGACGCCGACCAGACCCTGTTCTTCCACGCCCAGCTCGCCACCGTCGGCGCCGGCGCGTCCGACGCCACCGTCGGCCGCCTGGTGGACCTGCCGCCCGCACCGTGGCAACACAGCAGGTTCTGGGTCGCGGACCGCTCGGCGATCGCCCAGCTGACCTCCGGCCACCCGCTGCTCGGCGCGCACATCGAAACGCCCACCGGAGCGCATGTCTGGCAGTCCGACGTCGGCACGGACGTCAGTCCCTGGCTGGCCGATCACAAGGTGTTCGGTCAGGCCATCATGCCGGCCGCCGGGTTCGCCGAGATCGCTCTGGCGGCGGCCACCGAGGCGCTGGGCGGAACCGTCTCGATCCACCAGCTCGAGGTCGAGCAGATGCTGCCGCTGGACGGCCACACCCAGCTGACCACGCAGCTGATCCGCGGGGCGGACGGCAAGAGCCACATCGAAATCTATTCCCGCACGGCCACCGGCGAATTCACCCGGCACGCCACCGCGCGGGCGGAGCAGACCCAGCAGGCCGCGCCGGGCCGCGACGACGCCGGGCGCGCTTCCGGCGGCCAAACCGTGTCGCCGGCCGACTTCTACGCCCTGCTGCGGCAGACGGGACAGCACCACGGCCCCGCCTTCGCGGGCCTGACCCGCATCACCCGGCTGCCCGACGGTTCCGCCGAAACCGAGATCACGGTTCCCGACGAGGTTCCCCGGCATCCCGCGTACCGGCTGCACCCCGTCGTGCTGGACAGCGCCATGCAGAGCGTGGGCGCCGCGATACCCGACGACGAGGTCGCCGGTTCGACCGAAACCAGCTACCTGCCAGTCTCGTTCGAGTCCGTCCGGGTGTACCGCGAGATCGGCCGGCACCTGACGTGCCGCGCCCGCCTGACGAACCTCGACGGCGGCGCCGGCAAGCTGGGCAAGGTCGTGCTGGTCGACGACTCCGGCTCGGTCGCGGCCGAGGTCGACGGCATCTATCTGCGCCGCGTCGAACGCCGCGCGGTGCCACTGCCGCTGGCGCAGAAGGTCTTCGACGCCGAATGGGTCGAGAACCCGATCACGGCAGCGGATTCGGCGGCGGCCCCGGAAGCCGCACCCGGAAGTTGGCTGGTGCTCACCGATCCGGCGCTGGGCGCGTCGGGCAAGGCGGGGGCCGACGAGTTCGCGCAGCGGTGGCGCTCACCGCAACGTCCGGTGCACACCGCCGACCTGCACAACGAGTCGGCGATGCTGGCGGCGTTCGCCGAAACGGCGGGCGACCCGGACCATCCCCCCGCCGGCCTGGTGGTCTTCGTCGGCGGTGCCTCGACCGGACTCGACGACGGGCTTTCGGCCGCGCGCGACACGGTGTGGTCGATCGCGACCGTCGTGCGCGCGGTGGTCGGCACGTGGCACGGTCGATCGCCGCGGCTGTGGCTGGTCACCCGGGGCGGGCTCGCGGTGACCGACGACGAGCCGGTGACCCCGGCGACGGCCGCCCTGAAGGGCCTCGTTCGCGTCCTCGCCTTCGAGCACCCGGACCTGCGCGCGACACTGCTGGATCTGGATGCGGCGCAAGACACCTTCGCCGCACTGACCGCCGAACTGCACGACACCGGCGGCGACGACGTCATCGCGCGCCGCGGTGAGCGGCGGTTCGTCGAACGCCTGGCGCACGCCAACCTCGACACCGGCAAGCACAACCCCGTGGTCCGCCAGGGCGCGTCCTACATCGTCACCGGTGGTCTCGGCGGCCTCGGCCTGGTGGTCGCCAAATGGCTGGTGGACCGCGGAGCCGGCCGGGTGGTCCTCAACGGCCGCAGCGAGCCCAACGACGACGCGCGCAAGGTGCTGACCGAGTTGGAAACGCGCGCCGAAATCGTCGTCGTCGCAGGCGATGTGGCCGCGCCCGGGGTTGCCGACCGGCTCATCGAGGCCGCCGGGCAAACCGACCTGCGCGGAATCGTGCACGGCGCGGCCGTCATCGAAGACAGCCTGGTGTTCTCCATGACCAAGGAGAACCTGGACCGGGTGTGGGCCCCCAAGGCCGCCGGCGCGCTGCGGATGCACCACGCCAGCACCGGCTGCGAGCTGGACTGGTGGCTCGGATTCTCCTCCGTCGCTTCGCTGTTGGGCTCCCCCGGGCAGGGGGCTTACGCCTGCGCCAGCGCGTGGCTCGACGCACTGGTCGCGTGGCGGCGGGCCGCCGGCCTGCCCGCGGCGGCGATCAACTGGGGACCGTGGTCTGAGGTGGGCGTCGCCCAGGCCCTGGTGGGCAGCGTGCTCGACACCATCACGCCGGCCGAGGGCATCGAGGCGCTCGACACGCTGCTGGCCGCCGACCGCGGCCTGACCGGCGTGGCGCGGCTGCGTGCCGACCGGGCGCTGGTCGCCTTCCCCGAGATCCGCGGCATCGGCTACTTCACCCGGGTGGTCGAGGAGCTGGACACCGCGGGCGACCTCGGCGACTGGGCCGGCCCCGACGCGCTGCGGGACCTGGACCCCGCGGAGGCGCAGCGCCTGGTGACCGAGCGGATGTGCGCGCGCATCGCCGCGGTGATGGGCTACGCCGACCGATCGGCCGTCGACGCGGGCATGCCCCTGACCGAGCTGGGCCTGGATTCCCTGATGGCCGTGCGGATCCGCAACGGCGCGCGGGCCGACTTCGGGGTGGAGCCGCCGGTGACGCTGATCCTGCAGGGCGCCTCCCTGCGGGACCTGACGGCCGACCTCATGAGTCAACTCGGGCTCTCGAGTCCCGACGAGGGCACACAGAAGACAGACAGTGTTCGCGACCGGGCGCAGCAGCGCGCCGCGGCGCGCCAGGGCGCAGCGATGCGGCGCCGACCCAGACCTCCTACCTAGACCTGAAGTACCGAGAGGACAAGACCAGTGAGCATCCCCGACAACGCGATCGCGGTGGTCGGCATGGCCGGCAAATTCCCCGGCGCCAACGACGTTTCGACCTTTTGGAGCAATCTTCGGCGCGGCAAGGAATCCATCGTCACCCTGTCCGAGCAGCAGCTGCGCGACAACGGGGTCAGCGAGCAAACCTTGGCCAACCCGGCGTACGTGCGCCGCGCGCCGCTGCTCGACGCGATCGACGAGTTCGACGCCGAGTTCTTCGGCTTCCCTCCGCTGGCGGCCCAGGTGCTGGACCCGCAACACCGGTTGTTCCTGCAGTGCGCGTGGCACGCGCTCGAGGACGCCGGCTGCGACCCGGCGCGCTTCGACGGCTCGATCGGCGTATACGGAACCAGCTCTCCCAGTGGCTATCTGCTGCACAACCTGCTGTCGCACCGCGACCCGAACGCCGTGCTGGCCGAGGGCCTGAACTTCGACCAGTTCAGCCTGTTCCTGCAGAACGACAAGGACTTCCTGGCCACCCGGATATCGCACGCGTTCAACCTGCGCGGGCCGAGCATCGCGGTGCAGACCGCCTGCTCGTCCTCGCTGGTCGCGGTCCACCTGGCCTGCCTGAGCCTGCTGTCCGGCGAATGCGACATGGCGCTGGCCGGCGGGTCGTCGCTGTGCGTCCCCCATCACGTCGGCTACTTCGTCTCACCCGGATCGATGGTGTCCGCCGTCGGCCACTGCCGGCCCTTCGACGTGCGCGCCGACGGGACGGTCTTCGGTAGCGGCGTCGCGATGCTGGCCCTCAAGCCCCTGCAGGCCGCGCTCGACGCCGGGGACCGCGTGCACGCCGTGATCCGCGGATCGGCGATCAACAACGACGGTTCGGCGAAAATGGGCTACGCGGCGCCCAATCCGGCCGCGCAGGCCGACGTCATCGCGGAGGCCCACGCGGTGGCCGGCGTCGACGCCTCGACCATCAGCTACGTCGAATGCCACGGGACGGGCACCGCGCTGGGCGACCCGATCGAAATCCAGGGCCTCCGAGCGGCATTCGAGGTCTCCGACACGCCCCGTCCCGGCCCGTGCGTGCTGGGCTCGGTGAAGGCGAACATCGGCCACCTGGAGGTCGCCGCCGGCGTCGCCGGCCTGGTCAAGACGATCCTGTGCCTGAAGAACAGGGCCCTGCCCGGCACCCTGCACTACACCAGCCCCAACCCCGAACTGCGGCTGGACCAAAGCCCCTTCGTCGTGCAGAGCAAATACAGCCAATGGGAGTGGGACGGTGTGCTTCGCGCCGGCGTGAGCTCGTTCGGCGTCGGCGGCACCAACGCGCACGTCGTCGTCGAGGAGGCGCCCGCTCATGCACCCGAGCCCGCCCCGGCCGGCCCGCAGGTGCTGCTGCTCTCGGCGCAAACCGCTGCGGCACTGGCGGACTCGCGGGCCGCGCTGGCCAACGCGCTGGAGCGCTCCGACGGCCCGAAGCTGTCCGACGTCGCGCACACCCTGACCCGGCGCCGCAAGCACAAGGTCACGCTGGCCGCCGTCGTGCACGACCGCGAGCACGCGGCCACGGTGCTGCGGGCCGCCGAGCACGACAACGTGTTCGTCGGTGAATCGGCCGACTCCGAGTCAGCCACGGAACGTGTCGTGTTCATGTTCCCCGGCCAGGGGGCCCAGCACGTCGGCATGGCCAAGGGGCTCTACGACAGCGAGCCCGTCTTCACCGAGCACTTCGACGCTTGCGCCGCCGGCTTCCGCGAGGCGATGGGTGTCGATCTGCACAGCGAGATCTTCGGTGGCAACGCCGCGGATCTGGAGCGCATCGACCGCTCGCAGCCGGCGCTGTTCACGGTGGAATACGCGCTCGCGCAACTGGTCGACAGCTACGGGGTGCGCGCCGGGGCGTACATCGGCTACAGCACCGGCGAGTACATCGCGGCCACCCTGGCCGGCGTGTTCGATCTCGACACCGCGATCAAGACGGTGTCGTTGCGGGCCCGCCTGATGCACGAGTCGCCGCCCGGCGCCATGGTCGCGGTCGCGGTGGGCCCGGACGACGTCGCGCAGTACCTGTCGGGCGGTGTCGAGTTGTCCGCGGTGAACGACGCCGGCAACTGCGTGGTCGCCGGCCCCAAGGACGAGATCCGCGCGTTCAGCCAGCGGCTGACCGAGGCGGGCATCCCGGTGCGGCGCGTGCGCGCCACGCACGCGTTCCACACCAGCTCGATGGAACCGATGCTGGCCGAGTTCAAGGAGTTCCTGTCCGGCCAGCAGTTGAAGACCCCGCGCACCCGGCTGCTGAGCAACCTGACCGGGACCTGGCTGACCGACGAGCAGGTGACCGACCCGGAAACCTGGACGCGGCAGATCAGTTCGACGATCCGGTTCGCCGACGAACTCGACGTGGCACTCGCCGAGCCCGGCCGCATCCTGGTCGAGGTCGGACCCGGCGGCAGCCTGAGCGGCTCCGCGATCCGGCACGCGAAATGGCCCAACGGCCACCGCGCGGTCCGGCTGATGCGCCACCCGATCCAGAACGCCGACGACCGCGACACGTTCCTGCGCGCCCTCGGTGAGCTGTGGTCGGCGGGGGTCGAGGTGGACTGGGCGCCGCGGCGCGCCGCGCACCCGCAGCTGGTTTCCCTGCCCGGTTATCCGTTTGCCCGCCAAAAGCATTGGGTCGAACCCAAGCAACGGGTCTGGTCCGCCATCCCCGCCACGACCAACGGCTCACACGTCGGCGCCGCGGCCGGTTCCGCTCCCGCCGCCGGCGCGGCCGGCACCGGTGAGTCGCAGACCGAGGCCACCCTGCACCGCATCTGGACCCAGTGCCTCGGTGTGCCCGAGGTGGATCGCACCGCCAATTTCTTTGACATGGGCGGTGATTCGCTGATGGCGATCAGCATCGCGATGAGCGCGGCGAACGAGGGCCTCTCCATCAGCCCGCAGGACCTCTACGAACACCCCACCCTGGCTTCGCTGTCGCGCGCCGTCGACGCTTCGTTCGCGTCCAGCGGGTTGGCCAAAGCCCCGGAGGCCGAGGCACATCCGGCGGTGCCGCCCAACATCGCCTACTTCCTCGACCGGGGGTTGCGCGACACCGCCCGCTGGCGTGTTCCGCTGATCCTGCGCCTGGACCCGACGGTGGGCGCCGACGACATTCGTGCGGTGCTCACGGCGGTCACCAACCACCACGACGCGCTGCGCCTGCGGCTTGTCGACAACGCCGGCCTGCCCGAGCAGCACATCGAACCGCCGGGCGAGTTCACCCGGCTTTCCACCGCGACGCTGCCCGACGACGGCACCGACGAGCGGGCCGCGGTGTCGCGGATCCTGGCCGAACTGATTGCCGAGCAAGGTGATTCGGCACTGGCCGCGGTACACATCACCGGCGCCGCGGGCGGTCCGCAGTACCTGGGCCTCGCGCTGCACGAGATCGTCACCGACGACGCGACGCGCCAGATTCTGGGGACGGACCTCATCACCGCGTTCGGGCAGCGGCTGGCTGACCAGGAGATCACGCTGGAATCGGTCACCACCGGGTGGCGGGACTGGTCGCTGCGCGCCGCGGCCCTCGCGACCCACCCGGCGGCCCTGGACAGCCGCGCCTACTGGGTCGAGAACGCCAACAAGGTGACGCTGTGGCTGGCTTCGGACGCACCCGACGCCGGCACGCAGCCGCCGACCGCCGACGATCTGACGCGGCTGACGGCGCCGCTGACCGCCGAGCAGACATCGGAGCTCGACGACGCCCGGCGCAGGTTCCGGCGCTCGATCCAGGAGATCCTGCTGGCCGGGCTCGGCCGGGCCATCGCGCAGACGGTCGGCGACGGTGTGGTCGCCGTCGAACTCGAGGGCGAGGGCCGCTCGGTGCTGCGGCCCGACGTCGACGTGCGCCGGACCGTGGGCTGGTTCACGACGTACTACCCGATCCCGCTGGACTGCGTGAAAGGGCAGGGGGCGGCTGCGATTCGGCAGCTGGACGCCGTGCATGACACCCTCAAGTCCGTTCCGCACTACGGCATCGGGTACGGCCTGCTGCGCTACCTCTACGCGCCGACCGGCCGCGTGCTGGGCGCCCAGCGCACACCCGACATCCACTTCCGGTATGCGGGCGTGATCCCGGAAGTGCCGGCCGTCGATGCTCCGGTACAGTTCGACTCCGACATGACGACGCCGGTGCGCGAACCGCTGCCCGGGCTGGGCCATCCGATCGAGCTCCGGGCGTACCGGACCGGCGGCGCACTGCACCTCGACTGGTGGTACGACACCCGCCGGATACCGCAGGCGACGGCCGAGGCTTTGGCGCGCAACTTCCCGGCCGCCCTCAGCGAGCTGATCCAGGAGGGCATCGCGGCCGAGCAGGAGGAGCAGGACGCCAGCGAAATGGTTGGGGCACACGAGGCCGGCGCCCTGGTGGATCTGTCGAGCCTGGACGCCGGCTGAGGGGGAACTGATGACTAACGACGACATGGCGGTGCGCGTACGCGGGATCCGCAAGGCGTACGGCGGCAAGGTGCTGGCCCTCGACGACGTGAGCTTCGACGTCGGGCGCGGCGAGGTGATCGGCCTGCTCGGGCCCAACGGGGCCGGCAAGACGACGATGGTGGACATCCTGTCGACGCTGACCCGGCCGGACAGCGGCAAAGCGACCGTCGCCGGCTACGACGTGGTGTCCCAGGCGGCCGGCGTGCGCCGCTCGATCATGGTCACCGGCCAGCAGGTGGCCGTCGACGACATGCTGTCCGGCGAGCAGAACCTGGTGATGTTCGGCCGCCTGTACGGGCTGGACAAGTCCGACGCCCGCAAGCGGGCGGACGAACTGCTGCAGCAATTCGACCTGGTGCACGCCGGCAAGCGGCGGGTGAGCACGTACTCCGGCGGCATGCGGCGCCGGATCGACATCGCGTGCGGCCTGGTGGTCCAGCCGCAGGTGGCGTTCCTGGACGAGCCCACGACGGGCCTGGATCCCCGCAGCCGGCAAGCCATTTGGGATCTGGTGGGCAGCTTCAAGAAGCTGGGCATCGCCACGCTGCTGACCACGCAGTACCTCGAGGAGGCCGACGCCCTCAGCGACCGGATCATCCTGATCGATCACGGAAAGATCATCGCGGAGGGCACCGCGAACGAGCTCAAGCACCGCGCCGGCGACACGTTCTGCGAGATCGTGCCGCGCAATGTGCAGGATCTGGACGCCATCGTCGTAGCGCTCGGCTCGCTGCTGCCGGACCAGACCCGGGCCATGCTGACCGCCGAATCGGACCGGATCGCGATGCCCGCGCCCGACGGGACGAGGACCCTCATCGAGGCCGCGCAACGGATCGACGAGGCGCGGATCGAGCTCGCCGACATCGCGCTGCGCCGGCCGTCGCTGGATGACGTATTCCTGTCCCTGACAGCGGATCCCAGCGAGGCGCACGCGTTGAGCCATGTGGCTTCCGGGGCGGTGTGATGAGTGTTCCGACCGTAACCCTGGGCTTCGACCCGACCCTGAAGAAACCCCGCCCGTCGGCGATCAGGCAATGGTGGGTGCTCACCACCCGGTTCATCCTGCCGACGCTGCGCAACGGCGAACTGATCACCGCGATCGGCGCGTCGGTGGCCTTCACGGCGGGCATCTACATCCCGTTCTCCATCGCCTGGAACCGTTTCGTGGGCGGCGGCAGCTCGGGCGTCGCCAGCAATATCGGGCAGTACATCACGCCGCTGGTCATCCTGCAGGCCGTCGCGTTCGCCGCCATCTCGTCGGCGTTCCGGGCGGCGATCGATTCGCAACAGGGCGTCAACCGGCGGTTCAGGTCCATGCCGATGCCCCAGTTGACGCCGGTGTTCGCCCGCGTCTCGGCCAGCGTGTACCGCTGCTCGATCGGCCTGGTGTCTTCGCTGATCTGCGGTTACGTGATCGGGTTCCGGTTTCACCGGGGAGCGATCTACATCGTCGGTTTCTGCCTGCTGGTGCTCGTGATCGGGGCGGTGCTGTCCTTCGCCGCGGACCTGCTGGGCACCGCCACCAAGAACCCCGACGCGATGCTGCCGTTGCTGACCCTGCCGATTCTGACCTTCGGGCTGCTGTCGGTCGGCCTGATGCCGCTGCGGCTGTTTCCGCTGTGGGTCCACCCGTTCGTCCGCAACCAGCCCATCTCCCAGTTTGTGATCGCGCTGCGCGCGCTGGCCGGGGACACCATCAAACGGGTCACGCCGGTGTCGTGGCCCGTGATGATGCCGACGCTGGCATGGATGGCCGCCGTCGTGGTGATCCTGATTCCCACCTCCTACTACGTCTTGTCCAGGCGGTCCTGATCCCATGGCTACCCAAACGACCGTTGCAGAAGTCGGGCTGGCGCCCGCGGCCGCGCAGTACCCGGAGAATTCGATGCGGGTGCTCGTTTCGTCAACCCTGTTGCAGACCAGGCGGATCCTGACGCGATGGGCGCGTGACTTCGTCACCGTCATCGAGGCCCTGATCTTTCCGATCCTGTTCCTGCTGGTGCTCAAGATCGTCCTCGGCAGCCTGATCTACGCGATGACCCACGACAACGCGATGTACAGCATCGTGCCGCTGATCGCGCTTGGCGCTTCGATCACCGGCTCGACGTTCGTGGCGATCGACCTGATGCGCGAGCGCACCAGCGGGCTGCTGTCGCGGCTGTGGGTGATGCCGGTGCACCGGGCGTCGGGCCTGCTGGCCCGGGTCCTCGCGGACGCGGTCAGGATCTTTTTCAGCACCCTCGTGATGCTGGGCGCGGGCGTCGTGCTGGGCTTCCGGTTCCGACAGGGCTTCGTCGCGGCCCTGATGTGGCTCAGCGTTCCGGTGATACTGGGCGTCGCCTTCGCCATCAGCGTCACCACCGTGGCCCTGCACATCGGGCAGGTGCTGGTGGTCGAGGCCGTCGAGGTCGGACAGGCGATGCTCATCTTCTTCTCCACCGGGCTGCTGCCGCTGGACCAGTACCCCACCTGGATTCAGCCGGTGGTGCAGTATCAGCCCGTGAGCTACGCCGTCGCGGCGATGCGCGGATTGTCCACGGGCGGGCCGGTACTGATGCCGTACCTGGCGACCGTGGGATGGGCCGTGTTCATCTGCGTCACGTCGGCCGTCCCCCTGGCCCTCGGCTACCGGCGGGCCTGCACGCACTGATCTCGAAAAGGCGGGAGTCTCCAAGTGTTTCCCGGATCCACGATCCGAAAGCTGTCACACAGCGAGGAAGTCTTCGCGCAGTACGAGGTCTTCACCTCGATGACCATCGAACTGCGCGGCGTCGTCGACGTCGACGCCCTGTGCGAGGCCTTCGACGCCCTGGTTGAGGCGCACCCGGTGCTGGCCAGTCATCTGGAGCCGGCCGCCGACGGCGGCTTTCACCTCGTCGCCGACGACCTGCTGCACTCCGGAATCCAGGTCGTCGACAATAGGGCCGGCGCCAACGGGGCCGCCGCGATCAAGCTCGATCAGAGTGCGTCGCTGTTGAATATGCGGCTGACGCTCGGCGAGGGCGTCTCCCACCTGACCGTCTTCCTGCACCACAGCATCGCCGACGGCCACCACGGCGCGGGCCTGCTGGAGGAGATGTTCACCCGCTACACCGAAGTCGTCACCAACGGCGACCCCGGCCCGATCAACCCGGAGCCCGCGCCCGCGCCGCTGGAGGTCGTGCTGGAGAGCCGAGGCATCAAGCGGATGGGCGTGACCGGCGTCGAGCGGTTCATGCCGGTGATGTTCGCCTATGACCTGCCCCCTTCTGTGAAGCCGACCCTGATCGCGAATCCCGGTTCGCCCCAGGGTGTTCCGGTGACCCGAGTACGGCTCACCGAGGAGGAAACGGCCGACCTGGTGCAGTTCTGCCAGGACAATCGGGTCAGCGTCAACACCGTGGTGGCCGGCGCAATCCTGATGACCGAGTGGCAGTTTCGGGAGACCCCGCATGTGCCGATCCCCTACGCCTATCCCGTCGACCTGCGGTATTTCCTCAACCCGCCGGTGCGCCCCACCGAGAGCACCAACCTGGTCGGGGTGGCGACCTACCTCGCCGAGATCGGACCGGACACCGACATCGTCGAGTTGGCCACCGATATCGGTGCGACCTTCCGCGCCGACCTGACCAACGGCCTGATCCAGCAGTCGGCGCTGAACTTCGGCGTGGCCTTCGAGGGGACGCCGCCCGGGTTGCCGCCGCTGGTGTTCTGCACCGACGTCAGCGCGTTTCACATCCCGACGCCCGAGGGCATGCAACTCGGCGAATTCCAAGGCCAGTTCTACTGTTCCATCACCGTGCCGCTGGACTTCTACGGCTGCGGGATCCAGGACGGGCGAATGGTCATCGAGCACCATGGCCACATCCCGGCGGAAAAGGTGCTCGAGGCGATACGTTCGCTGCTGTGCACCATTCCGTCGGACTACGCGTGGGACATGGAGTGAGCTAACTGGGCTGCCCGTTTGTCCGCCTATGCGCGACAGCTCCTCGCGAGGTTTCCTCGCGGCGTTGCACTCGCCGGAGCTAGTGGCTACCTCCGCCGCCGCCCCCATCACCACAACCTCCTCCGCCACAGCCGCTTCCCCCGTCCCGACGAGAGTGGCGGTCACGGTCGCCGGGATTCCACTGGTTGAGCCGTTTCAACCTCTGCCCCCGACGGCGCGCGATGATGGCCAGCACACACCAACCGACGACGAAAAGCGCCGCAACAATCCACCAGGCCGGGGACGCGGAATTGGAAAGCGCGCTATACATGCGCTTAGGCTAGCGCCTTGCGGATCGCGCGATCGAGATACGCTATGTCCCGGTCTTTTTGGGTTCGTAGGGTGTGTACCACCACCAGTCGGCGCGTTCGCCCAGCGGGCCGTTCCAGGGTGGGACATCGGGTGGGGGTGTGTTGGGTGGTCGGGCCAGCGACCGGTTGTCCAGGGTGCGGCCGTCGCTGTCGGTGACGCTCAGATCCTCGGCGGTCCCGGAGATCGTGATGCCGCCGCGGTGATGCAGCCGGTGGTGATACGGGCACAGCAGCACCAGATTGGTCAACTCCGTCGGCCCGCCGTCCTCCCAGTGGGTGAGGTGGTGGGCGTGCAGGCCGCGGGTGGCCCCACAGCCGGGCACCGCACACGTGGGATGGCGGTGCTCGAGGGCGCGGCGCAGCCGGCGGCTGATCTGGCGGGTCTCCCGACCCGCCCCGATCGGCACCCCGTCGCGTTCAAACCACGCCTCAAAGGTGGCATCACAAGTCAGGTACTGCCGTTCGGCGTCGGTCAGCAGCGGCCCCAAGTGCAGGGCGGCGGCACGGGCGGCGACGTCGAGGTGCACCACCACCGTGGTGTGCGCGCTGTGCGGGCGCCGGGCGGCATCGGCGTCCCAGCCGGCCTCCACCAACCGCAGAAACGCATCCACTGTGGACGGGATCGGGGGCCGCTGCTCCTCGCTACTCTCAGCGTGGTCGCGTGTCCACTGCGCGATCAGCGCATCCCGATGCGAGGCCAGCGCGGCATCAAACCTCGCCGCCTCCAACCGGCCCAACGTGATCCGGTAACAACTGCCCGCCTCGGTGCCGGTCTTGCGGAACGAGGCCTCCGGCGCCGGGCGCGGTTCCGGCTCGGGGCGGGGCTCCAGCTTGACCGCGGTGCGCAACTGGTTGACCGTGGCCACCGCCGCCAGCTCCGCATAATGCTCATCGGAACCCGCACCCGCCCCGGCGGCGATCACCCCCACCTGATCCAGCGACAACCGGCCCGCCGCCATCGCCTCGGCACACAACGGGAACTCCCCGATCCGGCCCGCGACCGTGGTCACCGTGGCCGCCGTCGACGACGACAAACCCAGCCGCCAGGCCACCAACGCCTTCACCGACCGCGCCCCGGTCAGCCCGCACAACCCGTCACGCTCAATCTCAGCCACCCGCGCCACAATCTGGGCGTCAATCGCGTTACGCTGACCCGCCAACTCCGCGAGCTCCTCGAACAACACCTCCAAACGATCCATCGGCCTGTTCGCCGGCACAGGCGCAAGAGGCATGGGCGGAAACGACGACATAACCCCATCAAAGCAGCGGGGTACGACAAGTTACGGCTATGCGATCCACATCGGGAAAACCCAAGACAGGTCGCAGGAAAGTTGCCCTATGATTCTGTCCACCTATCAGCGACAACCCTTGTGCGGCACAAGATTTTTCGCTGAGAGGTGGACTGAACGACCCCGCCGCGCACACTCGCCGAGAGTGCGCTCACGGCGACCGATTCCACCGTTCAGGACGCAGGCTCCAGGCCACCACACAGACTCGACTCCCAGATCCCTCCGGGGACCGTAATGGCCACCGGGCGCTCGGGGCAGGCCGACCTAATCCCGCCCCGCAGGGTGCCCGCCCAGGCCGACAACCCGCGAGCACTCAGGCCGGAGCGCCCGCCGCCTCCTCGACCAGCGTGTCCGACAGGTGCTGCGCCAGGGCGCGGGCGGTGTTGTGGCTCGCGATGATCTTGGGCGACAAGCGGATCCCGGTCTCGGTCTCGATGTGGGTACGCATCTCGAGCATGCCCAGCGAGTCCAGGCCGTACTCGACGAACGGCCGGTCGGCGTCGACGGTGCGGCGCAGAATCACGCCGGCCTGCTCGGCGATCAGGCGCCGCAACCGGGCGGGCCACTCGTCTTGCGGCAAGGCAGTCAGCTCGGTGCGGAATTTGCTTGGGCCCCTGGTGCTTTGCCCCGTCGATGCGAACATCTCGCCCCACGGGCTGCGACGGACCAGGTCGGCCAGCCAGGGCGCCCCGAGGATCGGGATGTACCCCGTGTAGGTGCGGTCGTGGCGCAGCAGCGTCTCGAAGGCGTACGCACCTTCGTCGGGGTCGATCATGATCTCGCCACCCTCGGCCAGGAACGTCGCGCGGCCGACCTCGCCCCACGCGCCCCACGCGATCGCGGTGACGGGCAGACCCTGAGCGCGCCGCCACTGGGCAAACGCGTCCACCCAGCTGTTGGCCGCGGCGTAGGCGCCCTGCCCGGGCGAGCCCAGCAGCGCCGCGCCCGAGGAGAACAGGCACAGCCAGTCCAGCGGCTGGCCGGCCGTGGCCCGGTGCAGGTTCCACGATCCGAACACCTTGGGCGACCAGTCGCGGTCGATCAGCTCGTCGGTGATGTTGGTCAGCGTCGCGTCCTCGACGACGGCCGCGGAGTGCAGCACGCCGCGCAGCGGCAACCCGGTGGCGGTCGCTGCGCTCACCAACCGGTCCCCGGTCTCGGCGTCGGCGATGTTGCCGCACTCCACCACGACGTCGGTGCCGGCCTTGCGCAGCCGATCGATGGCCTGCCGGGCCCTCGGGTTGGGCTGTGAGCGGGCGGTCAGCACGATCCGGCCGCAACCGGCCGCCGCCATCTTCTCGGCGAAGAACAGGCCCAGGCCACCCAGGCCACCGGTGATGATGTAGGCACCGTCGGAGCGGAACACCGGCGCCTGCTCCGGCGGCACCGCCACGCTGCGACCGCCGCTGCGCGGTATGTCGAGCACGAGCTTGCCGGTGTGCTCGGCGTTGCTCATCGCCCGAATGGCGTTGGCGGCGTCGGTCAGCGGGTAATGCGTGCACTGCGGCGCGGTCAGCACGCCCTCGGCGGCCAGCTTGAACACCGTGGACAGCAACTCGCGGATCCGCTCGGGCTGGATGACGGTCATCAGCGCGAGGTCCACGTAGTAGAACGTCAGGCCGCGCCGGAACGGGTACAGCCCCAGCCGGGTGTTGCCGTACACGTCGGCCTTGCCGATCTCGACGAACTTGCCGCCGAAGGCCAGCAGTTCCAGGCCGGTGCGCTGGGCGGCGCCGGTCAGCGAGTTCAACACGATGTCCACGCCGTAGCCGTCGGTGTCGGCGCGGATCTGTTCGCCGAACTCGACGCTGCGCGAGTCGTAGACATGCTCAATCCCCATGTCGCGCAGCATCTGCCGCTTGGCCGGGTTGCCGGCCGTCGCGAAGATCTCCGCTCCCGCCGCGCGTGCGATCGAGATGGCCGCCTGCCCCACACCGCCGGTCGCGGAGTGGATCAGCACCTTGTCACCGGCCTTGATCCCGGCCAGGTCGTTCAGCCCGTACCAGGCCGTGGCATGCGCGGTGGCAGACGAGATCGCCTGCTCGTCGGTCAGCGCCGACGGCAGCGTGATGGCCAGGTTGGCATCGCACGTCAAGAACGTTCGCCAGCAGCCGCCCTCGGAGAAGCCGCCGACGCGGTCGCCCACCTGGTGGCCCTCGACACCCTCACCGACCGCGGTCACCACACCCACGAAGTCCATGCCGAGCTGCGGCTTGCGGTCGTCGATGATGGGGAACTTGCCGAACGCGATGAGGACGTCGGCGAAGTTGATCGTGGACATGCTGATGGCGACCTCGATCTGCCCGGGCCCGGGCGGAACGCGATCGGCCGCAACGAGTTCCAGCGACTGCAGGTCACCCGGATTGCGGATGGCCAGCCGCAGGCCGTCGTGCTCGGGGTCCAGCACCGCGGTGCGACGCTCCTCGTGGCCCAGCGGGCTGGGGCACAGGCGCGCCACGTACCACTCGCCGTTACGCCACGCGGTCTCGTCCTCCTCCGAGCCGCACAGCAGCTGCTGGGTCAGCTGCTCGACTTCGGTGTGCTCGTCGACGTCGACCTGGGTGGTGCGCAGCAGCGGGTGTTC
This sequence comes from Mycobacterium sp. NGS68, assembly GCF_059812195.1. Lineage (NCBI taxonomy): Bacteria > Bacillati > Actinomycetota > Actinomycetes > Mycobacteriales > Mycobacteriaceae > Mycobacterium > Mycobacterium sp. NGS68. The sequence continues at coordinate 38,267 of NZ_JCALCE010000025.1, read as the reverse complement.
GCTGCCGATCACGCGCAGCAGGCCACGCAGCCCGGCCTGCTCCAGGTTCGCCTCGTCCTCCGGACGCACCAGCTGTGCCTGCCGCGTGACGACGAACAGCCTGGGCAGCTCGCCTTCCAGCTCGGCCAGTTCACGGGTGATCCGCACCAGATGGCGGACCTGCTCGCGGCCCGACACCAGGCTTTGCTCGTCCGGATCACCAACGCGCGGTCCGCAGAGGATCACCACACCGGCGAAGGTCCTGTTACGCAGCTGGCTGACCAACGGTTCGAGATCGGCTTCCCGCGGCAGCGGCAGGGTGGCGCATTCCGCGCCTTGAGATTTCAGCGCGTCCGTCAGCGTCGAGGTCAGCAGGTCCGCGCCATCGGAGGTGTCGATCAGCAGCCACGACCCGGCGTCCTCGGACACCTCGGGCAGCGGCCGCTGCTGCCATTCCAGGGTCAGCAGGCGTTCGCTGAGCAGCTTGTCCAGCTCACCACCTTCGGCGGTTCCGGTGCCCATGTGCAACCCGCGCACGGCCAGCAGAACGGCCCCGTTCTCGTCCAGCAGGTCGAGGTCGGCCTCGCCGCCGGTGCCCTCGATCTTCGTCAGCCGCGTGTAGCAGTAGCGGGCGTTGCGGGCCGGTCCGTAGGAACGTAGCTGGCGCACGCCCAGCGGCAACAGCAGGCCGCCACCGGCGTCAGCGGGAACGCCGGCACCCACCGACTGGAAGCAGGCGTCCAGCAGCGCCGGGTGGACGCTGTAGGCACCCTGCTGGAACCGGATCGACGCGGGCAGCGCGACCTCGGCCAGCACCGTGCCGGCGCCGGTCTCCGTGGTGCGCGCGGTGGCCAGGCCGGCGAAGGCCGGGCCCAGCTGCACGCCGCGCTCGGAGAACGATTCCCGCATCCCGGCCCCGTCCACGCTGACCGGATGCGCCGCGAGCAGGGCGGCGATGTCGTATGCGCGTGGCGCCGAGTCGCTTTCGGCCTCGTGCAGCGTCGCGGTCGCGTGCTGCGCGTTCTCGCCGTCCTGGTTGGACGCCACCGCGAAGTTGACGACGCCGGGTGCATCCACGGACGCGACGGCGTCGATCGGGGTCTGCTCGTCGAGCAGCAGCATCTGCTCGAAGACGACGTCGCGCACCTCGGATGCCGCGCCGAAGACCTCCGCGGCCGCCGACAGCGCCATCTCACAGTAGGCGGCGCCGGGCAGGGCGGCGACGTTGTGCACCTGGTGATCGCCCAGCCACGGCAGCGCGTCGGTGCCGACGTCGGTCTGCCAGACGTGGCGCTCCGGCTCCTCGATCAGCCGCACGTGCGCGCCCAGCAGCGGGTGCACGGCGATGGTGGTGGCACCCTGCGCCTTCTGGTCCTGCCCCTCGCCGTCGATGAACAGGCGGGGGTGCGTCCACGCCGGCAGCGGCGCGTCCACCAGTCGTCCGGTGGGATACAGCAGCGAAAAGTCCACCGCCGCACCGGCACTGTGCACGTCGGTGAGCAGGCCGCGCAGCCCGTATGGCAGCGGCTGCTCGCGGCGCATGCCGGCGATTGCGGCCACCGTCATGTCCAGGCTGCGGGCCGTCTGCTCGACGGCGCGGGTCAGCAACGGGTGCGGCGACAGCTCGGCGAAGACGCGGAAGCCGTCCTCCAGCGCGGCTTGCACCGCCGCCGAGAACTGCACGGTGTGCCGCAGGTTGTCCACCCAGTAGCTGCCGTCGCAGACGGGGCGCTCGCGCGGGTCGAACAGCGTCGCCGAGTAGTACGGGACCTTGGGCGCCATCGGCTCGAGATCGGCGAGGGCCGCGGCCAAGTCGTCGAGGATCGGGTCGACCTGCGGCGAGTGCGACGCCACGTCGACGGCCACCTCGCGCGCCATCACCTCGCGCTGCTCCCAGCGTGCGACGAGATCGCGCACGGTCTCGGTCGCGCCGCCGATCACCGTCGACTCCGGCGAGGCCACCACCGCCACCGCCACGTCTTCGATTCCGCGCGACCGCAGTTCCGAATTCACCTGCTTGGCAGGCAGTTCCACCGATGCCATGGCGCCGGAACCGGAGATCCGCAGCATCAGCTTGGAGCGGCGGCAGATGACGCGCGCGCCGTCTTCCAGCGACAGTGCCCCGGCGACGACGGCCGCCGCCGACTCACCCAGCGAGTGCCCCACGACCGCGCCCGGGCGCACCCCGTAGGTCTTCTCCATGGTCGCCGCCAGCGCGACCTGCATCGCGAAGATGGTCGGCTGCACCTTGTCGATGCCGGTCACGGTCTCCGGCGCCGTCATGGCCTCGGTCACCGAAAAGCCCGATTCGGCGGCGATCACCGGCTCCAGCGCGGCGATGGTGGCGGCGAACTCCGGCTCGTTCTTGAGCAGGTCCGCGCCCATCGCGGCCCACTGCGAACCCTGTCCCGAAAAGACCCAGACCGGTCCGCGGTCACCCTGGCCCACCGCGGCGTCGTACGGCAATTCGCCGTCCGCGACCGCCCGCAGACCCTCGATCAGCTCGGCCGCCGTCGCGGCCACCACCGCGGTGCGCACAGTCCGGTGGGAGCGCCGCCGCGCCAGCGTATAGGCGAGGTCCGGGAGGTCGATCGAGTCGGCGCGCGCCTGGACCCAGTCGGCCAGCCGCTGCGCGGTCGTGCGCAGCCCGTCGGTGGAGGTGGACGACAACGTGAACAGCAGCGGGCCGGCGCTCGCGGGAGCTTGCGCGTCGGTACCCGCCGGCGGCATCTCCAGAATCGCGTGCACGTTGGTTCCGGACATACCGAACGAGGACACCGCGACCCGCCGCGGCGCGTCGCTGCCATTAGGCCACTGCGTAACCTCTTGCGGAACAAAGAGTTCCGTCTCGATGTCGGCAAGTTCTTCGGGCAGCCGGTTGAAGTGCAGCAACGGCGGCACCAGCCCGTGCCGCATCGACATGATCGCCTTGATCAGCCCCACCGCGCCGGCGGCGGACTCGCTGTGGCCCATGTTGCTCTTCGCCGAGCCGAGCGCGCAGGGGCTGCCCGCCCCGTACACCCGCGTCAGGCTGCGGTATTCGATCGGGTCGCCGACCGGGGTGCCGGTGCCGTGCGCCTCGACGGCGCCGATCGTCTCGGGCCCCACACCGGCCGCCTGAAGCGCCGCACGGTAGACGGCGACCTGCGCGTCCTCCGACGGCATGGTCAGCGTCTCGGTGCGACCGTCCTGGTTGGTGGCCGTGCCGCGGATGACGGCGAGGATCCGGTTGCCGTCGCGCAGGGCGTCCGGCAGCCGCTTGAGCAGCACCAGCGCCACACCTTCGGAACGCACGAACCCGTCGGCGTCGGCGTCGAAGGAATGGCAGCGACCGGTCGACGAGAGCATGCCCTGCGCGGAGGTCGCCACGCTGCCGTCGGGCTCCAGCAGCACCGCGGCGCCACCGGCCAGGGCGAGGTCGCTCTCGCCGTCGTGCAGGCTGCGGCAGGCCAGGTGTACGGCCATGAGGCCCGACGAGCAGGCGGTGTCGAAGGTCATCGCCGGACCGTGCAGGCCCAGGGCGTAGGAGATCCGTCCGGACGCCACGCTGTTGTTCAGGCCGGTCACGACGTACGGGCTGGCCAGGCCGCCCGAGCCCTTGGTGAGCACCAGGTAGTCCTCGTGCGTCAGCCCGGTGTAGACGGCGGTCGCGGAACCGGCCAGCGTCGCAGGGTCCAGGCCGGCGTGCTCGATCGCCTCCCACGCGGTCTCCAGCAGCAACCGGTGCTGCGGGTCGATCGAGGTCGCCTCCCGCTCGCTGATGCCGAAGAACTCCGCGTCGAAGCCGGCGACGTCGTCGAGGAAGCCACCCCAGCGCGACACCGTCCGCCCGGGAACGCCGGGTTCGGGGTCGTAGTAGTCGTCGGCGTCCCAGCGGTCCGAGGGGATCTCGGTGACCAGGTCCTCGCCGCGTACCAGCGACTCCCACAGTTTGTCGGGAGAGTCGATCCCCCCGGGTAGCCGGCAGCCCATGCCGATGACCGCAACGGGAGTGACACGTGTGTCCATCGCTCTATTAACCTCGTCTCAGCTCAACCGGTGTTATCGGACGACTTGACCGAATTTTTCAATCGGGCAACGAAAGGCCTCAGTGCCTTTTTCACAGCCCCCAATCCGAGTGCACTCGGATCTCGCCAACAGGCAGCTTAGACGCCGCCATCCGGCACCGCGGCAAAAGCGCGAATTTCGCCCCCAAAAGTGCCTGAAAAGTACGGCTGAGCTGGCGCAATACGTCCTCGCGGCGGCGGCTATAGGGCGCCGTCCGGCTGCCCGTTCATTCCACGAAGGCGGGGACAACCCTCGAATGAGGCCGGTAACGTGATGCCCATGAATGTGCGTTCCCTCCCCTCCGTGCTGCGCGCGACGGCCCGTCTGCAGCCCAACGACACGGTGTTCACGTTTCTCGATTTCGAGCAGGACTGGGCCGCCGGGGTCGCACTGGAGGTGAGCTGGCTGCAGCTGTACCGACGCACACTCAACGTTGCGCGCGAGCTGAGTTCCGTCGGTTCACCGGGTGACCGCGTGGTGATACTGGCCCCGCAGGGCCTGGAGTACATCTACGCGTTCATGGGCGCGCTGCAGGCCGGCTTTGTCGCCGTTCCCCTCGCGGTTCCGCAGGGCGGCGCCGCGGACGAACGTGTGACCTCGGTGCTGCGCGACGCCACACCGGTCGCCGTCCTCACCACTTCGGCGGTGATAAGCGATGTCGTGCAACACGTTACGGCGCAGCCCGGCGGATCCGCCCCCGCCATCATCGAGCTGGATCGACTGGAGCTCGACGCCCCGACCGGATCCGGTGGCGGTGGCGCCGAGAACCATCCGCCCCTGGCGTATCTGCAATACACGTCGGGCTCCACCCGCACGCCGGCCGGCGTCATGCTCACGCATCAGAACCTCAAGACCAACGTCGAACAGCTGATGGGCGGCTTCTTCGCGGATGCGGAAGGCATTGCGCCACATGACCTTACGATCGTGTCGTGGTTGCCGTTCTATCACGACATGGGATTGGTGCAGGGGGTATGCGCGCCAATCCTGCTGGGAATTCCGGCGGTACTCACCAGCCCCATGTCCTTCCTGCAGCGCCCGGCCCGGTGGATCGAGATGCTGGCCCGCAACACCAGCGCATTCAGCGCGGCACCCAACTTCGCGTTCGACCTGGCGACCCGCAAAGTGTCCGACGACGACATGGCCGGGCTGGATCTCGGCCGGGTACACACCATCCTCAGCGGCAGCGAGCGGGTGCAGCCCGCGACGATCAAGCGGTTCGCCGACCGCTACGCCCGGTTCAACCTGGCGGACAAGGCCATTCGGCCCGCGTACGGGCTCGCCGAGGCGGTCGTGTACGTGTCCAACAGCGAGCCGACCCAGCCCCCCGAGCTCATCGAATTCGACTCCGAGAAGCTGGCCGACGGCCGCGCCGAGAAGTGCGCGCCCGGCGCCGGCACACCGCTGGTCAGCTACCTGCTGCCGCACTCACCCATAGTGCGGATCGTCGATGCCGACACCCGCACGCAATGCCCGGACGGCACGGTCGGTGAAATCTGGGTGCACGGCGGAAACGTCGCCACCGGCTATTGGCAGCGGCCCGAGGAGAGCGAGCGCACGTTCGGCGCGACGATCGCCAACCCGTCGGAGGGCACACCCGAAGGTCCTTGGCTGCGAACGGGAGACTCCGGTTTCGCCGCCGACGGCAAGATGTTCATCATCGGCCGGATCAAGGATCTGCTGATTGTCTACGGGCGCAACCATTCCCCCGACGACATCGAGGCGACCATCCAGGAGATCACCCGAAGCCGTTGCGCGGCAATATCGGTCCCTGACGATCGGAGCACCGAGAAACTGGTCGCCATCATCGAACTGAAGAAGCCGGGCGAGACGGACGAGGAGGCGCGCGAGCGGCTCGGCGCCATCAAGCGGGAAGTCACCTCGGCGCTGTCGAATTCGCACGGGCTGAGCGTCGCCGACCTGGTGCTGGTGGCGCCCGGTTCGATCCCGACCACCACCAGCGGCAAGGTCAGGCGGCGGGCATGCGTCGAGCAGTACCGGCAGGATCAGTTCGCCCGCCTGGACGTCTAGCCTGACCCCGCCCTAGCAGAATTTGGTACATCCGTTTGAAAACGTCTTCCCCGGACGCTCCGATCAGTACGATCGCGAGTGTGCCCGCCGACGATAACCCTAGGTCATCGCGGCTTGTCACCGTCCTGATCGCCATCGCCTGGATTGCGGTGGCGGTGATCGCGAACCTGATCTTCGCGCTGGCGCCGGCGAAACCGACCGGCTCGGCGCTGCTGCCGACGCAGCACGCCCAGCCGAGTGCCGGCCGGACCGCCAAGGCATTCCCGGGCACCGGCACCAATGCCGTCGCCTACCTGGTGCTGGAGGGCCGCGGCGCGTTGGGGTCGGACGAACAGCAGTACTACGACACCGCCGTGACCGCCCTGCGCGCCGACACCAAGCACGTGGGGTCCGTCCTGGACTGGTGGTCGGATCCGCTGACGGCGCCGATGGGAACCGGCCGCGAGGGCCGGTCCGCAACCGCGCTGGTGTGGCTGGTGGGCGAGGCCGGGTCCACGCAGGCGCGTGACTCGCTGGAAGCCGCCCGGGCGGTGGTGCGCAAGCTGCCGCCGGAGGCCGGCGTCAGCGTCCGCATCACGGTGCCGGCGACCACCAACGAGCAACCCCTGCACCTGAGCGCCTGGCAAGGGGCGGCCATCGCGGCCACCGTCGCGGCCATGGCTGCCCTGCTACTGCTGCGGGCACGGCGATCGGGGAAGGCCGTCGGGATCATGCTGCTGACGGCCGGGCTCTCCGTCGCGGTGGCGTGGCCGCTGACCGGACTGGTCGTCGGACACCTCGGCGCGACCGCGTTCACGGTGTTCGCCGCAACGCTGGCCGCTGTCCTGACGATCGGCATGATCACCGCATCGACCGTGCTGCTCGGCCGGTCCCGCCACCCGCTGACCGCGCTGGCGCTGCCCGGGACGTGTACCGCGCTGCTCACCGGCCCGCTGCTGCTCGCGCGGACCCCCGCGCTGCACGGCGTGGGCACGGCCGTGCTGGGTGTCGTTGTGGCACTTGCGGCTTCGTTGACACTGTTGCCCGCGCTCGGCAGGGGCCTGCCCGCCGTGCCGGGCCCCGACACCGCCGGGCCGTCGTCGCGACCGGGATTGTCGCGCCCGGGCCTGTCCAAGCCCGTCGTCGTCACCGCAGTGGTGCTCGCGCTCTGCGCGCTGCCCGTCGTCGGGATGCGCTGGGGACTCGCCGAGAACCCGCCGGTCACGAAGGCCGCGCAGGTCTACCCGGGTAATCCGCTGCCCGACGTGGTGCTCGTGGAGTCCGACCACGACCTTCGGGATCCGGGCGGGCTGATCGCCATCGACCAGGTCAGCCGCCGCCTGATGGAGCTTCCGGGAGTCCGCAAGGTGCAGTCGGCGGCATGGCCGGGCGGGGTTCCGTGGAGCGACAATTCGCTGACCGCCGCGATGGGCCGGCTCAGCGATCAGCTGGACCGCGGGGCCGGGTCGTTCGTGCCGCAGGTGAATGCGATCAAGTCGCTGGGGCAGATCGTCGACCAGATGAACGGCGCGGTCAACCAGCTGGACAAGAGTATGAGCGTCGCGCTGGCGGGGGCGAACGAGATCCAGCAGAACATGGACGCCCTGCTCTCCCCGGTGCGGCAGATCAGAAGCGTGACGGGCGACGTGTCGCGCTACATGGAGCCGGTGCGCGGCTGGATGGGCAGCGTCGAAAACTGTCCCGCCGATGTGGTGTGTTCCTCCATCGGCAAGGTCATGACGCAGGTCGACCGGGTAGTGGCCGAGGTGACGACGCTGACCAACAGCGCGGACCGCATCGGCGCCGTCACGCATCGGACCATCGGCGCATTCGACTCCGCGCCACGCGTGATGGCCGACATGAAGTCGGCGCTGGCCAAGCTGTCGACCTTTGTGCCCAACCTGGAAACCACCATCCAGAACACGCTCCCGCAGATCGTGCAGGTGTCGACGTTCCTGAAAAGCGTCGCCACCGACTTCGCCAACACCGGCGAGGGCGGCTTCTACATGTCCCGGAAGTCGATCGCCGACCCCACCTACCAGCACGTCCGGCAGACGATGTTCTCGCCCGACGGGACGACGACGCGGCTGTTCGTCTACTCCGACGGGAACACCCTGAACCTGGGCTCCGCGGCGCGCCCGCAGGAACTTACGGCCGCCGCGGGCAGGGCAATGAAGTACGGCAGCCTGGTCGACAGCAAGATCACCGTCGCCGGCGCCGCGCAGGTGGCCTCCACCGTCCGCGGCGCCGACGCCCACGACGCCGTGTTGCTGGCCGTCATGCTGCTCGCGGTGGTGGGCCTGATCGCCCTGTGGCGCGGCGCGGCCGGCGGCGTCGTGGTCGGCCTGACGCTGTTGGCGTCGTATCTGGCCGCGCTGGGCATCTCGAGCGCGCTGTGGCAGGGGCTGCTCGGGCACGAGCTGCAGGCCGCGGTACCGCTGGTGTCGTTCGCGGTCCTCGCAGCCTGCGGCGTGCCGTATCTGATCGACAGGACACTGGCGCCGCTCGCGGTGCTCGGGGCAGTCTTCGGTGCGGGGCTGCTACTGGTTTCGGGGGTTTCGGTCAGCGCCGCCAGTCAGCTCGGCACGGTGCTGGTGATGGGGTCCCTGGTGCTGGCCTCAGTCGCGCGCGTGTGGCTGCCGGCTGCGCCGCAGCGGTCTTGAAAACGTGGACAACGAGCTTGACGCCGAGATGCGCCTTCACATGGCGGACCCGTTCCCGGACTCCGTCGAGAAGGGCGAGGACTACGGCGAGGTCGACGCGGTCCTGATCGGCCCCGACATCTGGGGCTGGGCCCTGACGGCACGCGACTCCACGTTGTCTGACGTGCACAGGGCACGGTTGCTGCACAAGTCGCAGGAGTTGAGTCGATCGATCGATGCGTTCCCGCCGGACGCGCAGCCGTACTACCTCCGCATCCTTCGCATCGCGGAACTCGCGCTCGAACGATGACGCCGAACGTGTTCTGAGGGTTGATATTTGGCGATTATTTCACCCTCAAGGCACGGTGGCGCAGCGGATTGAAGTCGATTGCCGGAGTTCGGCAAAACCCGTGTGTCAGACAGGCGCTAGTCGACGGTGACGGGCTCGTTCCACTTGGACATCGTGACCTGAACGGTCCCGCCGCCGAGGTCCACAGTCGCCCGCACCAGCCGGTGCGAGCCGTCGTTGGCGATCCAGATCGTCGCCGGCCGCGGGCTGCGTGCGCCCGGGTCCAGCTGCTTGACGCTGTCCGTCGGCAGGATCCCGGAGATCTTGTTCGTGTTGATGCCGTCGATGACCTCGGTGCCCTGCGCCTGCAGCTTGGTGACGCCGTCCAGCAACTTCGTCACACCGTTGATGGGGTCGATCAGGCGGGTGGCGGACAGGTCGGTGACGTTGCCCAGGTTGGTCCAGTCGTCAAACAGCTTCACCGAGATGTTGTCGTCCTTGACGCGGAACGGGACGCCCGACTGGCCCTGGTAGGTGCAGTCGCCCTTGGCGGCCAGCGGCTTGGCCCGCATGTCGACGTTGGCGCCGGTGATGCCGAGCATGCTGTCGACCTGGCCGGTCGTCGCCATGTTCAGGTGCACGCTGTTCAGGGCCTTCGTCGCGTCCAGCGACTGCCTGATGTCGGTCTTCAGTGGCGAGTCCGGCTCGGACGTGGCCGGGCTGTTCCCGCTGGATTCTGGTGGCGCAGAAGAGCATCCGGTCAGCCACAGCGCCAGGCACACACCCAGCAGCACCAGGACGGCGGTGCGCACCGTCGACTTACGATCATTCATTAATTCCCACCTCGATGATGTGCGTCGCGCATCTGCCCGACGTTAGCCGCTGAGAGAAAGCCGCTCAGGAGAGGACGGCCACCTTCTCCTCCTCGGGTTCGGCGGCCGGCGCCTTTCCGTTAGTGGACTCGGCTTGCTTGCCGCCCGGCAGCTGCTGGGCCACGTAGCCGGCGACGGCCGCGGCCGTCGGGTGATCGAAGATCAGCGTCGGCGGCAAGGTCAGCCCGGTGGCCGTCTTCAGGCGGTTGCGCAGTTCGACGGCGGTCAGCGAATCGAAGCCCAGGTCGCCGAATTCGGCCTCGGCGTCGATGTCCTCGGGTGACGGCCGCCCCAGCACCGCCGCGGCCTGCGTGCACACCAGGCCCACCAGCAGCTCGCGCTGCTCGTCCGGGCTCAGCCCCGACAACCGTTGGGCCAGCGCCGACTTCGACTGCGCGGCATCGCCGGCGTCCTCAATCTGGCGTCGGCGCGGACGGCGCGCCAGCCCGGCGAACAACGGCGGCAACCCGCCGCTGCGGGCCAGGTTGTCGATCGCGCCCCGGTCCAGGAGGGTCGCCACCATCAGCGGATGATCGATCGTCAGCGCGGCGTCGAGCAGGTCCAGCGCCTGCGCGGGGTTCATCGGGGCGAGCCCGCTGCGGCTCATCCGGGCCAGGTCGCGGCTGCTCAGATGCGCGGTCATGCCACCCGGCTGCTCCCACATGCCCCACGCCAGCGAGATCCCGGCCAGCCCCGCGGCCTGCCGGTAAGCGGCGAGGCCGTCCAGGAACGAGTTCGCCGCCGAGTAGTTACCCTGCCCCGGCGAGCCCACCGTGGCCGCGATCGAGGAGCACAGCGCGAACATCGCCAGGTCCAGGTCGCGGGTGGCCTCGTGCAGGTTCCACGCCGCGTCCACCTTGGCCCGCAGCACCGTGTCGACGCGCTCCGGCGTCAACGACATGATGATCGTGTCGTCGAGCACGCCGGCGGCATGGATCACGCCGCGCACCGGCGGAAACTCCTGCGCCAGTTGGGCAAACAGCCCGCGCACGGCGTCGCGGTCGGCCACGTCGCAGGCCACCACCTGCACCCGGGCGCCGGACTGCGTCAGCTCGGCGGCCAGTTCGGCGGCGCCCTCGGCGCGGTCACCGCGGCGGCTGGCCAGCACCAGATTGCGCACCCCGTACGCGTCGACCATGTGCCGGGCCAGCACGGCGCCGACCGCCCCGGTGGCGCCGGTGATCAACACCGTGCCGTCGGAAAGCCCGTCGGACAGCGCCGACGGCAGGGTCAGGATCACCTTGCCGATGTGGCGGGCCTGGCTGATGAACCGGAACGCCGCCGTCGCGCAGCGCACGTCCCAGGTGGTCACCGGCAGCCGGTGCAGCACGCCGGTGTCGAACAGCTCCTTCACCTCGCACAGCATCTCGTGCATGCGCACGGGTCCGGCCTCGGACAGGTCGAACGCCCGGTACCACACGCCCGGGTAGTTGGCGGCGATCTTCTGCGCGTCGCGGATGTCGGTCTTGCCCATCTCGAGGAAGCGGCCGCCGCGTACCAGCAAACGCAGCGAGGCGTCCACGAAGTCGCCGGCCAGCGAGTCGAGCACCACGTCGACGCCGCGGCCATCGGTGACCGCCAGGAACTTCGACTCGAAGTCCAGCGTCCGGGAGTCGCCGATGTGGTCGTCGTCAAATCCCATGGCACGCAGGGTGTCCCACTTGCCGCGGCTAGCGGTGACGAAGATTTCGACGCCCCAGTGCCGGGCCAGCTGCACCGCGGCCATGCCCACCCCGCCGGTGCCGGCGTGGATCAGCACCGATTCGCCGGCCTTGATCTGCGCCAGGTCCCGCAACCCGAACAGCGCGGTCAAGAACACCACCGGCACGGCCGCGGCCTGGGCGAACGACCAACCCTGCGGCATCGGGGCGATCAGCTGCTCGGGCACCACGGCCAGCGGCCCCGCCCCGCCGAGGAATCCCATCACCTTGTCGCCGACGGCCACGCCGGTCACCTCGGGACCGGTCTCGATCACCACACCGGCGCCTTCCGCGCCGAGCGGCGGGGCCTCGCCCGGATACATGCCCAACGCCGCGACGACGTCGCGGAAGTTGACCCCGACGGCGGCCACGGACACCCGCACCTCGCCCGCCTGCAGCGGCGCCGTTGCCTCCGGGCACGGCGCCAACACCAGGTCCTCCAGCGTGCCGCCACCGCCGGCGACCAGGCGCCAGGCCGACTCGCCGGCCGGCACCGCCAGCAGCGGCGCGGCCGGTGCCAGCCGCGCGGAATGCACGGTGCCGCCGCGCACCACCAGCTGGGTCTCCTCGGCGGTGGCCAGCGCCGCCACGTCCACCGCCGCGTCGGCGTCGACCAACACGATGCGGCCCGGGTTTTCGGCCTGCGCCGAGCGCACCAGACCCCACACCGCCGCGGCGGCCAGGTCGGAAACGCCCTCGCCGGGCAGCGCGACGGCGCCGTGGGTCAGCACCACCAACGTGCCCGACGAGTCACCGCCGAGCCAGCTCTGCAACACGTCCAGCGCGGCATGCGTGGCCGCATAGACCAACTCGACCGTGTCTTCCCCTTCTTGGCCGGCCTGGCCCGCCCGGCCGTACTCCCAGACCACCACGTCGCCCTCTTTGCCGGCGCTGTGGTCCGCCCAGCTCACCGCACTGGACTCGGCGTTATCGTCACCACTCTTCTGCCCCAACGATATTGGCGACCAGGCCACCTCCAGCGGACCCTGCTCGGGGGTGCCGCCGGCCGCCGCGACCGCGGCGCGCAGCTGCTCGGCGCTCATCGCCCGGGTGACCAGTGCACCCACCGTCAGCACCGGCAGTCCGGAGGCGTCGGCGACGTCGATCGCGATCGCGTCCGCGCCCGCCGACGTCAGGCGGGCCCGCACCCGGCCCGCGCCGCCGGCATGCAGCGATACCCCGCGCCAGCAGAACGGCAGCTTGGTCTCGCCGGTGTCGATCGCCAGGCCCAGGGCGTGCAGCACGGAGTCCAGCACCGCCGGGTGCATGCCGAGCCCGTCGACGGCGACGCCGGTGGGGGCGACGACCTCGGCGAACAGCTCAGACTCGCGCCGCCAAATCCCCACCAACCCCCGAAACGCCGGGCCGTACGCGTAGCCGCGCTCGGCCAGTTGCGCATAGCCCTCGGAGATGTCGACGCTTTCAGCGCCCTCCGGCGGCCACACCGACAGGTCCGCCGGCGGGGCTTGCGGCGCTTCCTGCCCGAGCGTGCCCTCGGCGTTCAGCAGCCATCCCCCGTCGGACGCCTCGGAGCTCAAGGCCCGCGAATACACCGACACCGTCCGGCGTCCCTCGTCCGCGGGCGGACCCACCACGACCTGCACCTGCACGCCGATGCCCGGGTGCAGCACCAGCGGTGCGGCCAGCACCAGTTCCTCGATGACCGCGCACCCGGCCTCGTCGGCGGCGCGGATAACCAGCTCCACGAAGCCCGCGCCGGGGAACAGCACGACACCGCCGATGGCGTGATCGACCAGCCACGGCTGGTCCGCCAGCGACAGCCGGCCCGTCAGCACCACCCCGTCGGAATCCGGCCGCTCGACGACCGCGCCCAGCAGCGCGTGCTCCGTCGCGTTCAGACCCAGGCCGGCCGCATCGGCGGACCCGTTCTCACCCGGGTTCTCCCAGAACCGCCGACGCTGAAAGGCATACGTGGGCAAGCTAACCCGTCGTCCACCCGAACCGGCGAACACCGCCGGCCACTCCACCGGCACGCCGGTGGCGAACAGCTGACCGAACCCGCTGAGCACCGCCGCGACCTCGGGGCGGTCCTTGCCCAGCGTCGACACCACGACCGCCTCTTCAGGGGCCAGCGACTGCTCGATGGAGCTCGTCAACCCGCTGCCTGGACCGACCTCGACGAAGTGGGTCGCCCCGAGCGTCTGCAACTGTCGCGCGCTGTCGGCGAACCGCACCGCGCGTCGAATGTGCTCCACCCAATACCGCGGCGAGCCGTAATCGCCCGCGCCGCTTACCAATTCGCCGGTGACGTTCGACACCAACCCGATCTGCGGCGCCCGCGCCTCGATCCCGGCGGCGATCCCGGCGAACTCCTCGAGCATCGGCTCCATCAACGGCGAGTGGAACGCATGCGAGACGGCCAGGCGGTGTACGCGCCGGCCCTGTGCGGCGAACTTGTCCGCGATCGCGGCGACCGCGTCCTGCGCGCCCGAGATCGTTAGGGACTTGGGCGCATTGATCGCGGCAATCCCGACGCCCTCCGTCAGCGCCGGCAGCACCTCGTCCTCCGAGGCGGCCACCGCGAACATCGCGCCGCCCGCGGGCAGCGCCTGCATCAACCGGCCGCGCGCGACCACCAACGCGGCCGCGTCGGCCAGCGTCAGCACGCCGGCCACGTGGGCCGCCGACAGCTCGCCGACCGAGTGGCCCATCACGAAGTCCGGCTGCAGGCCCCACTGCCGCAGCACCGCGAACAACGCCACCTCGATCGCGAACAGCGCCGGCTGGGCAAACTCGGTGCTGTCCAGCAGCTCGGCGTCGTCTCCCCAAACCACCTGGCGCAGCGGCACTCGCAGATGCCGGTCCAGCTCGTCGGCCACCGCGTCGAACGCCTCGGCAAACACGGGCAACGTGTCGTGCAGCTCGCGGCCCATCCCGATGCGCTGCGAGCCCTGACCGGGGAACACTACGGCGACCTTGCCCACCGTGCCCACCTGACCGACCACGGCGCCCGCGCCCGGGTCGCCGTCGGCCAGCCCGGCCAGTCCGGTCAGCAGTGCCTGCCGGTCGGCGCCGACGACCACCGCCCGGTGCTCGAACACCGACCGGCCCGCCAGCGAAAAGCCGACGTCGACGGGATTCAGCTCGGGGGCGGCCTCGACGTGGGCCAGCAGGCGACCGGCCTGCCCGGCCAGCGCCTCGGCCGTCTTCGCCGAGATCACCCACGGCACCACCGGCAAACCCGCCGCCGCCGGGGCCTGCGCCGTCGAGTCTTGCAAGGGGGCTTCTTCCAAGATCACGTGCGCGTTGGTGCCGCTGATCCCGAACGAGGACACCCCGGCCCGGCGCGGACGCCCCGGCTCCGGCCAGTCCCGGCTCTCGGTCAGCACGGACACCGCGCCGCTTTCCCAGTCCACCCGCGGCGTCGGCTCGTCGACGTGCAGCGACGCCGGCATCCGGCCGTGCCGCATCGCCTCGATCACCTTGATCACGCCGGCGACACCGGCGGCGGCCTGGGTGTGGCCCATGTTCGACTTGATCGAACCCACGAACAGCGGCCGCTCCGACGGCCGGCCCTGGCCGTAGGTGGCCAGCAGCGCCGCCGCCTCGATCGGGTCGCCCAGCGTGGTGGCCGTCCCGTGCGCCTCGACCACGTCCACGTCCGCCGACGTCAGGCCGGCATTGGCCAGCGCCGACCGGATCACCCGCTGCTGGGCCTGCCCGTTGGGCGCGGTCAGCCCGTTGGACGCGCCGTCCTGGTTGATCGCGCTGCCGCGCACCACCGCCAGCACCGTGTGCCCCAACCGCTGCGCATCCGACAGCCGCTCGAGCACCACCACGCCGGCGCCCTCGCCCCAGCCGGTCCCGTCGGCGGCGCCGGCAAACGCCTTGCAGCGTCCGTCGGCGGCGAGGCCGCGCTGCCGGCTGAACCCGACGAAGATCGACGGCAAGCCCATCACCGTCACCCCGCCGGCCAGCGCCAGATCGCACTCGCCGGACCGCAACGCCCCCATCGCCCAGTGGATCGCCACCAACGACGAGGAGCACGCCGTGTCCACCGAGACGGCCGGACCTTCCAGTCCCAACACGTAGGACACCCGTCCCGAGGCCACGCTAATCGACGTGCCGGTCAGGCCATAGCCCTGCAGCCCGCCGGTGTCTCGGTTGCCGTAGCTGGCCGCGAAGATTCCGGTGAACACCCCGGTGGCCGATCCGCGCAACGAGAGCGGGTCAATTCCCGCGTGCTCCAACGCTTCCCAGGAAACCTCCAGCATCAGCCGCTGCTGCGGGTCCATCGCCAGCACCTCGCTGGGAGCGATGCCGAAGAACCCCGCGTCGAAGCCGGTCGCGTCGTCCAGGAAGCCGCCGGACCGCGTGTAGGTTTTGCCCTCCGCGTCGGGATCCGGGTCGTACAGCCCGTCGACGTCCCAGCCGCGGTCCGTCGGGAAGTCGGTCACCAGGTCGCGGCCCTCGGAGACGACCTCCCACAACTCCTCGGCGGAGCCCACGCCGCCGGGGAAGCGGCAGCCGATCCCCACGATGGCCACCGGTTCGGCCGCGCGCTGTTCGTATTCCCGCAGCCGCGCGCGGGCCTCGTCGAGCTCTACAGCAACCTTTTTCAGGTAGCGGAACAGCTTCTCGCGCTCTTCGTCGGCGCCCTCAACGCTCACGGTCATAGCCAGGTGCTCCTCTTCATGACTCACCAAATTCAGAATCGATCAGCCGGAAAATCTCGTCGGGGGTCGAGGCCGCCTGCAGCCGGTTGCTCAGACCGTCCTCGTTGTCGGTGATGGTGCCGAGCAGGGCACGCAGGCGTTCGACCACGCGCTGCCGCTCGGTGGGCCCGGCGGCCAGCGCCAGGTCCTCGACACGCATGAGCTCCTCGTCGAGCGTCGGCTGGCGCCGGCCCGCCCCGGACAGTTCGGCCTCCAGGAACTGCGCCAGCCCGGAGATCGAGCCGAAGTCCCAGCCGATCGTCTCGGGCAGCCGCAGGCCGGTCAGCGCCGCCAACCGGTTGCACAGCGTGACGGTCATCTGCGAGTCGAACCCCAGCTCCGAGAAGGCGAGGTCGCGGTTGACCGCCTTGGGGTCGGGCTCCCCCAGCATCTGCGCGGCCTCGGCGCACACAGCGTCCGACACCAGCCGGTGGCGTTCCTGCTGCAGGATGGCCAGCCGCTCCTTGAGCGTCACCGAGCCGTTGGTATCGGGCGCGGCGTCGGCCGGCCGTTCGGCGGGCTGCGGCGTGGCATCGGAAAGTGGTTCAGTCAACGGAAGTTCCCAAATCGGTGTCGTCGGACTCTCCATGCGAAGCGTGCCGCGCAACAGTTTCCCGTTCGCGGTGCGGGGTAGCCGCTCGACGACCGCGAAGCGGTGCGGCACCTTGAATGCGGACAGCCGGCTCAGCAGTCGCCGGTGAATGCCGTGCAGCGCCGAATCGCCGATGCGCGCCCCACCCGCCGGAACCATGAACGCCTGCAGCGTCGATGCGCCGGTGGACTCCCGCACCCCGACGACGGCGGCCTCGGCCACCACGCCGTCCTCGATGATGACGCGCTCGATTTCGCGTGGATTCACGTTGACCCCGCCGACGATTTCGGTGTCATCCGCGCGGCATCGGTAGGTGACCCAACCCTCGTCGTCGACGCACACCCGGTCCCGCGTGTCGAGCCAGCCCTCGCGTCCCGGCGGAGGGTCCGGCCAGTTCCAGTAGCCCGCCGCGATCGACGAGCCGCGGACCCACAGGTCGCCCTCCGTCCCGGGTTCGGCCGACGTGCCGTCGGGTGCCACGACGCGTATCTCGTAGGGCGGCAGCACCTTTCCCAGCGTTCCCACCCGCCATTCGTCGACGCTGTTCGAGACGAACGTCTGCCCGACCTCGGTGGACCCGATGCCGTCGAGGATGGGGATACCGCCGAAGAACTCCATAATCCGTTCGGCGAGACCGATTTCCAGGGCTTCACCGGCCGATACCAGGCAGCGCAGCGAACGGAACGAATCGGGAGAACAGGTGTCGACGACCCGGGCGAAGAAATTCGGGACGCCGTAGAGCACCGACGGCTCGAACTTGGCGCTCAGTGTGGCGGCGACCTCCGGACTGACCGGCGCCGGGTTGAGGACCGCGGCACCGCCGGTCGCCAGCGGAAACCACACGGTGTTGCCCAGCCCGTAGGCGAAATACATGCGCGCACTGCACAAGCCGACGTCGGCGGAGGTCAGGCGTAACGCGTTGCCGCACATCGCCTCGACGTACGTCAGCGGGTCGCCGTGCCGGTGGATCGCCGCCTTCGGCGGACCCGTGGTGCCCGACGTGTACGTGGCGTAGGCGAAATCGCTGCCGCTCAACGGTTCGTAGTCGCCGGGTTCGGTGTGCCCGGCTTCGGCGAAGAGTTCGGCGGCCTCGACCACCCCGGACGGCGCAAATCGCTCGCGCAGCGAACCCGACGTGACGACGAGCGCCGGCTCGGTGTCGCGCTCCTGAAAGGCGTGGTCGTCGCGGTGCAGGTCGGGGTTCGCCAGAAACGCCATGATGCCGCGACCGAGGCACGCCAGCAGAAGCTGCACCAGCTCCGGCGAATCCGGCAGACACAGCAGGACGCGATCGCCCTTGGCCAGGCCGCGGTTGCTCAACACCCGTCCCAGGCGCGCGGCGCCGTCGTGAATTTGGCCGTGTGTCACCGGGTCTGGCGCATAGTATGCGGGCCGGTCGGTCCAGCCCGCATCCGATGCCCGCTCAGCGAGTAGCCCCGCAAGATTCTCGTTCCCCATGATTAAACGACCGCTACGCGCGGGATCCTCGGGGACTGGAATGTGTCCTGGACTGTATCGTCGCCATGGTTAAGGAGTGCTGGGGATTCGATCACGAAAAACAAATCGATCTCCGCTCCTTCGGTCGAGTTCCTTGGCACGCCTGCGACGCTCGAGCTCGTCGCTGGGCGCGTCTTCGAATACGTTGCGAAGGAAGTACTCGGTGATGATCATGACGGGCATGCCGCCGGCGATGTTGCGGTACCGGCGGGCGATAATTCCCTTACGCGACTTGTGATATCCGTCCAGCTCCAGCCAATCCGGTGACCCACCCGACCAGACCCTGGCCTCCTCCTTGAAGATCTCGATGCGGCTCGCGGCCATGATCTCGCCGATGGGGCGATCGGTCTCCAGCAACGTCGTCGTGATTGCCGGCGGCAACAGGTCGACGGCGACCAACGATTCCGCGGCGATGTAGGGGATTCCCGAGTTCTTGCCTTTGAGCAGGATGTCGCGCCGCAGCACCCGGCCGATCGACAAGTGCTTCAGCTCGGCAATTTTGGACGTGTCCTCGTGAATCTGCTGCTTGACGACCTCGACGACGATCTCCTCGTTGGCGAGCACGCTGAGGATGCGGGTGAGGGTGCCATTGGTCGCGACGAGGATTCGTAGGTCCCGATTCAGCTTCCCGATTCGTTCCACCGACAACACGCTCTCAGTCATGACCCAACCCCCAGGCTGAAGCAGGCGGCGGGAGGATCGACCACCCCGCGTCGGCGCCGGCTTCGCTGATAGACCCCCGCCGTCATGCCGGAACATCCAAACGGGTGAATTCCTTTGCCAGGTAGCGCTCGACACAGCTGGAGCGCCGGACCTTGCCGCTGGTGGTGACCGGGATCGAGCCCGGCGCCACCATCACGACGTCCGAGACACGTACCCGGTGCGACGTGGATATCGCCGCGGTGACTTCACGTTTGATGCTGCGGAAGTTTTCGGTCACCTCTTCGTCGGTGCGGCCCCGCCGGGTCAGCTCGACGATGACGACGAGCTGCTCGGTGCGCTCGTCGGGCACCGAGATCGCCACCACCCGTCCTGCGGTGATCTCCTGGATCGTCGCCTCGATGTCGTCCGGGTAGTGGTTGGAGCCGTCCACGACCAGCAGATCCTTGATGCGGCCCGTGATGTACAGCTCGTCTTCGAAGATGACACCGAGGTCGCCGGTGCGCAGCCACGGCCCCACCGACGTGCCGGGTGACGGGTCGACGAGCATCCCGCCGAACGTCCGCTCGGTGCTTTCGGGGTTGCGCCAATAGCCGTGCGCGACGTTGTCGCCCTGCACCCAGATCTCGCCGACGGTTCCCGCCGGCGCCTCCGTCCGGGCCTCCGGGTCGACGATGCGCAGCGTCGATGCCCGCGGCGAGCCGTAGCTGACCAGCACGGCGCCCTCGGCCGCGTCGTCCTCGCAGCGCTTGGCCCGCCCGGCCGACAGGTGCTGGTAGTCGAATCGGACGCTCTTGGGCGCCCGACCCGGCCCGGCGGTGGCCACGTAGACCATCGCCTCGGCGAGGCCGTAGGACGGCCGGACCGCCGTCTCGTCGAGGTTGTACGGGGCGAAGCGGTCGCAGAAGCGCCGCAGCGTCGCGGGGTTCACCCGTTCGGCGCCGCTGGCGAGCGCCCGCACGTGGCCGAGATCGAGCCCTTCCATGTCGGCGTCCGACGTCCGGCGCACCGCCAATTCGAAACCGAAGTTCGGCGCGCTGGAAATCTGCCCGCGGTGCTTGCCCATCAATTGCATCCACCGGGCGGGCCGCTGCAGAAAAGCCATCGGGCTCATCAACACCGCGGTGTCCTGATTGATCATCGGGAGCAGGATGCCCAGCACCAACCCCATGTCGTGGTAGAACGGCAGCCACGACACCGGGGTGGTCGGAATCTTCTCGGTTTCCCCGAGGTAGTCCGACATCAGCTGGATGGTGTTGGTGATGACGTTCTTGTGTGACACCACCACGCCGGCCGGCGAGCGCGTCGATCCCGACGTGTACTGCAGGTATGCGGTGCTGGAATGCGGGTATGTGGTCGCGCCGGCCGCACGCGGTGAATCCAGGTCCAGCGTGTCCACCGCCACGATCTCCGGCTCCGGCTGCCGCGTGCCGGCGCACGCGTGCGGCGCGTATTCGCTGACCGCGTTGAGGGCTGACGAAGTGGTGAGAATGGCGCTCGGCGAGCAGTCGCGCAATGCGGCGGAAATGCGCTCGTCGTGAATCCCGAACGCAGGCACCGGAAGCGGAACCGCGATGAGACCGGCCTGCAGGACGCCCAGAAAAGAAATGACGTATTCAAGCCCCTGGGGGGCCAGTATCGCGACGCGGTCACCGTTCGCGGCGGTGATCCTGAGTTCGTCCGCGATGATCATCGCCCGCCGGTAGACCTGCCACCACGTGAGCGTTTCGGTGAAGCCCTTGGGATCCACGTCGAAGTCGACAAACCGGTACGCCGCGCGGTTGGGGAACGACGTGGCCGACTTGTGCAGCAGGTCGGTGAGCGACGACTCGCTGACCGCGAATCGTGCCGCGATGCCGTTCGATGATTGCGCCGCTTGTCCATCCCCACCCATGGCCGGTGCCGGTGGCGCGCCCACCTCACCTCCAGGCTGAACTGACAACGCGTTTGATTGCATGAATACCCTTCACTGTTGACGGGTTGTAGAGTACGGGCGTTTGGCGTCCGTGTCAGAGGAATAACAAACAGCGTTGGGGCAGACCGCATCTTGCTCGCACAACGGGCTTGTGGACGGCCGTCAACTGTGCTCGACCTCACCCCCGTCGCGCAACTTTACGGCGGCGTAAAGGACATTCGCCACGACCCCGACGGCCTGCCGAAAGGCTTCCGAAAGCGTGTTGTGCGGCCGCTCAGCATGGGGACCGGCCGCCACACACCCGCTGCTCGGCGACAAAAGTCCTGGTCAGCCCGTTCTGCCCGAATCGGGTAACACGAGGACCGCATCCGTGCGACAATGCGACCGTAGTTCGCAATACCTCGATCGGCCGTCCGGTTGGATCTGCGCTCGCGTGCGGTTGTCCCGCACGCATCGCGACAAAACCGTTGCGGTGGAAAGCAATGCGGCTTTCTCAGCCTTTTCCGGGGCTACTTAAACGCGCGCCGAGCCCAAACCGCCATGCGCGCAGGGGATCTGCCTGTACGTGCGGCCATCCGGTTGCGAAATTGGGCGCCCCGGAGCCGATTTGAGGACTATCCGCTGGATTCGCCGACGGCTTGGAGCAGCCCGTCGGCGCTTTCCTCGTCGGAGGCCAGGCCGAGCGCGCTCGCCACATGCTGCGGGAATTGCGCGTAGCCGCGCTCGAAGGCCGCCGCGAGCCGCTGTGCGGCCTGGCGGTATCCGGGCTGACCGATCGCGCGCTGCACGGCCGCCGCCACCGCGCGGCTCTTGATCCGCTCGGTGCGCAGCAGGATGCCCGCGCCGGCCCGTTCGATGGCCTCCATGTTCATGTGCTGGTCCAGGTTGGTGGCCAGCCCGATCACCGGCACCCCGGCCACCAGGCCCTGCTGCGTCGTCATGCTGCCGCCGTTGCAGATCACCACCGCCGAGCGGGCTGCCGCCGCGACGCCCGGCAGGTAGTCGGCCACGAAGGCGTTTGGTGGGATGTTGGTCAGGTCGCTGCGGTCCGCGGTGGCCGCGATCACCGTCACCGGCAGGTCTGCCAGCGCGTCCAGCACCACTTGCAGCAGGCTGCGGCCGCCCGAGGTGCCCAGCGTGGCGTAGACGATCGGCTTGTCGGTCGGCAACGCATCCCACCACGGCGGCAGGTCGACGGCGGGTGACCACAGCACCGGGCCGAGGTACTGGTGGTTCGGCGGCCGGTCATACGTCGGGACCTGCTCCGGCGCGTCGGCGTAGAGCGTGTAGTCCCCGTCGGTGAACATGCGGCAGATGTTCGAGCCCAGGCTCGGCAATCCGTGCAGGCGGCGGACCCGGTTGAGCGGCAGGCAGTACAGGGCGAAGATCAGCGGACGGTACACGCGGAACCCGATGCCGGTCAG
Source organism: Mycobacterium sp. NGS68 (assembly GCF_059812195.1). Lineage (NCBI taxonomy): Bacteria > Bacillati > Actinomycetota > Actinomycetes > Mycobacteriales > Mycobacteriaceae > Mycobacterium > Mycobacterium sp. NGS68. Next base: position 15,967 of record NZ_JCALCE010000025.1, on the reverse strand, counting down.
CTTCACGCCGAAATACCGCGTCCACAGCACGTCGGGCACCGGAAAGCGGCGCCGCGCATACGGGCTCCAGTAGGCGTTGGCGATCGCGATGCAGGGGATGCCGGCCAGCCGCGCGCTGACGGACAACGACCAGCGGTCGTCGCCGACGACCAGGTCCGGCGCGACCTCGGCCAGCACCCGGCGGTCGTCCTCGACGTACTCCTGCAGCATCTTGGTGTTGTAGAACGGCCGGCCCTGCGCCAGCTTGGCGTCCAGCTCGTCGGTGGGGATGGTCCGGATCGGGTGGTGCGGAAACGGCATCGGGCCCAGCAGCCGGTTGTAGCGCGGGTCGCAGGCGAAGTGCACCTCGTAGCGGCTCGGGTCCAACGACTGCGCCAGCACGAAGGGCCGCGCAACGTGGGCCAGGCTCACCGCTTCGGCGATGAACAGAATCCGTATCCTGCGGGACGGGTGCACGCGTCGAATCCTGCATCAAAAGCGTCGCGCCCATACTCGTTTTGAGCGGGCCGGTCGACGGAAAAGCCCGAAACGCCGTGACGGCGTCGCCGGGGGTCTACGCTCATCGCCGGAAGTACTGGCTGGTAGATAGGGGCCGTTTTGACCGTGACCGATCGCGATGCGCGATCCGCGTACCTCGACGAGATCCGGCGCAAACTGACCAGATACGGGATGCCCGAGCAGATGCCCGATCGATGGCCGCTGCGCCGACGCCTTTTCCTCAAGACACTCAACACCTTTCAGCCCCTGTTGACGCGGGGCGTGACTGGTTCGCGCAAGCGCGAACTGGGCCTGGACTGGCCGGCGGACGCCGAGACGATGATCGGCATGAAGCGCCTCACCAGCCTGCAGGAGTGCGTGGAGACGGTGCTGACCGACGACGTCCCGGGTGACCTGGTCGAATGCGGGGTGTGGCGCGGCGGGGCGAGCATCCTGATGCGCGCGGTCTTGCAGGCCTACGGCGACGAGACGCGACGCGTCTGGCTGGCCGACTCGTTCGAGGGTCTGCCGCGGCCCGACACCAAGAATTTCAAAGCGGACAAGTGGATGCGGTTCTTCGTCAGCTCGCCGATCCTGGCGGTCTCCCAGGACGAGGTCAAGGCGAATTTCGAGCGCTACGGCCTGCTCGACGACCGGGTCCGCTTCCTGCCCGGCTGGTTCAAGGACACCCTGCACGACGCCCCGATCGAGAGCATCGCCGTGTTGCGCCTCGACGGCGACCTCTACGAATCCACGATCCAGGCGCTGGAGGCGCTCTACCCGCGCCTGTCCCCCGGCGGCTACTGCATCATCGACGACTACGTGCTCGGCTGCTGTGAGCAGGCCGTCAGCGACTACCGCACGAAGCACGGCATCACCGAGGAGATCGTCGACATCGACGGCACCGGCGCCCTGTGGCGCAAGGCCTGAACCCGTTGGGGATTAAAGCTTTCGCAACCCTTTGAGGACCTTGGCGTGCGGCAGGCTCGCCGCCACAGTCTTGGTGATCTTCGGGTTGACCAGGCTGCCGTTGATGATCAGCAGGTACCGCAGGCCGTGATCGCGCCATTCGGCGATCTGGCCGAGGACGTCGTCGGGCGTCCCGCTGAACACGACCTCCTTCATCAGGGCGCGCGGGACCTTGGACGTGTAGGACAGCACGTCCTCCTTGCTCATGGTTTGCGGGATCACGTCCACGACACCGGCGAAATCGGCGCCAAGCGGGTGTTCGACGCCGTGGCGCGCCCAGTCCGTCGCGGGTATCCCGAGCGCCGTGGTCTTCACGATGACCGAGTCCAGCGCCTCGTCCACGTCGTCCTGATTCAGGCCGGTGACCACGCCGCGGACCGCCGAGGCGGTGATGGACATCGGGTCGCGACCGGCGTCGGACGCGGCGGTGCGCACCGCTTCCAGCGAGCGACTGTAGTCGCTGGGCCGGACCGTGGTGATCGGGATCCAGGCGTCGGCGTAGCGGCCGGTGGCCCGCAGCGTGCGCGGGCCGTGGGACGCGACCCAGATCTCCGGCCACTTGCCCTTGAACGGCGGCAGATCGAACAGGGCGTCGTGCAGCGGAAAGAACGGCGAGTCGCGTTTGACCAACTGCCCGTTCGAGTTCCACAGCGCGCGAATGGTGGCCAACGCTTCCTCGAACCGGGCCACCGGCCGGGTCCAGTCGACGCCGTAGGGTTCGTTGCCTTCGCGCTCCCCCACGCCGATGCCCAGGATGGCCCGCCCGCGCGACAGCAGATGCAACGTCGCGGCTGCCTGAGCCGTGACCGCGGGGTTGCGGCGACCGGCGTCGGTGACGCAGACCCCGAGGCGCAGCCGGCTGATCTTGTTGCGCGCGGCGAGGTTGCCCAGCATCGTCCACGGCTCGAAGTTGGCGTCGATCTTGGGCACGAATCTGGCTGCGATGCCGAGGTATTCGGGCGTCGCGATCGAGCGCGGTACCAGCGCGTTCAGATGGTCGCCAACCCAATACGAGTCGGCACCCACCGAGGCCGCGAACAGCGAACTCGCCCGCGGCGCCAGGATCGGCGGAAAACGGGTGTGCACGAGCGCATCGACGAAACCGAAGGGGATTCCCATGCTCAGTGCCCGCAAGCCGGGCCGCAGATCAACGTCATGGTAGGGAAAGCTACCTCAGGCGGTGGTGGCTGCCCGTCGGCTTTCTCGAATTTCCTCGAACGCGATCGTCGGCGTTTGGTGTCTGCCATACTCCTTGCCCATGGCCTTCAGTCCGGCACATCGCCTCATCGCCCGTGTGGGTAGCACCGCGACCTACAAACGAGTCTGGAAGTACTGGTATCCGCTGATGACGCGGGGGCTCGGGGACGACGAAGTCGTGTTCATCAACTGGTCCTACGAGGAAGACCCGCCGATGGACCTGCCGCTCGAGTTGGCCGACGAGCCCAACCGATTCGGCATCAACCTGTATCACCGCACGGCGACGCAGGAGGACATCACCGGCAAGAAGGTGCTCGAGGTCAGCTGCGGGCACGGCGGGGGCGCGTCGTACCTGATGCGCACCTTGAAGCCGGCCTCCTATACCGCGCTGGACCTCAACCCGCGCGGCATCGCGTTCTGCCAGAAGACGCACCACCTGCCGGGTCTGGACTTCGTGCAGGGCGACGCCGAGAACCTGCCCTTCGACGACGAATCGTTCGACGTGTTGCTCAACGTCGAAGCCTCCCACTGCTATCCGCACTTTTCGCGCTTCCTCAAGGAGGTGGTGCGGGTGCTGCGTCCGGGCGGGTACTTCCTCTACACCGACCTGCGCCCCAACGTGCGGATCGCCGAGTGGGAGGCCGACCTGGCCGCGTGCCCGCTGCGGCAGCTCTCGCAGCAGGAAATCAACGAGGGGATTCTGCGCGGCATCGAGAAGAACTCGGCCAAATCGAAGGATTTGATCAAGCGCCACATGCGCGGACCGCTGAGCATCGTGGGCCGCGAATTCCTCGGCCAGCAGGGCACAGTCATCAACGGCTACATGCAGAGCGGGGACATCTCCTACCGGAGATACTCCTTCGTCAAGGACTGAGCGCCCGTATGAGCGGCCTGGACCGCGAGCTCGACATAGTCGTCTACGGCGCCACCGGGTTCTCCGGCAAGCTGACGGCCCAATACCTGGCCCGCGCGGGCGCCGCGGCCCGCATCGGGCTGGCCGGGCGTTCCGGCGAGCGATTGTCGGCGGTGCGGGCTGAACTGGGGCCGGCCGCGCGGGATTGGCCGCTGGTGATCGCCGACGCGTCGGAGCCGTCGAGCCTGGATGCGATGGCCGCCCGCACCCAGGTGATCCTGACGACCGTCGGGCCCTACACCCGCTACGGGTTGCCGCTGGTTGCCGCCTGTGCCAGGGCCGGAACGGATTACGCGGACCTGACCGGTGAGCTGATGTTCGTGCGCAACAGCATCGACCAGTACCACAAGCAGGCGATCGACACCGGTGCCCGGATTGTGGTCTCGTGCGGATTCGATTCGGTTCCTTCAGATTTGAGTGTCTATCTGCTGTATCGCCAGGCCGTCGAGGACGGCACCGGCGAACTCTGCGACACCGACCTGGTGCTGCGCGCGTTCTCCCAGCTCGGCGTCTCCGGCGGCTCGGTGGGAACGTACCTGGAAGGCATGCGCGGCGCGTCCAGCGACCCCGAGGCCCACCGGCTGGTCAAGGACCCCTACACGCTGAGCCCGGACCGGAGCGCGGAGCCCGAACTCGGCCCGCAGCGCGACTTTTCCCGACGCCGTGGGCGCGATCTGGCACCCGAGCTCACCGGCTACTGGACCGGCGCGTTCGTGCAGGGGCCCTACAATGCGCGAATCGTCCGCCGCAGCAATGCCTTAATGGACTTTGCCTACGGTCGCCGGTTCCGCTACTCCGAGACGATGAGCCTGGGCAAGTCGGTTGCCGCGCCGGTGGCCGCCGCGCTCGCCACGGGCGCCATCGCCGCCGGCATCGGCCTGGGCAACCGCTACGCCAGCCGGCTGCCGCAACGCCTGGTGAATCGCATCCCCCCGAAATCGGGCGCCGGTCCGGGCCAGAAGACCAGGGACCGCGGGCATTACCGGTTCGAGACGTACACCACCACGACTACCGGCGCCCGCTATATGGCGACCTTCGCGCAGCGCGTCGACGCCTACCAGGCGACGGCGGTGCAGCTGGGCGAGAGCGGCCTGGCGCTGGCGCTCGACCGTGATCGGCTCTCCGACCTGCGCGGCGTGCTCACCCCCGCCGCGGCGATGGGCGATGCGCTGCTGGCGCGCCTTCCGGGCGCCGGGGTGTCGATCGACGTGGCGCGGTTAAATTGACACATACCCCATAGGGGTATATTGTGAGCGGGATGACGGACCGAGCGCTGCGAGCCGTCGGCCACGCGTTGGCGCTGACCGGTTCGATGACGTGGGAAATACTGTGGGCGCTGATCCTGGGCTTCGCTTTGTCGGCGGTGGTCCAGGCCGTCGTGCGCCGATCGACGATCGTCAGCCTGATGGGCGACGACCGGCCCCGCACCCTCGCGGTCGCAGCCGGGCTGGGGGCGGCGTCGTCGTCGTGCTCCTACGCCGCCGTCGCACTGGCGCGATCCCTGTTCCGCAAGGGCGCCAACTTCACCGCCGCAATGGCTTTCGAGATCGGCTCCACCAACCTCGTGGTGGAGCTGGGCATCATCCTGGCCCTGCTGATGGGCTGGCAGTTCACCGCCGCCGAATTCCTCGGCGGCCCACTGATGATCATCGTGCTGGCCCTGCTGTTCCGGCTGTTCGTGCGTGCCCGGCTCATCGACGCCGCCCGCGAGCAGGCGGACAAGGGCATCGCCGGCTCGATGGAAGGCCATGCGGCCATGGACATGTCCGTCGGCGGCGACGGCTCTTTCGTGCGGCGGCTCTTTTCGCCGCGGGGCTTCACCTCTGTCTCGCACGTGTTCGTCATGGAGTGGCTTGCGATCCTGCGCGACCTGATCATCGGGCTGTTCATCGCCGGCGCCATCGCGGCGTGGGTTCCCGAAACGTTCTGGCAGGAATTCTTTTTGGCCGATCACCCGGGCTGGTCGGCGATCTGGGGACCGATCGTGGGGCCGTTGGTGGCTATCGCGTCGTTCGTCTGCTCGATCGGCAACGTGCCGCTGGCCGCGGTGCTGTGGAACGGCGGCATCAGCTTCGGCGGCGTCATCGCGTTCATCTTCGCCGACCTGCTGATCCTGCCGATCCTCAACATCTACCGTAAGTACTACGGCACGAAGATGATGCTGACGCTGCTCGGCACCTTCTACGTGTCGATGGTCGTCGCCGGCTACCTCGTCGAACTCATCTTCGGCACAGCGCATCTCATTCCACACGAGCGCAACGCGATGATCATGTCCGCGGGGATTTCGTGGAATTACACCACCTGGCTCAACATCGCGTTTCTGCTCTTCGCGGCGCTGCTGGTCGTTCGGTTTTTCACGTCGGGCGGGCTACCGATGCTGCGCATGATGGGCGGCTCGCCCGCCGCCGAGCCCGATCAGCACTCGCATCACGAACACCACTAGTATCCTGGCCGCGCCGAGCGGCCGCGAATCGCAGGCCTGAGGGCGCTTTTCCCGCGAATTTGGGCGCGCCTGCGGTGGGTGGTGCAGGGTATTCGCGCGAGCGGCCTCAAATTGCAGGTCTGCTCGTGAGCGGCCGCAAATTGCAGGCTATTGCGCTAGTTTGGCGCACTTTTGGGGCCGCTCGCACTCGCCGGGCCACACGCTCACGGGACTGGCGGCCAAGGGTAACCTGACGCCTTGATAGGGGACTGATAGGGGACTGAAAGGGGACCATGACCGAAAACTTCCCGCTGCGCCCCAGTGGCCCACCACCCCCAGCCGACATCGGCAGGCTGCTGTTGCGCTGCGATGACCGCCACGGCATCATCGCCGCCGTCAGCGCATTCCTGGCCGGGGCGGGCGCCAACATCATCTCCCTCGATCAGCACTCGACCGCGCCAGAGGGCGGAACATTTCTGCAGCGCGCCATCTTTCACCTGCCCGGCCTGACGGCGGCCATCGACGACCTGGACCGCGAGTTCGGCAGCAGCCTCGCAGAAGAATTCGGCATCGACTACCGGTTCACCGAGGCCGCGCGGCCCAAGCGGGTCGCGATCATGGCGTCCAAGGAGGACCACTGCCTGTTAGATCTGTTGTGGCGCAACCGTCGCGGCGAGCTGGAGATGTCGGTCGCCATGGTGATCGCCAACCATCCCCACCTGGCCGAGCACGTCCGCCCGTTCGGTGTGCCGTTCATCCACATCCCCGCTACTCGCGACACCCGCGCCGAGGCCGAGCAGCGTCAGCTGCAATTGCTGCGCGGCAACGTCGATCTGGTTGTCCTGGCACGCTACATGCAGGTTTTGACGCAGGACTTCCTCGACGCCGTCGGCTGTCCCCTGATCAACATCCACCACTCCTTCCTGCCGGCCTTCACCGGCGCGTCGCCCTATAAGCGGGCGCGCGAGCGCGGCGTCAAGCTGGTGGGCGCGACCGCCCACTACGTCACCGAAATGCTCGACGAGGGCCCGATCATCGAACAGGACGTGGTCCGTGTGGACCACAACCACACCGTCGACGACCTGGTGCGCGTCGGCGCCGACGTCGAACGCGCCGTGCTGTCCCGCGCGGTGCTCTGGCACTGCCAGGACCGCGTCATCGTGCACGACAACCAGACCGTCGTCTTCTGACTCCTGGCGTTCTGCCGCTTCGCGCAACGTGCGCGGACGGCGAGTCTGCGGTGATGGCATCGAGCCTGCGTCCTGGGTGTGGTCGACGCCGAAATCGGCGCCCTGAGCGCAGGATCGGCGAGAGGCGTGGGGCGACGCGGAGCGGGGATCAGTCCGCGCGGGAAAGCCGCTCGCGCAGGCGACGGTTCACCGCCTCGGGCAGCAGCTCGGTCACATCACCGCCGAGCATCGCGACCTCCTTGGCCAGCGACGACGACACGAACGAATACCGCGGCGCGGTCGCGACGAAAAACGTGTCGACGCCGGCGACGTGCCTGTTCATCTGCGCCATCTGCAGCTCGTACTCGAAGTCGGTGCCGGTGCGCAGACCCTTGACGATCGCCGTCATCCCCCGGCTCCGGACGAAGTCGACCACCAGACCCTGACCGGCCTCCACCCGCAGGTTGGGCAGGTGCGCCGTCGACTCCTCGATCATCGCGATCCGCTCATCGAGGTCGAACATGCCCTTCTTGGCGGGGTTGACCAGGATCGCCACCAGGACGTCGTCGAACTGGGCGCAGGCGCGTTCGAACACGTCGATATGGCCCAACGTCACCGGGTCGAAGGACCCCGGGCATACCGCGCCGCTCATGAACGACCACGCTATCAGCGCGGCTCAGCCCACCTCGGCCAACTCCAGGCGGGTGTCGCCGTACACCCGCGACGGCCACGGGCTCCAGCCCGCCGGCCAGGTCAGTGCCGCCCCGCCCGCCCCGCGCTCCACGACCGCGACGGTCCCGTCGCGCACCCAGCCGTGTGCGTCCAGTGCCAGAAGGACGGCGTCCACGTCAGCGGAGTCCACCTCGTAGGGCGGGTCGGCCAGCACCAGATCCACCGGCGCCGCCGCGCCGCGGGCGAGGACGGCGCCCACCGCACCGCGGCGCAGCGTCGCACCGGGCAGGCCCACGGTCTCGATGTTGCGGGCGATGACGGCCGCGGCACGCGGGTCCGATTCCACGAACAGCACCGAGGCCGCCCCGCGGGACAATGCCTCCAGACCGAGCGCACCGGAGCCGGCGTAGAGGTCCAGCACCGCAAGGCCGGCCAGATCCAGGCGCGCGGTCAGGACATTGAACAGCGCCTCGCGCACCCGATCCGTGGTGGGCCGGGTCCCCCGCGGCGGCACCGCGAGGCGCCGGCCCCCGGCAACGCCGCCGACGATTCGGGTCAGCTCAGCACCACCAGCAGGTCTCCGCCCTCCACCTGCGCGGCGTCCGACAGCGCAACCCGTTCCACGACACCGTCTTTGGGCGCGGTGATCGGGGCCTCCATCTTCATCGCCTCGATGGTTGCGACGGTCTGCCCGGCGGTCACGTTGTCGCCCTCGGCCACGGATACGGTGACCACGCCGTCGAACGGCGCGGCGATGTGCCCGGGGTTGCCGCGATCGGCCTTCTCGGCGGCCGCGACCGCGCTGGCGATGCTGCGATCCCGCACCAGCACCGGCCGCAGCTGGCCGTTGATGATGCACATCACCGTGCGCATGCCGCGCTCGTCGGGCTCGGAGATGGCCTCCAGACCGATCAACAGCTCGACGCCGCGCTCCAGCGTGACGCGGTGCTCCTCGCCCTGCCGCAGACCGTAGAAGAACTGGTTGGCCGACAGTTGTGAGGTGTCGCCGTAGTTTTCCCGGTGCTCCTCGAATTCCTTTGTCGGGCCGGGGAACAGCAGCCGATTCAGGGTGGCCTGCCGCTTGGGTCCGCCCGTGTTCAGGGCGGCCTCGTCGTCGGGCGTCAGCTCCTGGGTGGGCCTGGCGGGCGCGCGGCCGGCCAGCGCCGACGTGCGCAGCGGCTCGGGCCACCCGCCGGCCGGGTCGCCCAGTTCACCGCGCAGGAACCCGATCACCGACTCCGGAATATCGAATCGACCTGGCTCGGCGGCGAATTCGTCCGCGTCGGCCCCCGCGCCGACCAGCGCCAGCGCCAGGTCGCCGACCACCTTCGACGATGGCGTGACCTTGATCAGCCGGCCCAGCACCCGGTCGGCGCCGGCGTAGGCATCCTCGATCTCCTCGAACCGGTCGCCCAGACCCAGCGCGATCGCCTGCTGCCGCAGGTTCGACAGCTGACCCCCGGGAATCTCGTGGTGGTACACCCGCCCCGTCGGCCCGGGCAACCCGGATTCGAAGGGCGCGTACACCTTTCGCAGCGCCTCCCAGTAGGGCTCGAGCGCGCAGACCGCCGCCAGCGACAGGCCGGTGTCGTAGTCGGTGTGCGCGGCGGCGGCGACGATCGAGCTCAGCGCGGGCTGGCTGGTGGTGCCGGCCATCGGGGCGGCGGCGCCGTCGACGGCGCTGGCCCCGGCCTGCCACGCGGCGACGTAGCTGGCCAGCTGGCCGCCCGGCGTGTCGTGGGTGTGCACGTGCACCGGCAGTTCGAAGCGGCTGCGCAGCGCGCTTACCAGCCGCGTGGCCGCCGGCGGCCGCAACAGCCCGGCCATGTCCTTGATGCCCAGCACGTGGGCGCCGGCGTCCACGATCTGCTCGGCCAGCTTCAGGTAGTAGTCCAGGGTGTAGAGGTTTTCCTCCGGGTCGGACAGGTCGCCGGTGTAGCACATCGCGACTTCGGCTATCGCGGAACCGGTTTCGCGCACAGCGTCGATCGCCGGGCGCATCGCCTCGATGTTGTTCAGGGCGTCGAAGATGCGGAAGATGTCGATGCCGGTGGCCGTCGCCTCCGCGACGAACGCCGACGTGACCAGCTCCGGATAGGGCGTGTAGCCGACCGTGTTGCGGCCCCGCAGCAACATCTGCAGGCAGATGTTGGGTATCGCCTCACGCAGCGCGGCCAGCCGCTCCCACGGGTCCTCCTTGAGGAATCGCAGCGCGACGTCGTAGGTCGCGCCGCCCCAGCACTCCACCGACAGCAGCTGCGGGACCGTGCGCGCGAGATACGGCGCCACCATCATCAGCCCGCTGGTCCGCACCCGCGTGGCCAGCAGCGACTGGTGTGCGTCACGGAACGTGGTGTCGGTGACCCCCACCGCCGGCGACTCCCGCATCCAGCGCGCGAAGCCGTCGGGCCCGAGCTCCATCAGCCGCTGTTTGGACCCGGCCGGCGGCGGCGCCTCCAAGTCGATATCGGGCAGCTTGTCGTGCGGGTACGCCTTCGACGGCCGGGCGCCGTGCGGCTGGTTGACGGTGACATCGGCCAGATAGTTGAGGATCTTGGTGCCGCGGTCGGCGGACCCGCGCGCGGTCAGCAGCTGCGGTCGCTCGTCGATGAACGACGTGGTGATGCGGCCGGCCCGGAAGTCCGGGTCGTCCAGAACCGCCTGCAGGAAGGGGATATTCGTCGACACGCCGCGGATCCGGAACTCCGCTATCGCCCGGCGCGCCCGCGCCACCGCGCTGTCGAAGTCGCGGCCCCGGCACGTCAGCTTGACCAGCATGGAGTCGAAGTGCGCGCTGATCTCCGCGCCCAGGTTGGTGCTGCCGTCCAGGCGGATGCCGGCGCCGCCGGGGGTGCGCAGCGCGCTGATCCGGCCGGTGTCGGGCCGAAAGCCGTTGGCGGGGTCCTCGGTGGTGATCCGGCACTGCAGCGCAGCGCCGTGCGGGGCGATGTCCTGCTGGCGCAGCCCCAGATCGTCGAGCGACTCCCCCGACGCGATCCGCAGCTGGCTGGACACCAGGTCGACGTCGGTGATCTCCTCGGTGACTGTGTGCTCGACCTGGATGCGCGGGTTCATCTCGATGAACACGTACTCGCCGTCTTCGGACAGCAGAAACTCCACGGTTCCGGCGCAGCTGTAGCCGATGTGACGAGCGAAAGCGACGGCGTCCGAACACATTTTGTCGCGCAGCTCGGGACTGAGATTGGGTGCCGGCGCCAACTCGATGACCTTCTGGTGGCGACGCTGCACGCTGCAGTCACGTTCGTAGAGGTGGATCACGTTGCCGTGGGTGTCGGCCAGGATCTGCACCTCGATGTGGCGCGGGTGCAGCACCGCCTGCTCGAGATAGACCGTCGAATCCCCGAACGCGGACTCGGCCTCCCGGCTGGCCGCCTCGATCGCGTCGGGCAGGGCGTCGATGTCGCCGACGCGCCGCATGCCCCGGCCGCCGCCTCCGGCAACGGCCTTGACGAACAACGGAAATCGCATCTCCGACGCCGCCGCCACCAGCTCGTCGACCGCACTCGACGGCGCCGAGGACATCAGCACCGGCAGCCCCGCCTCACGCGCCGCGGCGATGGCCCGGGACTTGTTGCCGGTCAGCTTGAGCACGTCGGCGCTGGGCCCGACGAACGTGATGCCGCCGGCCGCGCAGGCGGCCGCCAATTCCGGGTTCTCCGACAGGAAGCCGTACCCGGGGTAGATGGCGTCGGCTCCTGCGCGGCGGGCGGTTTCGACGATTTCGTCGACGGACAGGTAGGCGCGCACCGGGTGCCCGGTGTCGCCGATCTGGTAGGACTCGTCGGCCTTGAGCCGGTGCTGGGAGTTGCGGTCCTCGTACGGGTAGACGGCCACCGTGCCGATGCCCAGCTCGTAGGCCGCGCGGAAGGCGCGGATCGCAATCTCCCCGCGATTGGCCACCAGCACCTTGGAGATCATCTGTGGCCCCTTGCTTAGAGAAGTGTCGACCAATAGTTCCAGAATTGCACCATGATCAACAGGAACACCGCGGTGAACCACAGGGTGGCCAGCGACCAGCGCCACTGGTAGAGCACCCGGGCCGGCGTGCTACCACCGGTCTCCAGCGCCGGACGCGCCAGGATGGCGGCCAGCACCACCACCAGCGAGACGGTGAACACCCACACCACCATGCAGTACGGGCACAGCGCCCCGATCCGATACAGGCTCTGGTAGATCAGCCAGTGCACGAACCCGGCGCCGACCAGCGTCCCGACCAGCAGCCCGACCCAATACCATTTCGGCAGAGCAACTTTGGACACCGCCAGCACCCCGGTGACCAGCACCACCGTGAACGCGACGATGCCCAGCAGCGAGTTGGGGAAGCCCAGCACGGACGCCTGCGGTGTGGTCATGACCGACCCGCACGAGACCAGCGGGCTGAAGTTGCACGACGGCTTGTAGGCCGGGTTGATGAGCAGCTCGATCTTCTCGATCGTCAGCAACATCGCGCACACCAGGCCGATCACGCCGGCGACCAGCACGAACCACGCGCTGGCCGCGGGCACCCCGGTGCGGGGTGCGGCAGGCTCCGCGGAGGTCACGCCGCCGGAGGCGCGGCAGCCGCGTCGATGCCCGGCACGTCGCCCACGATGCTCTTGATCTTGGCGACCAGGTCCTGCGGCGACTGCGGCGAGAAGTCCTCCCCGTTGACCTTGATCGTCGGCGTGGCGTAGATCTTGACCAGTCCGGCCTCGGCGGCGACCTTGTCGGCGTACTTGCCACTCTTGATGCAGTCGGCGACCTTGGACCCGGGACCGACGTCGACGCCCGCGAGGCGCGCCCGCTCGACCAGCCAGTTGTTGTCGGGGAAGTCCGGACCCTTCTCGGAGGGCTGGGTGTTCGGGCTGAACAGCTCGCTGTGGAACTTGCGGAACAGATCCTTGGACTCGTCGGCGACACACAGTGCCGCGCCGCCGGCCCGCGATGAATAGTTGTGGGTCATCGGCCTGTCGAGGATGGCCAGCATGGAGTAGTCGGCCGCGATGGCGCCGATGTCGATCAGCTTGGACACCGTCGGGCCGTATTCCGCCTCCCACGCGGCGCAGTTCGGGCACAGGAAGTCCTCGTAGAGGGTGACGACGGCCTTCGGGTCGGTGCTGCCCGGCTTGGTGACGAGCTTGCTGGACGTGATCCGCACCGTGTCGCCCGGCCCGGTGACGGCGGGTGACTTGTTGTCATGGTTCTTTGTCACGATGTAGAACACGAGCGCGACCGCGAACAGGACGACGACCGCGGTGCCGCCGATCTGGATCAGCCGGCCGAGTTTGCCGTCGGGGTTCTTCAGGTCCGGTCGCGAGGGACGCTTCGATTTGTCGGCCACAGGTTTGCTGATCCTTCGGTGTCGGCTTGTCCCGACCGCAATCGCGCGGCGGCGCCTCTAGAGTACCGGCGGCCCGGTCAGACCCGGGTCAGGTGCGCGCGCAGCGCGGAGATCAGCTCGTTGGTGGCCTCGGCGCTGCCGCCGCCGAGCGGGAACAGGTTGGCGAACCCATGCGTCAGCGAGCCCAGATAACGCAGGTCCACCGGCGTCCCGGCGGCCCGCAGGACCTCGGCGTAGCTCTCGCCCTCGTCGCGCAGGGGGTCGAAGCCGGCCACCGCGATCAGCGCCGGCGGCAGCCCGGCGTGCGAGGGCGCCAACAGCGGCGAGATCCGCGGGTCGGCCGGATCGATGTCCGTGCCACGCAGGTACTGCGCATGGAACCAGTCCATGTCCCGCTTGGTCAGCAGGAAGCCGGTGGCGAAGAGGCTCATCGACCGCGTGTGGGCGGTGAAATCGGTTCGCGGGTAGAGCAGCCACTGCAACACCGGCGCGGGCGCTCCCGCGTCGCGCGCCCGCAGGCATACCACCGCCGCCAGGTTGCCGCCCGCGCTGTCGCCCCCGACCGCCACCTGACCGGCGATAGCGCCGAGTTCCTCGGCGTGGGCGTGGGCCCACTCGAAGGCCGCGTAGGCGTCTTCGACCGCGGCCGGGGCCGAATGCTCGGGCGCCAACCGATAGTCGATCGACAGCACGTGCACGCCGGCGTCGCGGCAGGTCAACCGGCACAGCGCGTCGTGGGTGTCCAGGTCGCCGATGGTCCAGCCGCCGCCGTGGTAGAAGACCAGCAGCGGCGCCGCCGCGTCGCCGGCCGGGAGGTAGTGCCGCGCGCCGATCGGACCGGCCGGGCCCGGTACGGACAGGTCGCGGACGTCGACGTGCACCTGCGGGCCGGGAAGTTCCAGGATGGTCTCGCGCATCTGGGCGCGGGACGCGGGCACGTCGTCGTCCACGGCCAGGCCGTCGATGCCGGCGAGGCGCAGGCCGGCGAGCATCAGCTGCAGCGTGGGGTCCAGGGTGTTGCCGTCGACGATCACCGATCGGCCGCCCGACAGCACCCGCTTCGCCGGGGCCGGGATCCAGGGAATCACCTTCGCCCCGACCGTCGCGACGCGACCCTGCAGGCGGCTCGTCCACCCCAGGGGTGCACCCTTTGCCCCAAGATTGAGAGCCGGCGCGCTCGGCAGACTCTTTGTCATGGCTGCTCCCTGTTCGGTCCTCCGCCCTGCGACCAACTGTACGTGGTGAGCAAACCGACGAATGCTGCCGGACACCCGCGCGGGCGTTGCTTAGGTGGCATATTCAACTCGGTAAGATCGTGTTTTCCAAGTCGGTCCACCCCCTCACGGATTGCGATGACGGAACCCGGCTTGGTCCAAACCCAAGTACCTTCAATTCCACAGGCAGGTGAATGACGTTGACTGGCGAGTCGGGCGCCACCGTCCCTTCCATATCCCTCAACGACGAGCAGACGATGCCGGTGCTCGGCCTCGGCGTGGCGGACCTGTCCGACGATGAGACCGAACGCGCGGTGACCGCGGCGCTGGAAATCGGCTGCCGGCTCATCGACACTGCCGCCGTCTACGGCAACGAAGCCGCCGTCGGGCGCGCGATCGCGGCCTCCGGGATTCCCAGGGCGGAGCTGTTCGTCACCACCAAGCTGGCCACCGCGGATCAGGGCTTCACCAGCGCGCAGAATGCCTGCCCGGCCAGCCTGGAGCGGCTCGGCCTGGAGTATGTGGACCTGTACCTGGTGCACTGGCCGGCGCCGTCGCTGGGCCAGTACGTCGACTCCTTCGGCGGCCTCATCCAGTGCCAGGCGCAGGGGCTGACCCGCTCGATCGGCGTCTCCAACTTCACCGACGAGCATCTGGAGATGGTCATCGACCTCACCTTCGTCACGCCGGCGGTGAACCAGATCGAGCTGCACCCGCTGCTGAACCAGGCCGAGATGCGCAAGACGAACGCGCAGCACAACATCGTCACGCAGTCCTACACCCCGCTGGTCCTGGGCCGGTTGATGGACAACCCGACGGTGACCTCGGTCGCCGAGCAGTACGGCAAGACGCCCGCGCAGGTGCTGCTGCGGTGGAACCTGCAGCTGGGCAACGCGGTCATCTTCCGATCGGGCAAGCCCGAGCACATCGCCACGAACTTCGACGTCTTCGACTTCGAGTTGACCGCCGACCACATGGACGCGATCAACGGCCTCAACGACGGCACCCGGGTGCGCCCGGACCCCGAGACCTACGACGGAAGCTAACCCGTCGGGCAGGTGGCCGCGGCACCGCGCAGCACGTCGGCCGACGCCTGATCCACCGGCAACTGGTAGCCGCGCAGCACGGCGATGAACTGCATGGCGTACTGGCACGCGAACGCGCCGTTGGGCGGCATCCAATGCGCCGGCGGCGAATCGCCCTTGTCCTGGTTGGTGTGGCCCTCGACGGCCAGCAGGTTGGCCGGGTCGTTGGCGAAGCGCAGCCGCTGCGGCGCCGGCCACCCGTAGGCGCCCATGTCCCACGCGTACGCGAGCGGGACGATGTGGTCGATCTGCACCGATTCGCCGACCTTGGGGCCGCGCTGGAACACGACGACGAGGTTGGTGTACGGGTCGTGCAGGATGCCGGTGGCCACCGCGGCCGGGCACCGCTTGGTAATCACATACGTCTTGGCGACCAGGTCGCGGTCGAGGATGTCGTCGCGGGTATCGCAGCCGTTGTGTCCGCCGGGGGCGTCGTTGTCGTCGTCCCAGGCGTCGCCGAAGGCCAACCTGCGGTAGTCGTAGCGGTGTTGCCGCTGCGGTATGACGA
>NZ_JCALCE010000024.1:0-96675 GCF_059812195.1 Mycobacterium sp. NGS68 | reverse complement strand
TTGATGCCGACCACCTCTTGAGCGATCGCGGCGACGCGAGTCTGCGCCGCCGAAACGACACGCTGCCGGTTCTTGTGCGCCTCCTCGTAGGCGATGACCACGCGCACGTCGTCGGGAGCCTTGAGGTCCTTGATCGCCTCCACCGCGTCGGTCTGGTTGAGGCCGTCGTAGTCGCGGATGGGCAGCTCCTCAGCATCCAGCACACCCACGGTCGCGCGACTAGCGTGCAATGCGTCGGCGGTCCGGTCCGCTCCCTCGGAGCGGGTGACCCTTTCCGCAGCCTTCAGCGCTGCATTCTGCGACGCGGACAGCGCCTTAGCGGCAACCTCGCCGGCGTTGCCCCCGCGCTCGATGATGTCCTTGATCGCGGGTCGAGTAGAGCGCACCGCATCGACGGCGCGGTCGACTCCGCGGGCGGACCAGGCGACCGGCAGGTTGAACAGTTTGACGGCCGTCCCCGCGGCCGCCTGCAGCGGCGTGCGACGCAGCGCAGCCGGGCCGCCGAGCGCGTCTTCGGCGAGCACGGTGGTCAGCCATTCGACCGTCGCATGGTGCGCGGTGATAAGGCGATCGGCGAGGTCGACGATTTCCTGCTCCTTGGCCGCGACGGCCAGAGCCTTCGCGTAACGGGCACGGTCCAGCAGCTGGTCTTCGAGGGCCAAGTCGCCCAACAGCGCCTCGTCGAAGGGTTCTGCCTGCTCTGTCAGCGCCTTGACCAGCGCGGCGGCGCGACCCAGGAACGGGCCCACCACATCGGGATAGCCACCGAGGTTGCGGATCGCGGCCTCGATCGCCACAGCGCGCTCGCGGCCGTTCTCCGCGTTCTGGGTGAGCTCGCGGCGCACCGCCTCAGTACGTGCCTGCGCGACCCGGGTTTCCGCGATCTGGATTTCGGTGTGGGTTAGATCCAGCAGACTCCGCAATTGCGCGAGCAACCTGGTCGTATCCGTTGAAGTCATTGCTTGTCGGCCTCCTAGCGAAAGAAACGGGGTGTCGACGCGAATGCGTCCGTACTACTCGCCTACCCGATTATCGCCGCAGACCAACATGCGTCGCTAGCGTCGCGACGAAAGTCGCACTTAGATCACGAAATTCAGACGTTCGACAATCCGCGCGCCGACATCCTTGTCGCCGTCGAACTCGACGTCGGAGGACCGCGCCGGGCACATCGGCCGCCCGCCCGCGAGCCGGGTGAACTGCAGCGCGTCCAGCCGGATGGTCGCTGTGGGCTCGGAACCGCCGAAGTCGTCGACCACCTGCGCGCGGCCGTCGACCCGCACGCGGATGGTGCGGGCCAGGGGGCCGGTCAGGTCGAACAGGACCCGGGACCCGTCGGGCGCCTGGCCCAGCTTGCCGACGACGAAGGCCATGCTGCCGGCGATCTCGTCGAGGGACATCCGCGCCGGGGACCCGTCGATCTCGGCGTCCGTCGACGGCCGTCGCAACCCCACCCGGATGTCCTGTTCGTGCATCCAGCAGTCGAACACCCGCACCCGCATGAACCGGCCATAGCTTTCGGGGCCCACCGGCGTAAATGTCTGCGCGTTCCACTCGTCGTCGGACATGGCCGTCAGCGCCTCGCGCCGGCCCTTGGTCACCGAGCGGAACTGCTCGAGGACGGCGCTGCCCGGTTCCCCGGCCAGATGCCGCACCCAGCATTCGTTGAGCGCGCCGATGTCGTTGCGCACGTGATCGAGCGCCTTGACGTCCACGTCCGGTTGCGGTGGGGAGATGCCGGTCAAGAACGACTCCGTCCCCACGATGTGCGACAGCACGGCCTTGACGTCCCAGGCTGGCACCGCGCTGGCGGCCAGCCAGTCCGCCTCCGGCAGGCCGTCCAGGAGCGCGTCGATGTCATCCCACACGGCGAACAGACCGGCGAGAACTTCGGATTTGTCGAGCTTGGTCAGGGGTCGGTCAGCCAGGTTGGACATGGTCGGATCGTATGCCCAACGTCTAGCCCGCAGCGATCAATGCCACCGAACCCATCGCCATCAGCATGCCGACCGCCTGCCAGCGGGTCACGCGCTCACGCAGCACAACCATCGCCAGCACCACCGTCGCCGCCGGATACAGCGAGATCAGGATGCTGGCCAACGAGAGCAGCCAAGCGTGCAACGCCAGCAGCATCGTCACGTTGGCGACGATGTCGAGCAGCGCCGCCGCCAACGCCAGCTTCAGCGGCTTCCCGCGCGGCAGGCGCAGGTTGTGGCTGAACGCGGCCAGCGCGAACACCACCGCGGTGGCCGAGATCCGGGCGAACACCAGCGGCCACAGCCGGCACTCATGCGGCGCCTGGTGCAGGAACACCAGATCCAGCCCGAACGCGGTCCCGGCCACGATCGTCAACAGCGCCACTCGGGTGGTGAACCGGTACGGCGAGACGGAGCTGTCGGTCGCTTCCCGGCCGACGAGCAGCACCGCGACGATCGCCAGCACCACGCCCACCGACGCCGCCGCGCCCGGGCGCTCCCCCAGCGCGACGCCGGCGGCGACGGGCACGGCCGCGTTGAGCACGGCCGCCAGCGGCGAGACCACCGAGATCGGGCCGGAGCCCAGCGCCGCGAAGAACGCCCACATGCCGATCGCCTGGCTGACGCCGTACAGGCAGCCCCACACGACGGCCCCGGTCTGGACTGGACCGCCGACGGCGATGGCCAGCACGCCGAGCAGCACCATCTCGACGGGATACGCGGCAAGCATTACGCGCAGCGCCGCGACGCGGCGGGAAGCCACACCGCCCACGAAATCGCTGACGCCGTAGGTTACGGCCGACAGCTGCGCGTATGCGGCGCCAATCAGTTCATGCCCTTGGCTCGGCGGCCGAGTTCTCGGACCACCTCGCGCTGGGCGTCGCGGCGGGCCATGTCCTGGCGTTTGTCGTACGCTCGCTTACCGCGCGCCAACGCGAGCTCGACCTTGACTTTCCCTTCGGAGAAATACAGAGACAACGGCACCAGGGCGAGGTTACCATCGCGGATCTTGCCGATCAGGGTGTCAATTTGCCTGCGGTGCAACAACAATTTCCGGTTTCGGCGTGGTTCGTGGTTGGTCCAGCTGCCGTGCTGATACTCGGGAATGTGCAGGTTACGCAGCCATATTTCGCCGTCGTCGACGGTCGCGAACGCGTCCGCGAGCGACGCGTGGCCCTCGCGCAGGCTCTTTACCTCGGTGCCCTGCAGCGCGACCCCGGCCTCGAATAGCTCGACGATCGCATAGTTGTGCCGGGCCTTGCGGTTGGTGGCAATGATCTGTTTGCCACCGCGTTTGCCGGGCGGGTTGTTGGCCACCGTCGCTACCGCCGCAGGTATATGCGCAATGTCACATACGCGGTCAGCCCCGACATCACCACACCGAGCAGGACGAGCCACGGCGCGATGTAGAGGATGTTGGCGTAGTCGACCTTCGCGACCAGGTTGGCTTGATAGAACTGCCGCAGCGCGTTGTCCAGGAACAACGCCCGCACCCCGACGAGGCCGAGCAGGGCGATGCCCACGCCGAGCGTCGCCGCCAGCATCGCCTCCACCAGGAACGGCAGCTGCGTGTACCAGCGGCTGGCGCCCACCAGCCGCATGATTCCGATCTCCGTGCGCCGCGTATAGGCCGCCACCTGGACCATGTTGGCGATCAGCAGGATCGCGCCGATCGCCTGGACCAGCGCGACGGCGAAGGCGACATTGCTCAGACCGTCGAGCACCGCGAACAGCCGGTCAATCAGGTCCTTCTCGTTGAGCACATGGTCAACGCCGGGCTGGCCCTGCATGGCCGCGTCGAAGTCCTTGTGCTCCTCGGGATTGTCCAGCTTGACGATGAACGACGCCGGGAAGGAGTCCTTGCCGGCCACGTCCTTGAACTGCGGGAACTTGCGGATCGCGTCGGCGTAGGCGTCGTCGCGGTTGAGGAACCGCACCGATTTGACGTCCTTGCGCGCCTCGATCTTGCCGCGCAGCGCCTTGCAGGGGTCCGCGTCGCACGTCGCGTCGTTGGCCGAGACGTCGGTGGTCAGGAACACCTGGGATTCGACGCGGTCCAGGTAGATGGCCCGGGAGTTGTCGGCCAGCTGCACCACCAGTAGCCCGCCGCCGAACAGGCCGACGGAGATCGCGGTCGTCAGGATCATCGCGATCGTCATGGTGACGTTGCGACGCAGGCCGGTCAGGACCTCATTGAGTAGGAAGCCGAAGCGCACTTAACGATCCATCCCGTAAACGCCACGCTGTTCGTCGCGAACCAGCCTGCCCAGTGAGAGTTCGACCACGCGCTGCCGCATCGAGTCCACAATGTGGTGGTCGTGGGTCGCCATCACCACCGTCGTCCCGGTGCGGTTGATCCGCTCCAACAAATCCATGATGTCCTGACTGGTGTCGGGGTCGAGGTTGCCGGTCGGCTCGTCAGCCAGTAGCACCAGCGGCCGGTTGACGAACGCGCGGGCGATCGCCACGCGCTGCTGTTCGCCGCCCGACAGCTCGTTGGGCAGCCGGCTGGCTTTGCCGGACAGGCCGACGGTCTCGAGCACGTCCGGCACGACCCGGTTGATCGTGTCGGCGCGCTTGCCGATCACCTCGAGCGCAAACGCGACGTTGTCGAACACCGTCTTTTGCTGCAGCAACCGGAAGTCCTGGAAGACACAGCCGATCACCTGCCGCAGCTTCGGTATGTGACGACCACGCAACTTGTTGACGTGGAACTTCGAGACCCGGACGTCGCCCGTGGTGGGCACCTCCGCGCCGAGCAGCAGCCGCATGAACGTCGACTTCCCCGACCCCGACGGGCCGATGAGGAATACGAACTCGCCCTTGTCGATCTTGACGTTGACGTCATCCAACGCCGGGCGCGCCGACGACTTGTACTGCTTGCTGACATGGTCCAGCGTGATCATCACGGCACGCCAGTGTAGCGGTGATTTTCGCTGGCTCGCGAAAATCAACGGGCCGGCAGCGACGGCGTGGGCGTCGGACCGGGGCCTGTTTGGGGTTGCTGGGAAGGCCCCGGGCTGGGCGAACCGGGGGTCGTGCTGGGCGTGCAGAACGGCGGTATGCACGGCAGCGTCGGCAGCACGAACGGCGGCGTGGTCGTCGTGGTCGGGGGCGGGGGCGGCGGCGGCGTGGTCGTAGCTGGCGGCTGCAGCTGCGTGCGTGGCACCAGCGTGTAGTCGGACTTGGGGTCCGGGACATAGCCCCGGTTGCCGCCGCTTCTGTTGTCGAAGGTGTAACCCGGCGGCGGCGGTGGTGCGACCGTGGTCGTCTTCGAGGACGACGTTCCGGCCTGTTCGTGTGCCTGGATCCACAGCAGCGCTATGAAGGCGGCGATGAGAGCCAGGGTGGACGTTCGCAGCCGACCGCCGAACGCGTACTTCGGCCAGCGCTTCTCGTCGTCCTCCCGGCGTTTCTCGAAGATGTTGAGTGTCAGTTTCATCGGTGCTACACCGAGCCTTGCAAGTTCTTGTCGGTTTTCTCTCGCGCGCCTGCCGCTTCGCTCTCAGCGGGGGAAACGGCTGCGTCATCGACCAGGCCCACGGTGGCATCCGCCGCGGTCACGATCCCGGCCCGGGCCAGGGCCCGAATCACCAGCACCCGCAGCTCGCGCCCGGCCTCGAACTGCTTGCCGGGCAGGGTGCGGGCCACCAGGCGCAGGGTGACGGTGTCGACCGCGATGCTCTCCACGCCCATCACCGTCGGGGCATCCAGCAGCAACTCCCCCAGCAGCTTGTCGTCGCGTGCGCGCTGGCACTCCTGATGCAGGACCTCGTTGACGCGGTTCAGGTCGGTGCTGGTCGACACGGGTATGTCGACGACGGCGCGTGCCCAGTCCTTGGAGAGGTTGGCGGCTTTGATGATCTGGCCGTTGGGCACCGTGAAGACCTCACCGTCCGCGGACCGTAACCGGGTCACCCGCAGCGTCACATTCTCGACGGTCCCGTAGGCCTCGATAGCGGAGCCGAGGGAGAGCTTGACGAGGTCGCCGAACCCGTACTGACGCTCCGCGATGATGAAGAAGCCCGACAGCAAGTCCTTGACCAGCTGCTGTGCGCCGAAACCGAGCGCCGCACCCACCACGGTCGCCGGCGCCACCAGGCCGCCCACCGAGAATTGCAGGACGTCGCTGATCTGCATCATGACGACGATGCCGATGAGCACGATCGACACCCAGCGGATCACCGATGCCACCGCTTGACGGTGTTTGGTCGCCTCCGAGCGCACCAGCGCGTCGCTCTCGGCGAAGCCGAGGTCGAGACGCTGTGTCACCTGTTGGGCGACCCAGCTCACGAAGCGGGCGGCCAGGACCGCGCCGATCAGCAGTATGACAATGCGCAGGCCACGCTCGCCGGCCATGCTGTGCCAGAAGTCGTGCCAGTAACGGGTACTGGTCGACCAGGCACTCGCTAGAACAGTTGTGTTAGTCGTCATCTTTTCGGTTGCGCCAGCGAATTCCCGCTTCCAGGAATCCGTCGATGTCTCCGTCCAAGACGGCCGCCGGATTGCCGACCTCGTACTCGGTCCGCAGATCCTTGACCATCTGATAGGGGTGCAAGACGTACGACCTCATCTGGTTACCCCAGGAGCTGCCGCCGTCCCCTTTCAGTGCGTCGAGCTCAGCGCGCTCTTCTAAGCGCTTGCGCTCCAACAGCTTTGCCTGCAGAACGCGCATCGCCGCCACCTTGTTCTGCAGCTGCGACTTCTCGTTCTGGCAAGTGACCACGATACCGGTTGGTATGTGGGTGAGCCGAACCGCGGAGTCTGTGGTGTTGACCGACTGGCCGCCTGGCCCACTCGAGCGGTAGACGTCTACCCGAATGTCCCCCTCGGGTATGTCGATGTGGTCTGTGGTCTCCACCACAGGCAGCACCTCGACTTCGGCAAACGACGTCTGGCGGCGGCTCTGGTTGTCGAACGGGCTGATCCGCACCAATCGGTGTGTGCCCTGCTCGACGGACAGCGTGCCATAGGCAAACGGCGCGTGCACGGCGAACGTGGCGCTCTTGATGCCCGCCTCTTCGGCGTAGGACGTGTCGAACACCTCGACGCCGTACTTGTGCTGCTCGGCCCACCGGATGTACATGCGCATCAGCATCTCGGCCCAGTCGGCGGCGTCCACCCCGCCGGCGCCGGATCGAATGGTGACCAGCGCCTCGCGCTCGTCGTACTCACCGGACAGCAGCGTGCGCACCTCGGTGGCCTCGATGTCGGCGCGCAGCGCCTTGAGCTCGGCGTCGGCCTCGGCCAGCGCTTCCGCTTCACCCTCCTCGGCGGCGAGCTCGTAGAGCACCGGCAGGTCGTCGAGGCGTTGTCGCAGTTCCTCCACCCGGCGCAGCTCACCCTGGGTGTGGGACAGCTCGCTGGTCACCTTTTGCGCGTGGTTCTGGTCGTCCCAGAGCTTGGGATCGGACGCCTCCACCTCGAGTTTCTCGATGCGGCGGCGCAGACCGTCCACATCGATGACGCGCTCCACCGTGGTCAGGGTGGAGTCGAGCGCGGCGATGTCGGCTTGACGGTCGGGTTCCACAGCTGACCAGGTTACCGGTGGCACGGTTTAGCATCAGATGACCATCGTGTGCACCGCACGACTGCGACGTCAGCCCATCTCCAGCCCCTTGCGTCGCAGCCGGGCACAAAACAGAAGGCTCCAGCATTGCGTCGTAACCATCCGTATTACATAGCGATCGTCGGTTCCGGGCCGTCCGGGTTTTTTGCCGCATCATCCTTACTCAAAGCCGCCGACGCGTCCGAGGAGATCGACGTCGCCGTCGACATGCTGGAGATGCTGCCCACACCCTGGGGGCTGGTGCGCTCCGGCGTCGCGCCCGACCACCCCAAGATCAAGTCGATCAGCAAACAGTTCGAGAAGACCGCCGCCGACCCCCGTTTCCGCTTCTTCGGCAACGTGGTCGTCGGCGAGCACGTCACGGCCGCCGAGCTCGCCGAGAACTACGACGCGGTGATCTACGCCGTGGGCGCGCAGTCGGACAAGCCGCTGAACATCCCCGGCGAACACCTCACCGGCAGCATCTCCGCCGTCGACTTCGTGGGCTGGTACAACGCGCACCCGCATTTCGAGGACAAGACCCCGAACCTGTCGGGCGCCCGCGCCGTCGTCGTCGGCAACGGCAACGTCGCGATCGACGTCGCCCGGATCCTGGTCACCGACCCCGACGTGTTGGGGCAGACCGACATCGCCGACCACGCGCTGGAATCGCTGCGTCCCCGCGGGGTCGAAGAGGTGGTGATCATCGGGCGGCGCGGCCCGTTGCAGACGGCGTTCACGACGCTGGAGCTGCGCGAGCTCGGCGAGCTCGAGGGCGTCGACGTGATCGTCGACCCGGCGCAGTTCGAGGGCATCACCGACGAGGACGCCGAGGCCGCCGGCAAGACGACCAAGACGAACATCAAAGTGCTGCGCGGTTACATCGGCCGCGAGCCGCGTCCGGGTCACCGTCGCATCGTGTTCCGGTTCCTGACGTCGCCGATCGAGATCAAGGGCGACGATCGCGTCGAGCACATCGTTTTGGGCGCCAACGAGTTGGTCACCGACGAGAGCGGCTGGGTGTCGGCCAAGGACACCGGCGAGCGCGAGGAACTTCCGGTGCAACTCGTCGTCCGCTCGGTCGGCTACCGCGGGGTGCCCACCCCCGGGCTGCCGTTCGACGACAAGCGCGGGACCATCCCCCACACCCACGGCCGGATCGACGGCAGCCGCAACGAGTACGTCGTCGGCTGGATCAAGCGCGGGCCGACCGGGGTGATCGGCACTAACAAGTCGGACTCCCAGGACACCGTCGACACCCTGCTGGCGGATCTCGCCGGTGCCGAGGCCGCGGACTTCCCCGACGACCACGCCGACAAGCTCACCGCCTGGCTCACCGACCGTCAGCCCAAGGTGGTCACGTCAGCGCACTGGGACGTCATCGACCAGTTCGAGCGGGCGGCCGGCGAGCCGCACGGTCGACCCCGCGTCAAGCTGCCCAACCTCGCCAAGCTGCTGCACATCGGGCACGGCTGATCACGCGTCCAGGAGCACCCCGGGGTTGAGGATGCCGGCCGGGTCCAGCGCGGACTTGGCCGCGCGCAGGGCCGCCGCGAAGGGGTCCGGGCGCTGCCGGTCATACCACGGGCGGTGGTCGCGGCCGACCGCGTGGTGGTGGGTGATGGTGCCTCCCGTCGCGCTGATCGCCTCGGACACAGCGGCTTTGATCTCGTCCCACTGCGCGTCGAGCGAGCCCCAGCGCCCGCCGGCGTAGATGCCGTAGTAGGGGGCGGGGCCGTCGGGATAGACGTGGGTGAACCGGCACGTCACCACGCCGGTGCCGCACACCCGTTTGATCGCGGTGCGGGCGGCCTCGGTCACCGCGGCGTGCAGGGCGTCGAATCCGGCCCAGGTGCACGCGGTTTCGAAGGTCTCGGCGATGACGCCGCGGCGCGCGAGGGCGTCCCGCTGATACGGCATCCGCAGGAACGACGAGCGCCACGTCTTCGAGGCATCGGGTGCGTCGTTTTCGATTGCGTCACTTTCGGTTTCGCGGCTACGACGGGCGGTGACGGTGCCGCCGTGCGCGGTGGCGATCTCGATGGCCCGGTCCAGCCACGGGTCGATCGGGTGGTCGGCCGATTCGAAGGCGAGCACCAGCAGCCCGCCCGCGACGGCTGTGCCGGCGTTGAGTAACGCCTCGGCCGGGTCCAGCAGCCTGCAGTTCGCCGGGTAGAGGCCGGCCTGCGCGATCATGCGGATCGCGGCCACCGCCGCGGCCCAGTCCTCGAACGCCACCGACGCCGTGACCTGCCACCGCGGCCGGTCCTGCAGCCGCATCCACGCCTCGGTGATGATGCCGAGCGCACCCTCCGAGCCGAGGAACAGTCGGTCCGACGACGGCCCGGCACCCGATCCCGGCAGCCGCCGCGACTCGCTGACCCCCGCCGGGGTGACCACCCGTAGCGATTCGGTCAGGTCATCGATGTGCGTGTACAGCGTGGCGAAGTGCCCGCCGGCCCGGGTGGCCAGCCACCCACCCAGGCTGGAGAAGGCGAACGACTGCGGGAAGTGGCGCAGGGTGAGCCCGTGCGGGCGCAGCTGGCGCTCGATCCACGGCCCGAGCGCCCCGGACTGGATGCGCGCAGCCCGGCTGATCCGGTCGACTTCGAGCACCGAGCTCATCACCGAGACGTCCACCGTGACGGCCGGT
This sequence comes from Mycobacterium sp. NGS68, assembly GCF_059812195.1. Classification (NCBI taxonomy): domain Bacteria; kingdom Bacillati; phylum Actinomycetota; class Actinomycetes; order Mycobacteriales; family Mycobacteriaceae; genus Mycobacterium; species Mycobacterium sp. NGS68. Next base: position 86,501 of record NZ_JCALCE010000024.1, on the reverse strand, counting down.
CCGTCGAAGCGCGGCTCCACGCCGCCCACCACCGAGCTGCCGCCGCCGTAGGGAATCGCGGCAATGCCGTCGCGCGAGCACCAGTCGAGCACGTCGACGACTTCGTGTTCGCTGCGCGGCCGCACGATCAGGTCGGGGACGTGGTCGAGGTGGCCCTGCAGGTTGCGGGCCACGTCCCGGAACGCCTTGCCGCGGGCATGGCCCGCCCGATCCAGCGGGTCGGCCGAGCACAGGCTGGCCAGCGACGACGGCGGGGTGACGCGCGGCGCCGCCAACCCCAGCTGGGCCGGATCCGGCGGCCGGTGATCGCTCAGGTCGTGTCCGGGCAGCATCGCGGCCACCCGCGACTCCAGTGCCCGCGTCTCCCGTTCGGAAAGCGCGTCTTCGACCGTGCCCCAACCCCACCACGAACGCATGCCGGCGTCAGCGCTTGAGGACCACGAATGCCCCGCCGGCCACCAGCAGTACCAGGGCCAAGACAATGCCCCAGAACGCATTGGTGAAGTACCAGGTGACGGCCACGAGCGCGATCAGCGGGGAGACCGCGAAGAGCACCAGCCCGGGGTGCTGCTTGATCACTTCGAGCGCGCTCGTCGCCCGGACCCGATCGATTTCCTTGCCCATGGGATTCAGGATGCCAGACAAAAGGCACGATTGCGGGCTTTACGATCCGGCTTGGGCGCGTAGCCCTCAAGGAGGCCGCAGTGGCGTTACCCGCACTGGTTCTCGTGCACGGCGGCGGGCTCGCGAGCGACTCTTGGGAGCTCGTTGTCGACGAAATAAACCTTCTGGCAACAGAATTGGCGGTGGTTACCCCCGACATGCCGAGGCGACGGGGCAAACCCGGCGATCTGACGGCGATGACACTCTCGATGCAACATTGAGAGCGCCGGGCTGGATGAGATCGTCATCGTCGGTCATTCGATGGGAGCCGTGACGCTACCCGGGGTGGTACCAGGCTCGGGACGGCACGCGTGCGAGAAATGATCTTCGCCGCCGCCTTCCTTCCGCCGGAAGGCACCGCCATCGTAGACAGTTCACCGTGGCTGATCGCCAGAATCGCCCGGCGCTTCGCAAACCGCGGGGTCCCGCGCGAAAACACCCCGCTGGATGGCGAGATTCGTGTACTTGAACGGGGCCCCTTTGCGCGGTCGCCGGTTTATGTCCGGCAAGCTTTATGCGGAGTCACTCCGCATCCTGACGGAGACCATGCCGCGCCGCGAATTGCCTGACGAGATTCCGCGAACGTGGATTCTTACCGTGCGCGACCGTGCTCTCCCCGACGAAGTTGCAGCGCCAATACATCGAGGCGCTCGGCGGTGTGCAGACGCTCTATGCGATGAATTCCTGTCACTGCCTGATGGTCAGCGAACCAAAACGTCTGGCTCAGATTCTCGTCGCGCGCTGCCGACTGTATGCGTGAGGCGTGAGGGTTCGGCGCGGATTTGGTCGCCGAAAGTTGTCGTAGGTGGCTGCTTTGATGGGGTTATGTCGTCGTTTCCCCCAACGCCTCTTGCGCCCGTGCCGGCGAACAGACCCATGGATCGTCTGGAGGTGTTGTTCGAGGAGCTCGCGGAGTTGGCGGGTCAGCGCAACGCGATCGACGCCCAGATCGTGGCGCGGGTGGCTGAGATTGAGCGCAACGGGTTGTGTGGCATGACCGGGGCGCGGTCGGTCAAGGCGTTGGTGGCCTGGCGGCTGGGGTTGTCCTCGGCGACCGCGGCCACGATCACCACGGTCGCGGGCCGGCTCGACGAGTTCCCGTTGTGTGCCGAGGCGATGGCGGCGGGCCGGTTGTCGCTGGATCAGGTGGGGGTGATCGCCACCGGGGCGGGTGCGGGTTCCGATGAGCATTATGCGGAGCTGGCGGCGGTGGCCACGGTCAACCAGTTGCGCACCGCGGTCAAGCTGGAGCCCCGCCCCGACCCGGAACCGCGCCCGGCCCCGGAGCCCTCGCTCACCAAGACCGCCAAGGAGACGGGCAGTTGTTACCGGATCACGCTGGGCCCTGTGGAGGCGGCGACGTTCGATGCCGCGCTGGCCTCGCATCGGGATGCGCTGGTCGCGCAGTGGAAACGCGACCACGCCGACAGCAGCACCGACAGCACCGACGAGCAGCGGCCCCCGATACCGTCCACAGTGGATGCGTTTCTGCGGCTGGTGGACGCCGGCTGGGACGCCGATGCCGCCCAGCGCCCACACAGCGCGCACACCACGGTGGTGGTGCACCTCGACGTCGCCGCCCGTGCCGCCGCCCTGCACCTGGGCCCGCTGCTCTCCGACGCCGAACGGCAGTACCTGACCTGCGACGCCACCTTCGAGGCGTGGTTTGAACGCGACGGGGTGCCGATCGGGGCGGGGAGGGAGACCCGTCAAATCAGCCGCCGGCTGCGCCGCGCCCTCGAGCACCGCCACCGCACCTGCGCAGTACCCGGCTGCGGGGCCACCCGCGGCCTGCACGCCCACCACCTGGTGCACTGGGAAGACGGCGGCCCCACCGAGCTCTCGAACCTGGTGCTGCTATGCCCGTATCACCACCGCCTGCACCACCGCGGCGGCATCACCATCTCCGGCACCGCCGAGGATCTGAGCGTCACCGACAGCGACGGCCGCACCCTGGACAACCGCTCCCTGGCCCGACCACCCAACACACCCCCACCCGATGTTCCGCCCTGGAACGGGCCTCTCGGCGAACGCGCCGACTGGTGGTGGTACACACCCTACGAACCCAAAAAGACCGGGACATAGCGAAATTCGCTCGTGCTGCGCACCAATCTGAACCGACGCACATACGATCTTCGCAATGAACCGGGAAAGGGCCGTCGCAACCCGCCGTCGAACGCTGCCGGCTGTCCGTCAGACAGCGACCCTCGCGTAAATGCTGTTTTGCTGCACACATCTCGTCAGCCACAGAATTGGCCGATACTCCACCGTCGAGGAGAAGACGTTCGCCCGACTATTGGCCGCCTCAATCGAATTGATGCCAAAACCACCTGACAGACCTCCGGTCCGGTCAGCGTCAGTGCGTGTTACTGCAGGAAGGTGTCGTGGCCGACTGGCCGGAAAACGGCATGAATTCCCGTCCATTCGGTGATGCCTGTTCGTCCAGTGCAATGACCAAATGTCGCCCGGGGACATCGCCGCAACTGGAGAATCAGCAAATTCAACAAGATCGAGTACGCATCGATGCGCAGCATGTAATGTCTCAACCGTCACTTTGTCACCGGAAGCATCCGCAAATTCGCGGTCATGGCTAGCAGCGAGGCGATCATGACTCCTTCCATCGAGGCTCCGGACGGACAACAAACCGACGCGTTGGGCTACCTCGTCCTGGACGACGGCGGCGCCGAGCGGCTGGTGCCGATCGTCGACCAGCTATTCGTGGGCCGCGAATGCGCGGGGATCAACCGCTCGCGCCGGCTGGTGATCCACGACCCCGAAATATCGCGCACCCATCTGGAGATCAGGTTGGACGCCGAGAGCGATCAGGCCTTCGTCATCGACACCAGCACCAACGGCACATTGGTCAATGGACTGCGGCTGGAACGCGCGGTGCCCCGGCCGATCAGGCCCGGCGACGAGATCCAGATCGGCGACATGACGCTGGAATTCCGCTCGCAGCTGTTCGCGGCCGCCAAGCAGACCGCCGCGCCCAGGCCCACGCGCACCCGCATCAGCCAGGCCGCGATGGTCATGGTCGTCGGCGACATCATCAACTACTCCACGATCTCCCAGGTCACCGAGGAAACCGTGGTCGCGCAGAGCCTGCACACGCTGTGGCATGAGGTGGGCGGGGTGTTGCAGGCCCACGAAGGCACCCTGAACCACTACGCCGGCGACGCGATCTTCGCGATCTGGGAGGCGAGCAGGTTCAGGGACGCCGCCGCCCGGGCAATCGATTTCGCGCTTGCCGCGAACCGCCACGTCGAGGAGCTGGCGCCGCAACTGCCGTTGCGCAGCCCGGACGGCTCGCCGATCCGGATGGGCTGGGGCGTCGTGCAGGGAATGGTCGCGATGGCCGCGATGACCAGATCGGTCGAGGCGGTGATCGGCGACTCGACCAATGTGGCGTTCCGCCTGGCCGGGCTGGCCGGCCGCCAGGGACGCGCCTCGGTGATGGTGACCAGCGGCGTGCGCCGCCTGGCCGAAAAGCACTTCCGGTGGGGCGACGCCGAACACGTCGAACTCAAGGGCCGCAGCGGGACCGAGATGGTTTTCCCCGCCATCGGCCGCACGCCGTCGACCGACTCCACTGGCCCGGAAGGAGACCAGGACCTCACCGCGCAGAATCCCATCCGCGGCTCGCTCTGAGCCGCTCGGCGTCAATCGATAGGCCCCACAATGGATCTGAGCACCTCGCGGGCGAAGCGCCCGACCCACACCGCACCCGCCGAGTCCTCCGCCGCCCGCGGGACGACGGAGACCACCAGACGCCTGTCGTTACCGCTGCTCACCGTGCGCCGCCAACCCTCGTCGACGGCCGTGCTGTTGGTGGCGGCGTTCGGCGCCTTCCTGGCCTTCCTCGACTCGACGATCGTCAACGTCGCATTTCCGAACATCCAGCAGTCGTTCCCGACGTACGCCATCAGCAGCCTGTCCTGGGTGCTCAACGCCTACAACATCATCTTCGCGGCGTTCCTGGTCGCGGCGGGCAAGCTCGCCGACCTGCTCGGACGCAAACGGATGTTCGTCTGGGGCGTATTGGTTTTCACGCTGGCGTCGGTGTTGTGCGCGGTCGCCGGCAGTGTCGAGCAATTGGTCGCCTACCGGGTGTTGCAGGGCATCGGGGCGGCGCTGCTGGTTCCCGCGTCGCTGGCGCTCGTCGTCGAGGGCTTCGACCCCTCCCGCCGCGCCCACGGCGTCGGCCTGTGGGGCGCGGCGGCGGCCATCGCGTCGGGCCTGGGACCGCCGATCGGCGGCGCGATCGTGCAGGCGTCGAACTGGCGGTGGGCGTTCCTGGTGAACCTGCCGTTGGGCATCGTGGCGGTGATCGTGGCGCGGCGCGCGTTGGTGGAGAGCCGCGCGCCCGGACAGCGCCGCGTGCCCGACCTGCGCGGGGCGACGCTGCTCGCCGTGGCCCTGGGGCTGCTGACCCTGGGCCTGATCAAGGGCCCGGACTGGGGCTGGACCAGCGTCGGGACCCTCGGATCGTTCGTCGGCTCCGCGGTCGCGCTGGTCGGGTTTGTTCTCAGCTCGCGATCCCACCCGGCGCCGCTGATCGAACCCGCCTACCTGCGCGTCCGATCCTTCGTCGCGGGCAACGTGCTGACCATCATCGCGGGCGCGGGTTTCTACGGCTACCTGCTCACCCACGTGCTCTTCCTCAACTACGTGTGGCACTACAACCTGCTGAAGACGGGCCTGGCGGTCGCGCCGGCTGCGCTCGTGGCGGCCGTCGTCGCCGCGGTGCTCGGCAAGGTCGCCGACCGGCGCGGCCACCGGCTGATCATCTTCGTCGGCGGGCTGATCTGGGCCGGCAGCCTGGTGTGGTACCTCAAGCGCGTGGAGGTACACCCGGACTTCCTCGGCGCCTGGCTGCCCGGCCAGCTCCTGCAGGGCCTCGGCGTCGGCGCAACGCTGCCGCTGCTGGGCAGCGCCGCCCTGGCCCGCATCGCCAAGGGCGGCAGCTACGCGACCGCGTCGGCGGTGGTCAGCAGCTGCCGCCAGCTAGGCGCCGTCATCGGGGTCGCGCTGCTGGTGGTCCTGATCGGGACGCCGGCGCGAGGCCTGGGTGTGAACGCGCTGCGGCACGGCTGGATGATGGCCGCGGTGTGCTTCGTCGCGGTCGCCCTGGGCGCGGTGTTCCTGGGCCGCACCGGTCACGTCGAAGACGCCGAGCTCGAGCCGGAACCGTTGCCGCAGTTCGAACCTCGACATGCCACGTCGACGGCCGCACACCTCGCGCCCGCCACGGCGGCCGCCCGCGAGGGCGATCCCCTGCGCAACCTGCCGCTGTTCGCTGGACTGGACGACGCCGCGCTGGCCGACCTGCGGCACAGCACCGAAGAGGTGGAACTCGATGCGGGCTCATACCTCTTCCGCGAGGGCGATCCGGCGAATTGCCTGTACGTCATCCGCGCGGGCCGCGTGCAGGTGCTCAAAGGCCGCGAAAACGAAGTCGTGGTGCGGGAATTGGGCCGCGGCGAGGTGCTCGGCGAGCTCGGGCTGCTCATCGGTGCGCCGCGCTCGGCCTCGATCCGCGCCGTGCGCGACTCCACGCTGATCCGGCTCACCAAGGCCCAATTCGACCGGATCGCCGACGCCCGCGTGCTCGGCGCCCTCGTCGAGGAGCTGGCCACGCGGTTGCACAACACGCCTCCCCCGGCCGTGTCGCGGTCGACGTCGGCGGAGGTGGTGGTCGCCGTCGTCGGTCTCGACGCCGCCGCGCCGGTGGCGATGGTGGCCACCGAACTGCTGTCCCAGCTGTCGACCTTCGTCCACGCGGTGAACCCCGGCCGAGTCGACCGGGACGGCCTGGAGCGCGCCGAGGCGTCCGCGGACAAGGTAGTGCTGCACGCGTCCTACAACCCGGACGCGGACGACGCCGCGTGGCGGGACTTCTGTCTGCGCGTCGCCGACCGCCTCGTGCTCGTCACCGCGGACCCGGCGGCACCGGCCGAACTGCCGGCGCGGGCGGTGGGCGCGGACCTGGTGCTGGCCGGACCGCCCGCCACCCGGGAGCAGCGCCGCGTCTGGGAGGAGCGGATGACGCCGCGGTCGGTGCACGCCGTCAGCGCGGCGTGCTGCACCGACGATTTGCGCCCGCTCGCGGCCCGCATCGCCGGCCGCTCGATCGGGTTGGTCCTGGGCGGTGGCGGCGCGCGCGCGTTCGCCCACCTTGGGGTGCTCGAGGAACTGGAAGCGGCCGGCGTGCTGGTCGACCGGTTCGCCGGCACCAGCATGGGCGCCATCATCGCGGCGCTGGCCGCCACCGGCCTGAACTCGGCGGGCGTGGACGCCTACGTCTACGAGTACTTCATCCGCAACAGCCCGGTCGCCGACTACACCGTGCCGGTCAAGGGGCTGGTCCGCGGACGACGCACCCCGGCGCTGTTGCGCCAGGCGTACGGCGACCGGCTGGTGGAGGAGTTGCCCAAGGAATTCCGTTGTGTCAGCGTCGATCTGCTGGCCCGACGCGCGGTGGTGCACCGCCGGGGCCCGCTCGTGGACGCGGTGGGCTGTTCGCTGCGGCTGCCCGGAATCTTCCCGCCCTACGTCTATGACGGCACGCTGCACGTCGACGGAGGCGTGCTCGACAATCTTCCGGTGTCCGCTTTGGCGTGCGACGAGGGCCCGCTGGTCGCGGTCTCGATCGGTTTCGGTGGTGAGGGAAAACCCTTGCCCGACAACCACGTCGACGGCCCCCCGCGGATTCCCAGCATCGCGGAAACGCTGATGCGCACGATGATGATGGGCAGCCGGGTCGCGGCCACCGCGACGATGGCCGTCGCCGACGTCGTGATCCGGCCCGGCAGCCGTGGCGTCGGGCTACTGGAGTTCCACCAGATCGACCAGGCCCGCGAAGCCGGCCGCGCCGCGACGCGCGAGGCGTTGCCGCAGATACTCGCGCTGTTGAACCGGTAGTTGATTTGAGGAGTCAGCGATGAGCGCACCGCAGGGCACGCGGGTCGAGACCTCGTTCGGGCCCTACTACCTGAAGCGGCTGTTGGGCCGCGGTGGCATGGGCGAGGTCTACGAGGCCGAGCACACCGTCAAGAAGTTCACGGTCGCACTGAAACTGATGTCGGAGGCGGTGAGCCAGGATCCGGTGTTCCGCACCCGGATGGAACGCGAAGCCCGCATCACCGGCCGCCTGCTGGAACCCCATGTGGTACCCATCCACGACTACGGCGAAATAGACGGTCAGCTGTTCGTGGAGATGCGTCTCATCGAGGGCATCGACCTGGCCAGCCTGCTCGAAGACCACGGGCCGCTCACCCCGCCGCGCGCGGTGGCCATCATCCACCAGATCGCCTCGGCGCTCGATGCGGCTCATGCCGCCGGGGTGACGCATCGCGACGTCAAGCCGCCGAACATCCTGGTGACCCGCGACGACTTCGCCTACCTGGTGGACTTCGGCATCGCCAGCGCGCGCAGCGACGAGAAGCTCACCCAGATGGGCACCGCGGTCGGCACCTACAGATACATGGCGCCCGAACGGTTTACGAACGAAGAGGTGACCCACAGCGCCGACATCTACGCGCTGGCCTGCGTGCTCTACGAGTGCCTGACCGGGGCGCCGCCCTACCGCGACGACAGCACCGGCGTGCTGATCGCCGCGCACATGATGCAGCCGATCCCGCAACCCAGCCTGGAAGGGGCCGACGTGCCATCGGCCTTCGACGCGGTGATCGAGCGCGGCATGGCCAAGTCAGCCGACGAGCGGTACGCCAGCGCCGGCGCGCTGGCGGCGGCGGCCCACGAAGCGCTCAGCAGCCCGGACCGCGACCGCGCGCACACCATCCTGCGGCGGATCGACAATGCGCCGCAGGTGACCACGGAAACCCCCGAGGCACCCGCCGCGCCAGCGGAAAAGCCCGCCCCGGTGACCGCGCCGGCTACCGTGGCGCCTGCCGTCGAGGCCAGCCCGAGCCCCGCGCGCCAACGTGGCCGCTGGCCGATCGCGGCCGCCGCGGCCCTCGTCGTCCTCGTCGTCGCCGCCGTCGGCATGTGGCTGGTGATGAAGCCGTCGCCCGCCGCCGACCAGGCGCAGCCGCGCACGGGGAAGACGGCGCCGGCGTCGGCCGCGGCCCCCAACGACGTCCAGGCCCGGTTGCTCAGCCTGCTGCCGCCCGGCTATGTCGCGGGCACCTGCACGCCCGCGACCCCCGAATCGGGCAGCATCTGGACGTCGGCGGTGGCCATGGTGACCTGCGGGCAGAACAGCCAGCCCGGCGGCCCGAGCAAGGCCACCTACGGCCTGTTCCCAACACCGGACACGCTGAAAAAGGCCTTCAAGGAAGACATTTCGAACGTCAGCCTGGTGAACTGCCCCGGCGAGGGCGAGTCACCGGTCAGCTGGCACTACGACCCCACCCCCAACGACATGGCCGGCATGGTCGCGTGCGGAACCTACAACAACCACCCGAATGTGATCTGGACCAACGACCAAAAGCTCATGCTCAGTGACGTTTCCGGCGATCCGGCCACCATCAAGGACCTGCACACGTGGTGGGACGACTATGCGTGAACCGGCCTGAACCGGCCCGAATCCGAGAAACCACAGGACCTATGGCCCTACTGAGCGACGGTGGGTCTTCGTAACGTCGATTACGTGGACATCGAGGTGCTCAGGAACGCGGTCCTGCTGGCCTGCCGCGCACCGTCGGTGCACAACAGCCAGCCCTGGCGTTGGGTGGTCGACGGCGACGCGGCTCACCTGTTCATCGATCGCGACCGAACCGTACCCGCCACAGACCATTCCGGCCGCCAGGCGATCCTGAGTTGCGGCGCCGTGCTGGACCATTTCGGTGTCGCGATGAGGGCAGCGGGGTGGCGGGCGCACATCACGCGGTTCCCCGACCCGGACGAACCCGATCAGGTGGCAACGGCCGAGTTCAGCCCCATCGACGACGCCACCCCCGCACAGCGCAGCCGCGCCGAGGCGATCCTGCAACGACGGACCGACCGGCTGCCGTTTGACCGCCCCGCCTATTGGCAACCCTTCGAGCCGGTGCTGCGGAGCGCAATCGCCGACGGTTTCGGGGAGGACGTGATGCTGCACGTGCTCACCGACGACCAGCGGCCACGCTTGGCGGAGGCGTCGCGGCTCACTGCGGCGCTACGCCGCGACGATTCCTCGTATCATGCCGAACTGCAATGGTGGACTTCGCCTTTCGCCCTGGCGCAGGGCGTGCCGCCGAGCGCGCTGGCATCCGCCGTCGAGCGCCTCAGGGTCGACGTGGGACGGGACTTCCCGGTCCGCGGCGGGCAGGATCGCCGACCGGAAGTCGCGGCTGACGACTCGAAAATCCTTGTGCTGTCGACGCCGGAGGACACCCGGTCCGACGTGTTGCGGTGCGGCGAGGCGCTGTCGACTTTATTGCTGGAGTGCACCGTGGCCGGCATGGCGACCTGCCCGTTGACCCACCTGATCGAATCGCGGGAGAGCCGCGATATCGTGCGCGACCTCATCGGTGGGCGGGGTGAACCGCAGGTCGTGATCCGCGCGGGCGTCGCATCACTCATGGAAGGCCTGCCCGCCCCGACACCGCGGCGGCCGTTGGCCAGCGTGTTTGAGATTCGGTAGAAGTTCCAGGAAGGTTGCACGCATGACTCTCGAACCAGTTTCCGTCCTGTCCGAAGACGAAAGTTGGCGCCGACTGGGGGGCGTCGCGTTGGGCCGGCTGGTCACCACGTTCGCCGGTGAGCCGGAGATCTTCCCGGTCAACTACGTCGTGCAACACCGGACGGTGTTGTTCCGCACCGCCGAGGGCACCAAGCTGTTTTCCGCGGTGGCGAACCACACCGTGGTCTTCGAGGCCGACGATCACGACGTCGCCGAAGGCTGGAGCGTGATCGTGCGGGGCCGCGCCAAGCTGCTGCGCACCGAGGCCGAAATCGCGGAAGCCGATCGCGCGCAGTTGATGACGTGGACCGCGACACCCAAGATCCACTACGTGCGGGTGACGCCGTCCGAGGTCACCGGCCGTCAGTTCAGGTTCGGCCCGGAGCCGGACCCCAACGCGAGCTTCGCTTCGTCCTGAACGGCGCCGCCCGCGAGCAGGGCGTCAAGCTCGCGCGCGTCGACGCCGGTGAGCCGGCGGTGCATCGCCCACCCGATCCGGGTCGCCTGGATCTTCGCGCGCTCGGCCGCGGGCCCGCGATACATCTCGTCAACCGTGTCCCGCCAGATCGTCAGCCAGCGCACGAAGTGGCTGCCGGACAACGGAGTCCGGTCATTGACCGCGCGGTGTGGCACCAGCGCGCTACCACGATACAGCCCAGCCCCGAACAGCACCGTCTCCCAGAAGTCGCACATGATGGACAGGTGCGCGTCCAGTCCCTTGGCCCGCAGGTCCGCGAACGGCTCGGCCAGTGTCTCGTCGGCGAACACCCGGCCGTAAAAACGCCGCAGCAGCGCTTCGACGGCGGCGCGGTCGGCCAGATCCCCGATCGCCATCACACGACCAGCGACAGCGGTCCGCGGGTGCGAGGAACCTTGCGCCGCTTGCTGATCGCCACGAGACGGGCCACCGCGGCCTCGATGCCCCGGGCCAGCTGATCGGCGTCGGCCACCACGTCGTAGTCGGCGAGGATGCCGAAGAAGAGCTCGTCGGCGTAGCTGAGCATCGCGACGCCGGTGCGCAGGTGCATCGCCAGCGGCGGGACCGGAAACACGCCCAGCACCCGTCGGCCCATGATCCGTAGCGGCCGGCGGGGTCCCGGCACATTGGTCGCCACGGTCACCACTCCGCGCTGCGGAAGCCGCATCAACAGGCCGGTCGTCCACGCGCTGAACGCGAACGGAATCCGGTTGGCCAGCGACACGAGGATGTTTCCGGCCTGCCGTTGCCCGCCCGCCTTCGTGCGGCCCAGCCGGGCGTGCACGGTCCGCAGCCGCTCCACCGGGTTTTCGACGTCCACCGGCAGGCTGGGCAGCATCAACGAGACCCGGTTGTCGGTCGTGCCGAACGCATCGGCGGCACGCACCGACACGGGCACCAGCGTGCGCAACGAATCGGGCAGTGGCTCCTCGCCGCGAGCGACCAGGAGATTGCGGTAGCTTTCGGTAATCGCCGCCAGCGCAACATCATTGATGGTCACGCCGAAGGTCTGGCAAACCTGCTCGATGTCGGCCAGAGCGACCCGCGCGGCGCCGTAGCGGCGCAGGTCGCTCAGCGGCCCGGTCAGCGGCGACGGGGCGGCGCTCAGCAATCCGGCGGCGATCTCCCCGGCCCCCAGCGCCGCGCGCACCACGCCCGCCGCCACGACGGACGGCGCCCGCCACAGCCGGCCCAGCAGGCCGAGCGGACGCAACGGCGCCTTCGTCGGCGCGCCGGCGCCGACGTGGCGGGCGTAGCCGTCCCCGTCGCCGCCGACCCCGGCTGTATCGGGATCGCACAGCCCGGACAGTATGTGCGCCGCGGCGATCCCGTCGGCCATGCAATGGTGCACCTTGGTCAGCATTGCCCACCGATCGTCGGACAGGCCCTCGATCACCCAGAGCTCCCACAGCGGACGATCGCGATCCAGGCGCCGCGCCATCACGTCGGCGATCAACCGGTGCAGCTGACGGTCGTCGCCGGGATGCGGCAGCGCGACGCGACGCACGTGCCGCTCGATGTCGAAGTCGGGATCGTCCACCCATTCGGGGGCGCCGAGGTCGAACGGGCGCAGCCGCAGGCGTTGGCCGAACCGCGGACATGACCGCATCCGCTCTTCCAGCGCAGCCACCAGCGCGTCCTGTTCGGGCGCCGGTCCTTCGATGACCGCGAAGCCGCCAATGGCGAGGCTGACCCGCCGGTCGGCGTCTTCGGCTTTGAGGAACCCGGCATCAAGTGTGGTCAGGTGGTCCATGATCCGCACCTCCGGGATGTGAGGGATAAGTGCAACTCTGAGTATCAGTATTCGCTGGTCGGCGGGGGTGCGGGCAGGGCCGAAAGTCCCTCGCCGCCGGGGGCTTCGTGCTCTGCCGACACCGGCCCGGCGAGACGATTCTGGATGGCATGACCACCAAAGTTGAGGCCCGTCGGACCAGGGAGGCAGCCATGACCGCCGAGTTCCCCGACGCTGAGACCCTCCGGACGGTGCTCACCCTGGCCACCCGGGCGCCCTCGATCCACAACACGCAACCGTGGCGGTGGCGGGTGGGCTCTGCGAGCCTGGATCTGTTCTCCGAGCCGGACATGCAGTTGCCCAACACCGATCCCGACGGGCGTGACCTGATCATCAGTTGCGGGGTCGCCCTGCATCATTGCGTCGTCGCGCTGGCGGCGATGGGCTGGCACGCCAAGGTGTCCCGATTCCCCGATTCCGGCGACCCACGCCACCTGGCGACCATCGAGGTCCAGCCGCACACCCCCGATCAGGCCGACATCGCGCTCGCGGCCGCCATTCCGCGCCGGCGGACCGACCGGCGCGCCTACAGTTCCTGGCCGGTGCCGGGCGGAGACATCGCCCAGATGGCCGCCCGCGCGGCGCGCAGTGGAGTCATGCTGCGCCAGGTCGACGCCGTCGACAGAATGAGAGCCATTGTCAGCCAAGCGGTTTGGGACCACGCGCACGACGACGAGTACATGCGCGAACTCACCGCCTGGAGCGGGCGCTACGGGGCGGTGGCCGGGGTGCCGGCTCGCAGCACACCGGAACCGGACGCCAGCGCCCCGATCCCCGGGCGGATGTTCGCCGGCCCTGGCCTGACACAGCCGGCGGGCATCTCCCCCGCCGACGACAGTGCCGCGATCCTGGCGCTGGGTACCGGGCAGGACGACCGGCTCGCGCGGCTGCGGGCGGGCGAGGCGACCAGCATCGTCTTGTTGACCGCCACCGCAATGGGTTTGGCGTGCTGCCCGATCACCGAGCCACTGGAGCTCCGCGACACCCGGGATGCGGTGCGCGCCGACGTCTTCGGTGACAGCGGCTACCCGCAGATGCTGCTCCGCGTCGGCTGGGCGCCCATCAATGCCGACCCGCTGCCGGCCACGCCGCGGCGACGCCTCGCCCGGGTCGTCGAGTGGCAGAACCTACTGGACCAGCGGGGCTGACCACCGCAGCAGCGTCCCCGTGGCCCCCGGACCGCTTTCCAGGGTCAGCTCGCCGCCCACCTGCTCCGCGCGCCGGTACAGATTCGTCAGGCCGCTGCCGGTGATTTCTTCCGGCATCCCGCGGCCGTTGTCGCTCACCTCGATGCACAGGTCGTCTTCGACCTTCACCCGCACCGTCAACGTGGTGGCCTGCGCGTGTCTCGCGGCGTTGCTCACCGCCTCGCGGACGACGGCCTCCGCGTGGTCGGCCAGCACGCCGTCGACCACCGACACCGGGCCAATGTACTGGACCGTGGTGCGCAGCCCCGAACCGGCGAACTGCGCCACCGCCTCGTCGATGCGTTGCCGCAACCGGGTGATGCCCTGCGATGCGCCGTGCAGGTCGAAGATGGTGGTCCGGATCTCCTGAATCACCGCCTGCAGGTCGTCCACGGCTTCGGAAAGCCGTTGCTGCACTTCGGGTTCCCGGGTCCGCGGCACCGTGCCCTGCAAGGACAGGCCGACGGCGAAGAGCCGCTGGATGACGTGGTCGTGCAGGTCGCGCGCGATCCGGTCGCGATCGGCGAGGACGTCGACTTCGCGCATCCGGCGCTGCGATGTCGCCAGTTGCCACGCCAACGCGGCCTGGTCGGCGAACGCGGCCATCATCTCGAGTTGCTTGTCGTCGAATGAGCCCGACCCGCCGCGGAGCAGCACGACGACCACGCCGGCGACGGTGTCGGTGGCCCGCAGTGGCAGCAGCAGCGCCGCGCCGATGTCGTCCGCCCCGTCCAGGTTCAGCTGGTCCACCGCGCGCGGAGCGCCGTTGACGAAGACGTCACCCAGGGCCGTTCCCGCGACCGGAATGGTCTTTCCAACCTCGAAACCCTCGATCTTGCCGGCGGTTTCGATCACCAGCAGCTCCTGCACGTCGGCCGCCGGCACTGTCTCGTCGACCGGTATTGCCACCAGCGCCGCGTCCGCCCCGGTCAGCTTCGTCGCGTCCTCGGCGACCATGCGGAACACCGTCGTGGGTTCGGTGCCGGACAGCAGCTCGGTGGCGATGTCCCGAGTGGCCTCGATCCACGACTGCCGCGCCTTGGCCTGCTGGTAGAGCCGGGCATTGGCGATCGCGATACCCGCCGCGGCGGCCAGCGCCTGCACCAGCACCTCGTCGTCGTCGCTGAACGGCTGTCCGGTGGTCTTGTCGGTGAGGTACAGGGTGCCGAGGGACTTGTCGCGCACGCGGACCGGCACGCCCAGGAAGGTCCGCATCGGCGGGTGGTTCGCCGGGAAGCCGACGGACGCGGGGTGCCGCGAAAGATCGTCCAGGCGCAGGGGTTTGGGGTCGTCGATGAGCAGGCCGATGATGCCCTTGCCTTCAGGCAGGTGGCCGATGCGCCGCACGGTGTCCTCGTCGATGCCCTCGTGCACGAAGTTCAGCACCCGGTTGTCCCGGCCGTGGACCTCCAGTGCCCCGTAGCGGGCGTCGACCAGGTTGGTCGCCGAATGCACGATCGTGCGCAGCGTGACGTCGAGTTCGAGCCCCGAGGTGACCACGAGCATCGCTTCCAGCAGGCCGTCGAGACGGTCCCGGCCCTCGACGATCTGCCCGACGCGGTCCTGCACCTCGGCCAGCAGCTCGCGAAGCCGCAACCCCGACAACGTGTCTCGCAGCGGCCGCAGTCCGCTGACGCCCTCGTCGGTCATGTTCGGTGGGTCATCCGTCGGCGGTCCGCGAGCGCTTCAATTCCGTTGCGAACACTGCGGCTTGGGTGCGGCGCTCCATGCCCAGCTTCGCCAGCAGCCGGGACACGTAGTTTTTGACCGTCTTTTCGGCGAGGAACATCCGGTCGGCGATCTGCTTGTTGGTCAGGCCCTCGCTCAGCAACCCGAGCAGCGTCCGTTCCTGGTCGGTCAGGCCAGACAGCGGGTCGTGCTTTTCGGTCGCGCCGCGCAGTTTGGCCATGAGCGCGGCGGCAGCGCGATTGTCCAGCAGAGACCGCCCCGCGCCCACGTCCTTGACTGCGCGCGCGAGTTCCATGCCCTTGATGTCCTTGACCACGTATCCGCTGGCGCCGGCCAGGATCGCATCCAGCATCGCCTCGTCGGACGTATAGGACGTCAGGATCAGGCAGCGCAGATCGGGCATACGGGACAACAGGTCTCGGCACAACTCGATACCATTGCCGTCGGGCAGCCGGACGTCGAGCACGGCCACGTCGGGGTTCGCCGCGGGGATCCGGGCCAGCGCCTCGGCCACCGAGCCCGCTTCACCGACGACGTCGAGTTCCGGGTCGGCGCCCAGCAGGTCGATCAGCCCGCGCCGCACCACCTCGTGATCGTCGACCAAGAAGACCTTTACCAAGGCGCCCGCTCCTCCTCCT
Source organism: Mycobacterium sp. NGS68 (assembly GCF_059812195.1). NCBI lineage: Bacteria > Bacillati > Actinomycetota > Actinomycetes > Mycobacteriales > Mycobacteriaceae > Mycobacterium > Mycobacterium sp. NGS68. Next base: position 70,429 of record NZ_JCALCE010000024.1, on the reverse strand, counting down.
ACAAGTTCCCGCACCGCACGGTCAGCACCGAACAACCCGCCGTGTAGGCCCCGTACAGGTCGTGGGCGGTGTGCGCGTCGGTGACGAACACCCAGCCGGGGTCGGCCTTGCGCGCCAGGTAGTGGGAGGCACTGCCGGCAACGACGGTCGGCTCGACCCACACGTCCGGGTACAGCCGGGTCCAGCGGGCCAGGCGGCGACTCAATTGCCCTTGCGCCGAATGAGTTCCGTCGCTTGTGTCATCCGGTGCCTCGGGGATGTGCGCACGGATCGCACGCAGCGGGACTTCCCGCAGCCTCGCCTCCTCGAACGCGTGACGCAGCACCACACCATTGTCCACTTCCGCGACGATCCCGCTGACCCGGGGGCTGGCCGACGAGCCCGGCGCCCGGTGGATCACGGCGACCGGGCACAGCGCCGAGGCGGCCAGGGCCGCCGCGACGGTGCCTTCGCCGCGACAGGCATGGTTGAGGCCGATCGATCCGACGCAGACCATCGCCGCGGTCCGCGACTCCTGCATCAGCTTGGTCAGCGGCCTGCCCCACAACACCTCGGTCTCGATCTTGACCGGCTGCCCCGCGGCTTGAACCCTTTCGACGGCCCGATAGGCGTCGAACAGTGCCGCGCGGGCGATCGTGTTGCGCATCTCGTTCGCGCCGTCGCCGAACGACTGCACCGGGTCGATGACATAGACCAGCCGCAGCGGGATGTCGCGGCTGACCGCCTCGTCGACGGCCCACAGCGCCGCTTGCAACGCCGCCCGTGATCCGTCCACGCCGACGACGACGGCCGGAGCTGACTGGATGCTGCTCATCGCGATCTCCTCTGCTTGAGCGGGCGGGTAGTTGACTCCCTAACCTGAACGCTATTTGCGGGCACCCTGCCGCCCCAGAGGCAATGGTCACCGGATCGGGGACTTTGGTCCCTATTGGGGTTCTTCCAACCGATATCGGAATTACGTACGATGACTGACGCAGCACAACAGGAATTGGATGTTCATGTGTAGTCCGGCGATACGGCCCATCGCCTAGACAGGAGTTCTCTTCAATGGCTGCTCCGCAGATTTCGTCGTCCCCCAGTTCCGCTCAACCCTCGGCGCAGCCCCTGATAGGCAAGGGCTGGTTGCAAGGTGTCGCACTGGTGCTCATCTTCGGCTTCCTGGTGATGGGCATTTTGGCGTACCGCACCTATACGGCGGCGATGCCGATGCCGGACAAGGTGGTCAGCGAGTCCGGCCAGACGTTGTTCACCAAGGACGACATCGTCAAGGGTCAGGAGCTATTTCAGGCCCGCGGGCTGATGCAGTACGGGTCGGTGCTGGGACACGGCGCCTACCTCGGGCCCGACTACACCGCCGAATACCTGCGACTGGCGACCAATGACGTCACCGATCAATTCCGCGCGCAGGGCGTGGCCGATCCGCATGAGCGGGTGGTCAAGGAATTCCGGACCAACCGTTACGACCCGCAGAGCAAGACGCTGACGTTCACCGATCGGCAGACCGCGGCACTCGACCATATCCAGGGCCAGTACGCGGCCTACTTCGGGGAAAACTCGACCAAATACGGGCTGCTGCCGCAACTGATCACCGACAAGACGCAAATCCGCCAGCTGACGGCTTTTTTCGCCTGGACGGCATGGGCCGCGGCGGCCGAGCGTCCCGGCCACAAGTACACCTACACCAACAACTGGCCCGCCGAGTCGCGCGTCGACAACGGCCCGACGGCGGCGGTGATCGTGTGGTCGGCGCTGTCGCTGATCGCGTTGCTGGGTGGCATCGGCGTCATGTTCGCGGTCTATGGGCGGTGGAGCCAGAAGGTCGGCTGGCACAGCGCCGAATCCTCGACGCTATCGTTCCGCCAGCCCGGTGAGGTGAGCCTGACGGCGGCGCAGCGGGCCTGCATCTGGTTCTTTGCCGTGGTGTCGGTGCTGTTCTTGGCGCAGACGCTGCTGGGCGCGGCGGCCGAGCACTACCGGGCGGATCTGTCGACGTTCTTCGGCCTGGACCTGGCCCGCGTGCTGCCCTACAACCTGGCGCGCACCTGGCACTTGCAGTTGGCGCTGTTCTGGACCGCGGCGGCGTTCCTGGCCGGCGGCATCTTCCTGGTACCGTTCATCGCCCGTCGGGAACCGAAACGTCAGGCGCTGCTGGCGTACGTGCTGCTGGGTGCCGTGGCCGTGGTCGTGTTCGGATCGCTGATCTCCGAGGCGCTTTCCATCTACGGCGTGATTCCCGAGGGCGGATTGTTCTCTCAGCAGTGGGAATATCTTGACCTGCCGCGGCTGTGGCAGATCCTGCTGGTCGCGGGCCTGTTCATCTGGATCGCCATCATCTGGCGCGGCATGCGCAGCAGGCTCAAGGGTGAGTCGAAGATGAACATGCCGTGGCTGTTCTTCTTCTCCGGGCTGGCGATCCCGATGTTCTATGCCGTGGGTTTGCTGGCGGGCAGCAGTACGCACTTCACCGTGGCCGACTTCTGGCGGTTCTGGGTGGTGCACCTGTGGGTCGAGGACTTCCTGGAGCTGTTCACCACCGTGATGGTGGCCTACATGTTCGTGTTGCTGGGGGTGGTACGCGAACGCATCGCGCTCGGGGTGATCTTCCTCGACGTCATCCTGTATTCCGCCGGCGGCGTCATCGGCACCATGCATCACCTGTACTTCTCCGGCACCCCGGTCGAGCACATGGCGCTCGGCGCGTTCTTCTCGGCGGCCGAGGTCATTCCGCTGACCTTCCTGACGGTGGAGGCGTGGGCGTTCCTGCAACTGGGTGCGCGCCAGCAGTCCGGCGACGCCAACCCGTTCCCGCACCGCTGGGCGGTGATGTTCCTGGTCGCGGTGGGCTTCTGGAACTTCCTGGGCGCGGGCATCTTCGGGTTCCTGATCAACCTGCCGGTGGTGTCCTACTACCAGATCGGCACGGCGCTGACGGCCAACCACGGGCACGCGGCGATGATGGGCGTCTACGGCATGCTCGCCGTGGGCCTTGCGATGTTCGCCTTCCGATATGTGATTCCCGCAGACAAGTGGCCGGAGAAGTTGGCCCGAATATCGTTCTGGTGCATGAACATCGGCCTGGCCTGGATGGTTTTCGCCACCCTGCTGCCGCTGGGCGTGATGCAGCTGTATCACTCGGTCAACGACGGCTACTTCGAGGCGCGCTCGCTGGGCTACATCACCAAGCCGGGCAACGCGGTGCTGGAATGGCTGCGGCTGCCGGGTGACGTCATCCTGATCGGCGGTGGCGTGTTGCCGTTTGTCTGGATCGCCTGGACGGCGCTGCGCAACTTCCGCTCCGGCACCACGGTCGACGAGCTGCCCGAACACCCGCTCTACACGGAGGTCGGGGCGCAGGCCCCGGTGCAGGACTGACGGATGGGTGCGCCGGCTACGTCCGTCTGGCTGATCTCGGCGTACTCGCTGGCGCTGGTCGCCATCGGGTGGGGCTTCGACGGGATGGCGCGGCGGGCCTCGGCGCACGCGGCGCGTTGGCGCACCGGCCAATTCGTGTACCGGCCCGATCACGACGCCTGGGTCTGTCCCCAGGACCACTGGCTGTGGCCGACGTCGTTCGATCCCAAGCACCGGGTGATGCGCTATCGCGCGCTGCCGGTGGTGTGCAACAGCTGCCCGGTCAAATCTGGTTGCACCGCATCGGATCACGGCCGCGAGATCAGCCGCGAGATCGATCCGTGGCCGCACTCCGATGCCGGGCGGTTCCATCGCGGGATCGCCTGCAGCGTGGCCGCCCTGGGCGTGGTGCTGCCGCTGGCAACGCTGATAACCAGCCATTCCGTCAGTGAGGTGCTGGTCCTGACGTCGACGGTGCTGGTGGTCGTGCTGCTGGGGCTGCCGCTGGCGCGGCATCTGTGGAACACTCCGTCCAACGCGCCGGAACACCTGCCGCACCGCACCGCTCTGGAAGACCAGGTGGCCGCCGCGATCGACCAGTACTCGACCCGCTGGGGCAGCTGGGAAGGCAAGGAGGACAAGACATCGACACCGGAACCCTGATCGTCGTCGCCGTCGCGGTGATCGCGGCGCTGACCGTGCTCGCGCTGTTTTCCACAACCGTGCTGCGCGAGTACGAGCGCGGGGTGGTGTTCCGGATGGGCCACGTGCGTCCGCTCTACGAACCCGGGTTGCGGTTCCTGATTCCCTTGGTGGACAAGCTGATTCGGGTCGACCAGCGACTGGTGACACTGACCATCCCGCCGCAGGAGCTGATCACCCGTGACAACGTGCCGGCGCGGGTCAACGCGGTCGTGATGTTCACGGTAGTGGATCCGCTGAAAGCGATTCTGGCGGTGGAGAACTACGCGGTGGCGACCTCGCAGATCGCCCAGACGACGTTGCGTTCGCTACTGGGCCGCGCGGACCTGGACACCCTGCTGGCCCACCGCGAGGACCTCAACAGCGACCTGCGCACGATCATCGAGAAGATGACCGAGCCGTGGGGCGTGCAGGTTCGGGTAGTGGAGATCAAGGACGTCGAAATCCCCGAGTCGATGCAGCGGGCGATGGCCCGCGAGGCCGAGGCCGAACGCGAGCGGCGCGCGAAAGTCATCAATGCGCGCGGCGAACTGCAGGCCTCAGAGGAGCTGCGGGAAGCCGCCGAAACCCTTTCCAAGAGCCCGGCGTCACTGCAGTTGCGATACCTGCAAACGCTGTTGGAGCTGGGGGCGGATCAGAATTCGACGGTGGTCTTCCCGCTGCCGGTCGACATCATCACGCCGTTCCTGCGGCATCCGGAGTTGCTGAAGAGCGTCGCCGACAGTTTCGACGGCCGCTAATACCACCGGCCAGAGTCGTCGCGCCGCCCAGGCGATTCGCCCGGCGCGAACCACCAATTGTCGGGATTCTTGGGCGAATACACCACCGACATCAATTGGCCCATGGACGGCCATCGGTCGACATCCACAGCCATCCGCTGATACACCGCGTGCTCGTTGACGTTGGGCCCGTTGATGACACCGGCGATGGTGACGTACTGCACGCCCGTCGCGTCGGGGCGCGGGCTCACGCCCGTGACCAGCAGCGTGCCGGACAGCACCTCACCGCGCGGACCGCGCCGGATGAATCGCGGGCCCAGCAGCACCGCCAGGGCACAGAGCAACAGGAGTAGAACAACGAATTCCCACACCCCGCCATGGTAGGACTGCTGGCATGAGCCGAACCGACGACGATCTGACGCTGGCGCTATCGCTGGCCGACCGCGCAGACCGGCTGACCACGGCCCGGTTCGGCGCCCTCGACCTGCGCGTCGACACCAAACCGGACCTGACGCCGGTGACCGACGCCGACCGGGCGGTCGAATCCGACCTGCGTGAAGCGCTCGCGCGCGACCGGACCGACGACAGCGTCCTCGGCGAGGAGTTCGGTGGCACAACGGCTTTCACGGGGCGTCAGTGGGTGATCGACCCGATCGACGGCACCAAGAACTTCGTGCGCGGGGTGCCGGTCTGGGCCAGCCTGATCGCGCTGCTCGACGACGGCGTGCCCGTCGTCGGCGTCGTCAGCGCGCCGGCCCTGCAGCGCCGGTGGTGGGCGGCGCGCGGCCAGGGCGCGTTCGCCGCGGCCAACGGTGCGCCGCCGCGTCGGCTCACCGTTTCCTCGGTGCCGGAACTGGGTTCGGCGAGCCTGTCATTTTCCAGCCTGTCGGGGTGGGCGCAGCGCGGCCTGCGCGAGCGTTTCGTCGCACTGACCGACGCCGTGTGGCGGGTGCGCGCCTACGGCGACTTCCTGTCGTACTGCCTGGTGGCCGAGGGTGCCGTCGACATCGCCGCCGAACCCGAGGTGTCGCTGTGGGATCTGGCGGCGCTGGACATCGTGGTGCGCGAGGCCGGCGGCCAGTTCACCGATTTGAACGGAGCCGTCGGCCCGCACGGCGGCAGCGCGGTCGCGACCAACGGCCTGCTGCAGGAACCGGTGCTGACCAGCCTGGACGCCGCGTCGGTGTGAATTAACTAACACGGCGCTAGCTATCTTACTCCGGAGTAAGATACGGTTATTCGCATCGCCCCAACGACAGAGGCTGCTGACATGACCGAAACTCTGCCCAGTTCCAACTCCCGCTCCAAGCGCCGCGCCCCCGCGTCCGGCGTCGGGCTGCAGCCGCACAAGCGCACCGGGATCGACATCGCACTGTCGGTGCTCGCGCCGATCGCCGGCCAGGACTTCCTGGACAAATACCGCCTACGCGATCCGTTCAACCGGACGCTGCGCTACGGCGTGGACAAGATGTTCTCCACCATGGGCGCGACCAGCCGTCAGTTCAAGCGGGTGCAGAACCTGCGCGGCGCGCCGACGAGGCTGAAGTCCAGCGCCAAGAACTACTTCGACCTGACGCCCGACGAAGACCAGAAGATGATCGTCGAGACCGTCAACGAATTCGCCGCGGAGCTGCTGCGCCCGGCGGCGCACGACGCCGACGAGGCCGCGACCTACCCGGCCGACCTGATCGGCAAGGCGGCCGAGCTGGGCATCACCGCGATCAACATTCCCGAGGATTTCGACGGCATCGCCGCGCACCGCTCCACCGTGACCAACGTGCTGGTGGCCGAGGCGCTGGCGTACGGCGACATGGGTCTGGCGCTGCCGATCCTGGCTCCCGGCGGCGTCGCGTCCGCGCTGACCCACTGGGGCAGCGCCGATCAGCAGGCCACCTACCTCGCTGAGTTCGCGGGCGACAATGTCCCGCAGGCCTGCGTGGCCATCGCCGAGCCGCATCCGTTGTTCGACCCCACCAGGCTGAAGACCACCGCGGTGCGGACGCCATCCGGATACCGGCTCGACGGTGTCAAGTCGTTGGTGCCGGCGGCGGCCGACGCCGAGCTGTTCATCGTCGCCGCGCAGCTGAACAGCAGGCCGGCACTGTTCATCGTCGAGTCGTCGACCAAGGGCCTGACCGTCAAGGCCGACCCAAGCATGGGCGTGCGCGCCGCGGCGTTGGGTCAGGTTGAGCTGAACGGTGTTTCGGTGCCGCTGAATGCCCGGCTCGGCGAGGACGCGGCGAGCGATGCCGACTACTCGGAGGCCATCGCGCTGTCCCGGCTGGGCTGGGCCGCACTGGCGGTCGGCACGTCGCACGCGGTACTGGACTACGTCGTTCCCTACGTCAAGGAGCGGCAGGCATTCGGCGAGCCGATCGCCCATCGTCAGGCGGTCGCGTTCATGTGCGCCAACATCGCGATCGAGCTCGACGGGCTGCGGCTGATCACCTGGCGTGGCGCCGCGCGGGCCGAGCAGGGCCTGCCGTTCGCGCGGGAGGCGGCGCTGGCCAAGCGCCTCGGCGCCGACAAGGGCATGCAGATCGGCCTGGACGGCGTGCAGTTGCTCGGCGGCCACGGCTACACGAAGGAACACCCGGTCGAGCGCTGGTACCGCGACCTGCGGGCCATCGGCGTCGCCGAGGGCGTCGTCCTCATCTAGGTCCTCATCTGACCCGGACCCGACCTAACGAAAGATCAATCATGGCAATCAATCTCGAGCTACCGCGCAAGCTGCAAACGGTGATCGTCAAGACCCACCAGGGCGCCGCGGAATTCATGCGGCCGATCGGCCGCAAGTACGACCTGAAGGAACACACCCGCCCCGTCGAACTCGACACCCTGATCAGCCTGTTCGAGGGCGCCTCCGCGTCGCAGGGATTGGCCGGTGCCGACTCGCTGCGCGACGACGACGAGGCCAGGGACGAAAACCACAACGGCGCCAACATGGCCGCGGTGGTGCAGGCCCTCGAGGCCAGCTGGGGTGACGTGGCGATGATGCTGTCGCTGCCGTACCAGGGCCTGGGCAACGCCGCAATTTCCGCGGTCGCCACCGACGAGCAGCTGGAACGCCTGGGCAAGGTCTGGGCGGCGATGGCCATCACCGAGCCCGGATTCGGGTCGGACTCGGCCGCGGTGACGACGACCGCGACCCTCGACGGCGACGAGTACGTGATCAACGGCGAGAAGATCTTCGTCACCGCCGGTTCGCGCGCCACCCACATCGTGGTGTGGGCCACGCTGGACAAGTCGCAGGGGCGCGCGGCGATCAAGTCGTTCGTCGTGCCGCGCGAACACCCCGGGGTGACGGTCGAACGGCTCGAGCACAAGCTCGGCATCAAGGCGTCCGACACGGCGGTCATCCGATTCGACAATGCCCGCATCCCGAAGGACAACCTCCTGGGCAACCCGGAAATCGAAGTGGGCAAGGGCTTTTCCGGGGTCATGGAGACCTTCGACAACACCCGGCCGATCGTCGCCGCGATGGCCGTCGGGATCGGCCGGGCCGCGCTCGAGGAGATTCGCAAGATCCTCAACGATGCCGGCGTGGAGATCGACTACGACCGGCCGTCGCACGCCCAGAGCGCCGCCGCCGCGGAATTCCTGCGGATGGAAGCCGACTGGGAGGCCAGCTACCTGCTGACGCTGCGGGCGGCATGGCAGGCCGACAACAACATCCCCAACTCCAAAGAGGCCTCAATCAGCAAGGCCAAGGCCGGTCGGATGGCCAGCGACGTCACGCTGAAGTCGGTCGAATTGGCCGGCACCACCGGCTATTCCGAGCAGTCGCTGCTGGAGAAGTGGGGCCGCGACTCCAAGATCCTGGACATCTTCGAGGGCACGCAGCAGATCCAGCAACTGGTGGTCGCGCGCCGCCTGCTGGGCCTGTCGTCGGCGGAACTCAAGTAAGGCCCCGCTCGCCCTCCTTCGTGAGCTCCAACGCGATGTCGATCAGCACATCCTCCTGCCCGCCGACCACGCCGCGGCGCCCGGCCTCTTCCAGCAGCGTGCGGGCGTCGACGCCATAGCGCGCCGCGGCCGCCTCGGAATGGCGCAGGAAGCTGGAGTAGACGCCGGCATAGCCCAGCGTCAACGTTTCCCGGTCGACCCGGATCGGCCGCTCCTGCATCGGGCGCACGACGTCGTCGGCGGCGTCTTGCAGCGCGTGCAGATCGCAGCCGTGATTCCAGCCGAGCCGATCGGCGGCGGCGACGAACACCTCCAACGGAGCGTTGCCCGCCCCGGCGCCCATGCCCGCCAGCGAGGCATCGACGCGGACGGCGCCGTGCTCGACGGCGACGATGGAGTTGGCGACCCCCAGCGACAGGTTGTGATGCGCGTGGATGCCGATCTCCGTTGCGGGAAGCAGGATTTGGCGCAGCGCATCGACGCGCTCGGCGACGTCACGCATGGTCATGGCACCACCCGAGTCGACGACGTAGACGCACGTCGCGCCATACCCTTCCAGCAGGCGGGCCTGCTCGGCCAACGTCATCGGGGTCGTCATGTGGCTCAGCATCAGAAAGCCCACCGCGTCCATGCCCAGCTCGCGGGCCGCACAGAGGTATCGGGCGGCGACGTCGGCCTCCGTGCAGTGCGTGCCCACGCGGACCACGGAGGCGCCCGCGCGGTGCGCGTCCCTCAGGTTGGCGACGCTGCCGATGCCGGGCAGGAGCAGGGTGGCGACCCTGGCGCGGTTGACGACGCCGGCGACGGCCTCGATCCATTCCAGGTCGGTGTGTGCGCCGAAGCCGTAGATGCAGCTGGACCCGCCGAGCCCGTCGCCGTGGGCGACTTCGACGGAGTGCACGCCCGCCTCGTCCAGCGCCCGGGCGATGGCGGTGGCCTGAGCGACGCTGTATTGGTGGCGCACGGCGTGCATGCCGTCGCGCAGGGTGACGTCGCTGATGTACAGGTCGGGAATCATGTTCGGGCTCCGATGGTTTCGCCGACATAAGCGCCGATGATCCGCTCCGCGGCGGCCAGCGCCGCCGACGTTATCGTGCCGACGCCGCCGGCGGCGATCTCGAGCAGGACGGTGACCTTGGTACCGACGAACTTGCCGGTCTCGGGAATGTAGAGGCAGTTGTCCGCGTCGAACGTCTCGAACTGCACCGCGTGCTTGACTCGGTAGCCGGGCACGTAGGCGCTGACCCGGTCGACCATGGCGAGCACATCCGCCTCGGCCATCCGTCGATCGACGGGACCGTCGACGAGGCAGAAGACGGTGGTGCGCATCAGTATTGGCGGGTCGGCGGGGTTGAGCAGCAGCACCGCCTTGGCGCGCTGGGCGCCGCCCACCGCTTCCAGTGCGGCGACCGTGGCCTGGTTGGACTCGTCGATGCTGGCGCGCGCGTCCGGACCGGCGGACACCGCCGAGATCGACGTGACCGCTTCGGCGTACGACACGATGCCGCTGCGCCCCACCGCGGCGACGACCGGCACCGCCGCCTGCGCCGCGGACGTGGCCAGGCTCAGGCGCGTGCCGAGATGGTCGGCCATGTTGACCGCGGGCACGCAGTAGGGCCCGGTTGCGGTGGGCGTGAGATCGAGGACGAGCCTGGGGTCGTCGTCGGGCCCGGCCACGGTCAGCGGGCCGGCGGCCTGCGTGATCTTCGCCTTCAGGTCGGTGGCCACGTCGTCCGTCCCGACGATCGCCACCGGCCATTGTGTGGTCATGTGCCTGCCCTACCCGAAGGTCAGCGCGACGGCCCCGAGGCCGTCGATGGTCGCGGCGGCGTGATCGCCGGCATGGACGAAGGCGGCCGTGGTGAACGATCCGGACATGACCACCTGGCCGGGCAGCAACTCGGTGCCGAACGGGGCCACCGCGTTGGCCAACCACGCGACGGCCACGGCGGGGTCGCCGAGCACCGCCGAGCCCAGGCCGGTGTCGATCTCGATACCGTTGAGCGACAACGACGCCCGCGCGCCCGGCAGGTCGATTCCGTCGTCAAAGGGCACCCAGTCCCCCAGCACGACGGCACCGGAGCTGGCGTTGTCGGCGACGGTGTCGGGCAGGGTCAGTCGCCAGTCGGCGATCCGGCTGTCGACGATCTCCAGCGCCACCGCGACCGCCTCGGTCGCGGCGCGCACGTCGTCGGCCGTGACGCCCGGTCCGCGCAACGGCCGCCGCAGCAGGAAGGCGACCTCGGGTTCGACGCGCGGCGCGCAGAACCGCGCGGCCGGCGCCTCCGCGTGCCGGGGCAGCACCATGTCGTCGAGCAGGTAGCCGAAGTCGGGCTCGTCGACCCCGAGCAGCTGCTGCATCGGCGCCGACGTCAGCCCGATCTTGTGGCCGACCAGGGTGCGCCCCTCGCGCAGCCTGCGGGCCAGGTTGTGCTGCTGGATGGCGTAGGCGTCGGCGACGCTCAAGCCCGGATACCGCTCCGTGAGCGGGTCGATGGGCGCCCGGCCGATCTGGGCGGCGTGCAGCAGGTCGGCGGCCTCGCCGACGTCGATCGCGGTGAGTCTCATCGTTATTCCTTCTCGTCGGTCATCCGGCGGGCCAGGGCGTAGGTCGCCTGTCCGTGTCTCTCGAACAAGCCGAGCAGGTCGACCGCGTCGCCGCCGATCTCCTTCGCGATGAACAGGCCGTCGGCGCCGGCCATCAAATACGACGCCAGCTGATGCGTCTGCGACTCGGTCAGGCCGGGCACGACCTGCCGAAGGCTTTCTATCAGCTGTTCGAACGCCCGCGCGCGAACCTGGAGGAACATCGTGCGGGCGCGGGGTTCGACGGGCCGGCGTTCCAGACTCAGCATCATGCCCAGCCGCAGGAAGTCGGGCGAATCCAAAAACGTCTTGGCGGTGCGGCTCGCCACCTCATCGAAGTACTGCCGGACAGCCTCGTCCGACAGGTGCGCCGGCGGCTCGGGTAGGTGCCACGCCGCCAGCCAGGCGCCGAAGCTGCGCTCGATGATCGCGGCGATCAGGTCGTCCTTGTCCTTGAAGTGCCAGTAGATCGAGCTGGCGGGCAACCCGCAGTTGGCGCTCACCAGCGCGATGCTGGTGCCCTCGTAGCCGCGTTCGGCCGCGATCGCGGTGGCCGCATCGAGGATCCGGGTGCGCGACAACTCGCCGTCCGCCCGGCTGCGACGGGGTTTGCGCGTCTCCTTCGGCATTTCACCTCCGGTCAGGTCTTGACTCCGTAACGATCACTACATTACCGTAGCGATCACTACAGTACAACCCCTGGAAGGCGGCAGTGATGGAGCCAGCAAACTACGGCGCGAAGTATGACGTAGCGATCGTCGGCTACGGACCCACCGGCGCCACCGCGGCCAACCTTCTGGGTCAGCTCGGGCTGAAAGTGCTTGTCATCGAGCGTGATCCGGACATCTACGGACGGGCGCGGGCGATTTCGACCGACGAGGAGGTCATGCGCATCTGGCAGTCGGTCGGCTTGGCCGACCGACTGCAGCAGGACATGCTGCCGGACCGGCCGCTCGCGTTCGTCGGCGCCGACGGCCGGCCGTTCATCCACCTGAAGATCACCCCGCGCGGCAGCGGGCATCCGCCGCAGCAGTTCCTGTACCAGCCCGCGGTGGACCGGGTGCTGCGCGAGGGCGTGGTCCGGTTCGACAACGTCGAGGTGCTGGTCGAGCACGAATGCCTGCGGGCCGTGAACAAGGGTGACGAGGTCGAGCTGATGCTGGCGGACCTGCGCACCGACACGTTCAAGCGGGTCCGCGCGTCGTACGTGATCGCCGCCGACGGCGGCTCCTCGCCGACCCGCGGCCAGCTGGGTGTCGGCTACTCCGGACGCACCTACGCCGAACGCTGGGTCGTCATCGACACCAAGGTCATACGGCAATGGGACGCGCACGACCGGCTGCGCTTCCACTGCAACCCCGCCCGGCCCACCGTCGACTGCCCCACCCCGCTCGGCCACCACCGCTGGGAGTATCCGGCCCGCGACTGCGAAGACGACCAGCGACTGACCTCCGACGAAGCGGTCTGGAAGGTGCTCAACGCGCAGGGCATCACCGAGGAGGACGCCAAGATCCTGCGCGCCGTCGTCTACTGCCACCACGTCCGCGTCGCCGAGCGCTGGCGCGTCGGGCGCGTCTTCCTCGCCGGCGACGCCGCCCACGCCATGCCGCCGTGGATCGGCCAGGGCATGTCGGCGGGCGTGCGGGACGCGGCCAACCTGTGCTGGAAGCTCGCCGCCGTGCTGCGCGGGCAGGCGCCCGACTCGCTGCTGGACTCTTATCAGGCCGAACGCAAGCCGCACGTCACCGAGGTGACCCGGCGCGCGGTCTTCGTCGGCCGCATCATCACCGAACGCAACAAAGTCGTTGCCGCGCTGCGTAATCGCGCCGGCCGCTCCCTCACCCGGCTGCCCGCGCTGATGGCATACCTGCAGAAATACATGTGGATCCCGGAGGCGCGCTACGCCGACGGCTTCCTGGCCGGCGGACACCCCGCCGTCGGCAGCCAGATCCCGCAGCCGTGGGTGCTCGACACCCACGGCGCGACCGTCCGCCTAGACGACGCCCTGGGCCACCGGTGGACGGTGCTGCACACCGGTGAGACGCCGGCGGGCGGCCAGCAGTGGACGGACCGCGGCGTGCCGGCTCTTCGGTTGTGCGGGCCCGAATCCGCCTTACGGTCCGGCACCATCCGCGACATGGGCGGCGCCCTCGTGGCCTGGCTGCAGCGACGGGACGCCGCGGCCGTCGTGCTGCGTCCGGACGGATTCATCTATGCCGCAGCCAAACCCGGGCAGGTGCTGCCCGAACCCCCCACCGGCTACGCGCTCACCACCGCGACCACCCCCACCAAGATCGGAGCCCTCGCATGACCGCTACCGCATTGGACGAACGCACCATCACGGTCGCGACCAAGCCAATCTTCTTCGCCGAGGCCGGCAGCGGGCCCCCGGTGCTGCTGCTGCACGGCGGCGGGCCCGGCGCGTCGGGGGTGTCCAACTACTCGCGCAACATCGACACGCTGGCGCGGCACTTCCGGGTCATCGTGCCCGACATGCCCGGATACGGCCGCTCCGACAAGGGGATTGACCAGTCCGATCCCTTCGGCTATCTGGCCGACGCGATCCGCGGGCTGCTCGACGAACTCGGCATCCGCTCCGCGCATCTGGTCGGCAACTCCTACGGTGGTGCCGCCGCGCTGCGGTTGGCGCTGGACACCCCGGACCGGGTGGACCGGCTGGTGCTGATGGGTCCCGGCGGCATCGGGACCACCCGCGGCGCACCGACCGCCGGGCTGAAGAGCCTGTTCTCCTACTACGGCGGTGAGGGCCCCACCCGCGACAAGCTGGAAAGCTTCATCCGCACCTATCTCGTCTACGACGGCGCTTCCGTTCCCGACGACCTGATCGGGTTGCGGTATGCGGCGTCGATCGATCCGGAGGTGGTGGCCAACCCGCCGCTGCGCCGGCCGTCCGGGCTGCGCACGCTGTGGCGCATGGACCTCACCCGCGACAAGCGCCTGCGCCGCCTGGCGACGCCGACGCTGGTGCTCTGGGGGCGGGACGACAAGGTCAACCGGCCCTCCGGCGGACCGATGCTGCTCAACCGGATGCCCAACGCCGAGCTGGTGATGACCTCGCGCACCGGCCACTGGATGCAGTGGGAGCGTGCCGAGCTGTTCAACCGCCTGGTTGTCGAATTCCTCTCCGGCAAAGCGGGTTTCGCATCATGATCGCCACACTGACGCAATCGGTGTTCGGGGCGGTGCACTTGGGCTACATCGTCGTCGAGACCGAGAGGTTCGCCGACTGGCGGCGCTTCGGGCGCGACGCGGTCGGGATGCACGTCGACGACACTCTTTCCGATGTCCTGCGGTTCCGCCTCGACGACAACGAATGCCGCTTCTTGCTGCAACGCGGTCCGGCCGAGGACGTGGTGGCCCTCGGCTGGCAACTCGATGACCACGAGGCCTTCGACGAAGTCGTGCGCCGGGTGCGTGGTCATGGCGTGCCCGTCACGCACGGCAGCGCCGAGGAAGCAGCGTTGCGCGGAGTGGAACGGATGGCGCGCTTCCCGGGACCCAACGGGCTGACGCAGGAGATCTTCACGCGCGCGCACACCGCCGCGAACCCGCTGGACATGGCGGTCCGGGGCGGCTTTGTCACCGGCGAGCACGGGATCGGTCATGTCGCCATCACATCGAAGAAGCCCGATCAGGTGCGCGGCTACTTCGGCACGGTCTTCGACGCCCGGCTCACCGATTACATCGACGAAACCATCAGCGGACTGAAGTTCAAGATTCGATTTCTGCGCGTGAACCAACGACACCACTCGGTGGCGATCGCGGCCGTGAACCGCCTGCCCATCAACCCGATCCGCACGCGGGTGCAGCACCTCAACATTCAGGTGGCCGATCTCGACGACATGGTCGCGTCGTATCAGCGGGTCAATGAGCTCGGTTTCCGCATGGCGCTCGGGGTCGGGCAGCACACCAACGACCGCGAACTGTCCTACTATGCGATGACGCCCTCCGGATTCGAGTGGGAAGTCGGCTGGAACCCGATCGTGGTCGACGAAACGACCTGGGAGCCAACGACGCATCAGGGCATCAGCATCTGGGGCCACACCCGTGCCGGCGAGAAGATCATCGACAAGCTGGCTCAGTTCAAGACGGCCGGCCAGTCCTTGCTGCGCCGGGAGGCGGATGTCCTGACCGGGCCAGGGAATAGGAGCGCCTGATGCCCCGAATCGACACCCATCACCACATGATTCCGCCCGACTACCGAAAGGCGTTGCGGGCGGAGGGCATCAGCGACGCGGGCGGACGGGCGATGCCGGACTGGAGTCCGGAAGGCTCGCTGCACACCATGGCCGAGGTGGGCATCGCCGCGGCCGTGCTGTCCGTGTCCGCGCCGGGGACCACGTTTCTGCGCGCTCCGGCCGACGCCGCAGCGCTCGCGCGCGATCTCAACGACTACGGCGCGCAGGTCGTCAAGGACCATCCCGACAGGTTCGGCTTCTTCGCCACCATGCCGATGCCACACCTCGACGAGTCCGTCACGGAGGCGGTACGCGCGCTCGACGACCTGGACGCCGACGGGGTGGTGTTACTGGCCAACCACGCCGGCGTCTACATCGGCGAGGAGGGTCAAGACCCCCTGTTCGCCGCGCTCGACGCACGCTCGGCGGCGGTGTTCATTCATCCGGCCGAACTGCCCGGGCCTACCCCGCCGGGCATCACGCCCTGGGCCACCGACTTCCTGCTCGACACCACGCGATCGGCATACCTGTTGGTGCGCAACGGGGTTCGGCAGCGCTATCCGAACATCAAGTTCGTCCTCAGCCATGCCGGCGGTTTCGTGCCGTATGCCGCCTACCGGATGGCGATGGGGATCACGGCCGACACGGGCCGCAACCCCGCCGAATCGCTCGACGAACTCTCCGGCTTCTACTTCGACACCGCGCTGTCCTCGACGCCCGCGGCGCTGCCATCGCTGCTCGCCTTCGCCAAGCCGGGCCACATCACCTTCGGGTCCGACTGGCCGTTCGCTCCGCTGGAAGTCGCGCAGTTGATCACCGCCGGGTTGGGGAACTATCCGGGACTCGACGCGGACAGCCGCGCGGCGATCGACCGCAGCACCGCGCTGACGCTGTTCCCGAGATTTGCCACAGCGCCGCCGCCCATTTCCTAGCCGGCTTGGCGGCGGGATTGCTCACGGAGCGGACCCACGGCAATTGCTCAGGAGATCAATACGGCCACTTGATTATTCACACGGGCGTCAACGGGTCACGATTTAGCGGCGATCGCAGATTCGTGGTTTTACAGGCCGTATCGTGGGTATTAACTCACGACAGTCGACGGGCCGGCTGGTCGCGTGTGTGATTGAGACCGGGGGGTCTACCCATGATCGAACGAGCCGCCCTGACCCTTGCGCTTGGCAATTCCCGCTCTCAGCGGGAGCAGGAACTGCTCACGTCACATCTCGAAGCGCTGGAATCGATTACGCGACTACGTTCGGCGCTGGAGGCCGTGCTGTCGGCGCTCGATGCGGTGGACGACAACCACTTCCAGAAGGCCATCGACGAACTCATCCGGCTGGAGGAGTTGTAAGCGCCGGCATTGGATTCGTCAGCCGGCGACGGCGTCCAAGCGCGCACGGGCGTCGTCGTCGAGTTCGACGGAGCCGACGGCCAGGTTCTCCTCCAGGTGCGCCACCGACGAGGTGCCGGGGATCAGCAGGACGTTGGGCGCCACGCTCAGCGTCCACGCCAGCGCGACCTGCGCCGGCGTGCGGCCGAGCCCTTCGGCGACGCTGCTCAGCTCCGGATTGCTCAGCACCGGGTTGGGCCGCATGAAGGCCGCGCCCAGCGGAAAGAACGGCACGAACGCGATCCCCCGCTGCCGGCACTCCTCCAGCACGTCCGCGGATGACCGGTGGACGAGGTTGAAAGCGTTTTGCACACAGGCGATGTCGGTGCGTTCCAGGGCATGTCGCAGATGTGTCAACTTCACCTCGCTCAGCCCGATGCCACCGATCAGCCCTTCGTCGCGCGCCGCGATCATGGCCGAAAGCTGCTCGTCGAACAGCTGATCCGGCCCCTCGCTTTCGAACAGCCGCAGGTTGACGACGGCCAGTTGCTCGATGCCAAGGGTCCGCAGGTTGGTTTCGATGTCACGGCGCAATGCCGCGGGCTCCGACGCCGCCAGCCACCCGCCCTCGTCGTCGCGGCGTCCGCCCACCTTGCTCACCAGCGCCAGGTTCTCCGGATACGGGTGCAGCGCCTCCCGAATGAGCTCATTGGAGACGTCGGGACCGTAGAACTGGGCGGTGTCGATGTGGTTGACGCCGAGGTCGACGGCCCGCCGCAGCACCGCCAGCGCCTCGTCCCGGTCGCGCGGCGGGCCGAACGCGTTGGGCCCCGGCAACTGCATCGCCCCGAACCCGACCCTGGCGACCGAAAACCGACCAAGCGGAAATGTGTCCATCTGCGAAGGCTAGCCGGGCGGCGGTCCGGGTCGCGGCCTTCTGCCCGCCGAACGTGAAGGCACTGCGAAACCGGGCCGGTTATTTCGCGGGGAATTCACGCTCGGCGCATGGCCACCCCTTGGCCGCGGCAGCTCGACCAGGTGCGGGTCGCGGGCGGCTTCCGAACCGGCAGTAACGTGTCCGGCATGCGCGCGGCACAGGTGACGAGGCTGGACGGTCCGGATGCGATCGAGGTCGGTGAGGTCGACGAACCCACCGGAGACGGCGTGGTGGTGGAGGTGCACGCCGCCGGCGTCGCATTCCCGGACGCGCTGCTGACCCGCGGCCTCTACCAGTACCGCCCGGACCCGCCGTTCGTGCTGGGCGCCGAGATCGCCGGTGTGGTGCGCTCCGCGCCGGCCGGTAGCTCGTGGAAGGCGGGCGACCGGGTGCTCGGGCTGACGATGCTCACCGGCGGCATGGCCGAGGTCGCCGTGCTGGACCCCGACCGGACGTTCCGGCTGCCGGACAACGTCAGCTTCGAGGCGGGCGCCGGCGTGCTGTTCAACGACCTCACCGTCTACTTCTCGCTGACCGTGCGCGGGCGGCTGCAGAAGGGTGAGACGGTGCTGGTGCACGGCGCGGCCGGCGGGATCGGGACGTCGGCGCTGCGGCTGGCGCCCGCGCTCGGGGCGTCGCGCACGATCGCGGTGGTCAGCACCGAGGAGAAGGGCGAGATCGCGACGGCCGCCGGGGCAACCGACGTGGTGCTCGCCGACGGCTTCAAGGACGCGGTCAAGGAACTGACCAACGGCCGCGGCGTCGACATCGTCGTGGATCCCGTTGGGGGTGACCGGTTCACCGATTCGCTGCGCTCGCTGGCTCCGGCGGGCCGGCTGCTGGTCATCGGCTTCACCGGCGGCGAAATCCCGACGGTGAAGGTAAATCGGCTGCTGCTCAACAATATTGACGTAGTCGGGGTCGGCTGGGGCGCCTGGGCGGGGAAGCATCCCGGCGCGCTGGCCGAGCAGTGGGCCGCGCTCGAGGCGCTGCTCACCTCCGGCGAGCTGTCCGCGCCCGAGCCGGAGGTCTACCCGCTCGCCGAGGCCGCCGCGGCCGTCGCGTCGCTGGAGAACCGCAGCGCCAAGGGCAAGGTCGTGCTGCGCGTGCGCAGTGATCGAGCCCAATAGTCGCCGGTGCGGCATCACAACTATGCGGCAAAAGCGATCGACTGGAACGCTTTTCGAGGGCCCTGACAGGCCCGGGTAACCACTCGTCGGATTCGCCTTAGTCGCCGGTGCGGGTGAACGTCTCGTCGAGAGCCTGGCTGCTACACCTCGTGCCCGGACCCGCCTCCATGAAGCCGTGGCCCTTGAGTAATGCGATTGGATTCTGGGGTGGTTGGGGAAACGGCAGCGTGACGGTGAAGGTGCTGCGGTAGGTGCCGCCAGTTAAGCAGGTCATATCTGCTGTGGCGTTCCGAACCCATGTCCCGTTTTCAAAGACGAATTGTTCGCCGAGCCCGTCCTTGGGATCGAGGAAGTAGCTCATGCATCGGTCGCCCGTGCGTAGACAGTCGGTTCGTACCCCAAACTGGGAAACATACTTTGCTCCGCCCGAATAGTTAACTTTCGATTCGTAACGGCCGTAAAGAGCTTCTGCCGGTGACACCACGCGCGGCGCTAGGGCGGCAGGATCGGGGAGCAGCGTAATGTTCGTGTCCCCGGTCCGACTGAAGGCTATGGTCCGTCTGCGGAAACAGCCGTTCCGCGTGCCTTGAGTCCATTCGCCCGACATACTTCCATCCGGCTGTGGTTGCAATGAGATCGCATTCCAGTCTTCGGCCTCGGCTCGATCCGTGCAACCTCGTCGTGCGGTGCTGAGGGCGAGCCAGCGCCCGCCGACATTGTCAAAAACCAACTCCTTCGCGGGATACTGACCGCCCGTGGCCGCGGTGGCGACGCAGCCGTGGCCATTACATACCGACCGAAGCCGCCACGTCTCGGAGAATGCCGCGGCACCAGGCTCGTCCGTTACCGGTGCCCCGTCCCCTTTGAGCATGGGCCCCATGCCCACGGTGAAGGTTCCGGTGAACGGGCCGCTGTTGGGGACCGCCGTGCTGGTCGGCGCGGCGCTCGGCCGATCATCGTTGCCCGCGTGGCTGTTTCGGGTCAGCACCAACCCGGCGACGACGGCGATGACCACGACGACGGCCCCGACGCCGACGAAGGCCATCCAACGTCCCTTACGGGGCTTTGCCGCGCCGGCCGGCTGCGCTGGCGCGAGAGCGGTCGGAGGCTGGGCCGGTGGCGCCGAGGGCGACAGAAGAGTCTGGGCGTGGTGGGGCGCCAGCGCTGTGGCGGTTGCGTCGGTGGGGTTGGTCGTCGCGGCGGCGCGCGCGGCGTGGGCGAGGTCTTTGACGGTTTGGAAACGCTCGTCGGGGTTCTTGGCCATCCCCCTGGCGACGACGGCGTCCATCGAGGTGGGCACCGTGGGCTGCAGTGCCGAGGGGCGTGGCGGTGGCTCGGTGACGTGCGCGGCGATCTGTCGCTCCAGGCTGGCGGCGGGGAACGGCTGGCTGCCGGTCAGGCACTCGTGCAGCACGCAGGCCAGGGCGTAAACGTCGGAACGTGCGTCGATCTGGTCGGTCGAAAGTCGCTCGGGTGCCATGTAGGCCCAGGTGCCGATGACGTTGCCCGTATTGGTCAATTTGGAATCGTTGGCGCCGCGCGCGATGCCGAAGTCGATCAGGTAGGCGAAGTCCTCGTCGTCGACCAGCACGTTGGAAGGCTTGACGTCGCGGTGCACCAGCCCGATCTTGTGCGCGGCCTGCAGCGCCGAGGCGACCTGTTCGATGATCGACACCGCGCGGGGCAGCGGCAGCGGGCCCTCGGTGATGATCTGATGCAGGTCGCGGCCCTCGATCAGGCGCATATCGACATACAGCCGGCCGTCGATCTCCCCGAACTGATGGATCGGCACGACGTGCGGGTTGGCCAACCCGGCGGCGGCAAACGCTTCGCGGCGGAACCGCTGCTCGAAGGCCGGGTCGTCGGCGAGCTGCGCCGGCAGGACCTTCACCGCGACGACACGCTGGGTTTCGACGTCGAACGCGCGCCACACCTCGCCCATGCCGCCGCGGCCCAGCAACTCGATCAGGCGGTACCGCCCGAATGGCGTGCCGCCGACGTCAGCTTCCACTGTTGATTCCCCTTGATGCGGACATTCCCCGAGATCAGACGATAGGGGGTGAACCGTCCTCGCGTGGCGGAATGTCGCGACACAACCCTTGTGCGAGTCAAAAAGAAAAAGTAATGTCACTTTCAGTTTTGTAGGTCGACCTCCGGGAAGTAATTCATGGAATCCTTCGTTCACCTGCGCAAAGGCAAGACACCGCGGCGCCTGCACGCCGATCTCGACGGCCTCAAGGACGACGAGCTGGGGCGCGGCGGCTTCACCGGGCGCACCGCCAACATCTACCGTCGCCACGACCCCACCGCCTACCGCGCCGTCGGGCCGCTGCGGCCCCTTGACGTGCTCGCCGACCAGCTCAAACCCAGCGACGCGACCGATGCCAACGGCGGACCGCTGCTCATGTTCAGCAACGCCGACTGCCGCATCCTGCTGAGCCGCCGCCACGAGGCGATGCCGTTCTACACCCGCCACGTCGACGGCGACCTGCTGTGCTTCGTGCACTCCGGCGCCGGGCTGCTGGAAACCGAATTCGGGCCGCTGCACTACCGGGCTGGCGACTGGGTCTACATCCCGAAGGCCTGCACCTGGCGCCAAATCCCGGATGCCGAAACGACTTTGCTGATGGTCGAGGCCACCGACGAGTTCCGGGTGCCGCCGCCCGGCCAGCTGGGCCGGCACTTCCCGTTCGACCCGTCGCAGGCCACCATCCCCGACCCAGAACCCATCGAGGACGACGGGCGCGACGAGTACGAAGTCCGGCTCATCCATGAGGGTGGTCCGACGACCCTTTATTACCAACACAATCCGATCGACGTAGAGGGCTGGCGCGGCGACAACTTCGCGTTCACGTTCAACATCGCCGACTACAACGTCGTCACCTCCAACAGCGTGCACCTGCCGCCGACGGTGCACCTGTTCATGCAGGCAACCGGCGTCTACGTGATGAACTTCCTGCCGAAGCCGGCCGAGGGCATCCCCGGCACCGAGCGCACGCCCTGGTATCACCGCAACGTCGACTACGACGAGATCGCGTTCTTCCACGGCGGCTCGCTCTACGGCATCCCGATGCCGCCGGGCCTGATTTCGCATGCGCCGCAGGGGGTTCACCACGGCGCGCCGGAGAAGGCCCGCGAACGCGCGCGCCGCAAGTTCGACGACTACACGAACGTCGACTGGCAGGTGATCGCGATCGACACCCGCCGCCGCCTCACCCCGTCGCCCGAAGTACTGGCCCACGACCTAGGACAACACCAATGACACACGCCGTGAAACACGAGTACGACCGCATCCCCTATCTCGTTGCCTTCCAGAACAATTCGGGTGTCCGCGACGTGTACGGCGGGCTCGCCGAGATCACCGTGCTGGAGAGCTACCTGCTCAAGCCGAAGGACCGGCCGAGCGACACCGTGCTGGTGTTCATGCACCCGATCGGCGGCGGCGCCTACCTGCCGATGATCAACGCGCTGGCCCGCGCCGGCCACCACGTCATCTACTGCAACAGCCGGTTCCGCGGCACCGACTCGGCGCTGCTGATGGAGAAGGTGGTCGAGGACCTCGGCGAATGCATCAAGGACGCCAAGAAGCGGCTGGGCTACGACAGGGTGGTGCTGGCCGGGTGGAGCGGCGGCGGCTCGCTGTCGGTGTTCTACCAGCAGCAGGCCCAGCACGCGACCATCACGTCCAGCCCATCCGGCGACGGCCCCGATCTGACGGCGCTGGAGCTGCCGCCCGCCGACGGCATCATGCTGCTGGCCGCGCACATCAGCCGGCACGGCACGCTCACCGAGTGGCTGGACGCGTCGATCCTCGACGAAGCCGATCCCACCAAGCGCGATCCCGAGCTGGACCTGTACAACCCGGACAACCCCAACCAGCCGCCCTACACCGAGGAGTTCCTGGCCCGCTACCGCGACGCGCAGATCGAGCGCAACCGCCGCATCACCCGGTGGGTGCACCGGAAACTGGACGAGCTGAAGGCGGCGGGCCGCCCGGACGACGAGTTCGGCTTCGTCGTGCACGGCACCATGGCCGACCCGCGCTGGCTGGACCCCGCCGTCGACCCCAACGAACGCAAGCCGGGGACCTGCTACCTGGGCGATCCCCAGGTGGTGAACATGAGCCCGGTCGGGCTGGCGCGCTTCTCCACGCTGCGCGGCTGGCTGTCGCAGTGGAGCTACGACGAGGCCCGCGGCGACGGCGTGCAGTGCGGTAAGGATCTGGCGATCCCCGCGCTGGTGATCGGCAACCTGGCCGACGACGCCTGCACGCCCAGCCACACCCGTCGGTTGTACGAGGCGATCGGCCACCCCGACAAGGAGATGCACGAGATCCCCGGCGCCACACACTATTACGCGGGTCCCGACCAGCGTGACCAGCTGCGCCAGGCCGTCGAGATCGTCACCGACTGGCTGACCCGGCACGGGTTCACTCAATGACCGGTCCGCTGGACGGCATCCGGGTGCTCGAGCTGGGCACCCTGATCGCCGGTCCGTTCGCGGGGCGGCTGCTCGGCGACATGGGCGCCGACGTCATCAAGGTGGAGCCGCCCGGCGCAGCGGACCCGTTGCGCACCTGGGGCCAGGCCGAGGTCGACGGGCAGCACGTGTTCTGGACCGTGCACGCGCGCAACAAGCGGGCCGTCACGCTCGACCTGCGCAAGCCGGCCGGCCGCGAGCTGTTCCTGGAGCTCGTCGAGAAGTCCGACATCGTGGTGGAGAACTTCCGGCCGGGCACGCTGGAGAAGTGGGACCTGGGCTACGACGTGCTCAGCGAACGCAATCCGGGCATCATCCTGGTCCGGGTGTCCGGCTACGGCCAGACCGGGCCCGACGCGCACAAGGCCGGCTACGCCTCGGTGGCCGAGGCGGCCAGCGGGCTGCGGCACCTCAACGGCTTCCCGGGCGGCCCGCCGCCCCGGCTGGCGCTGTCGCTGGGCGACACGCTGGCCGGCATGTTCGGCGCGCAGGGGGCGATGGCCGCGCTGTACCGCCGCAGCGTCACCGGCCGCGGTCAGGTGGTCGACGTCGCGCTCACCGAATCCTGTTTGGCGGTACAGGAATCCACGATTCCCGACTACGACGTCGGCGGCGTGGTGCGCGGGCCGTCGGGCACCCGGCTGGAGGGCATCGCGCCGTCGAACATCTACCGCAGCGCCGACGGCTCGTGGGTGGTGATCGCGGCCAACCAGGACACTGTGTTCGCCCGCCTCTGCAAGGCGATGGGCCGCCCCGAACTGGCCACCGATGACCGGTTCGCCACCCACGTCGCCCGCGGCCGCAACCAGGACGAACTCGACGAGATCATCGGCGCGTGGGCCGCGGCGCGGCAACCCGGCGACATCATCGAAACCCTGTCCGCGGCGGGCGTGATCTCCGGTCCGATCAACACGGTCGCCGAGGTGGTCGACGACCCGCAGCTGCGCGCCCGCGGCATGCTGGTCGAACACTTCGATGAGCGGCTCGGGCGCCCCGTCCTCGGCCCCGGCATCGTACCGGTGCTCTCCGAATCCCCCGGCGCCGTGCGCAATGCCGGCCCCGCGCGCCCGGGACAACACAACGACGACGTCTACACCGGGCTGCTGGGCAGGAGCGCCGAGGAGCTCGCGGGGCTGCACAACGAGGGGGTGCTGTGAGCACACACGTCGACATCCGCGAGGTGTCGCTACGCGACGGCCTGCAGATCGAGCAGCCAATCCCGTTGTCGGCCAAGCTGGAACTGCTGGCCGCGGTGGCCGCCACGGGGGTGCGCGAGGTGGAGGCGACGGCGTTCGTCTCGCCGTCGAAGGTGCCCTCGATGGCCGACGCCGCCGAGCTGGCCGCCGAGCTGCGCAACTACCCCGACATCGAATTCTCCGCCCTGGTTGCCAGCCCGAACGGCGCCAAGCGGGCCATCGCCGCCGGGCTGCGGTCGATCGAATACGTCGTGGCCGCCGACGATTCGTTCAGCAAGCGCAACGTCGGGCGCACCAGCGCCGAAGCGACCGAGCAGATCGGCGAGATCGTCGCCATCGCGCACGACGCGGACGTCACCGTCGAGGTCATCGTCGCCACCGCGTGGGACTCTCCCTTCGAAGGACCCACCCCGCCGCAGCGGGTGCTCGACATCGCCGCGACCGCACGCGACCGGGGCGTCGACCGGTTCTCGATCGCCGACACCATCGGCACCGCCACCCCACGGCGGGTGAGTTCGCTGATCTCCCAACTGCGTCCGGTGCTCGGCGACATGCCGCTCGGCGGCCATTTTCACAACACCCGCGGGGCGGGGTTGGCCAGCGCGTACGCGGCCGTCGGCGCCGGCGTCACCCGGCTGGACGCGTCGGTCGGCGGCCTGGGCGGCTGCCCGTTCGCGCCGGGCGCCACCGGCAACATCGCGACCGAGGACCTGGTGTACCTGTTGCGCGACAGCGACATCGACGTCGACGTCGACCTGCAGGCGGCGATCGAGGCGGCACGGGTGGCCAGATCCGTCGTCGGCCACGATCTGCCGAGTGCGCTGCTACGCGCCGGCGACCGGATCCTGGGCTGAGCCGGCCATGCCCGACCAGACCGCGCTGACGGCGAAGGGACAGCGAACCCGCGAGGCGATCGAGCAGGCCGCCCGGAAGTTGTTCGCCGAGCGTGGCTTTCACGGCACCACCCTGGCGGACATCACGTCGGCGGCGGGCAAGTCGTCGGCGGTGTTCTACCGCTACTTCGCCGACAAGGAAGACCTCCTGGCCGCGCTGGCGGAGTCGTTCCTGCGCGAGGTGCTCTGCACGGCTCGGGTATCCGTTCAGTTGCCCGCCTCCCCGGATGACGGTGAGTACTTCGACTCGGTGGTCACCGGATACTGGAAGATCTTCAAGCAGAACATCGGCATCATGGTGGCGATCGCCCAGCTGGGTGCCACCCAGCAACGGTTTGCCCTGCTGCAGAACGAATTCCGGCGCTTCGGAATGGATATCGTGACCGCGTCGGTGTTGCACGCGCAGCAACAGGGCTACGGCAACGAGCTGAACCCGCAACACACCGCCGTCGCGATCGCGCTGCTGTTCGAACAGTTCACCTCCGTGGTGCTGCGGCCCGAAACGGCGGGTTTGGGAATTCGGATCAGCGACGCCGACGCCATCGCTACGCTGTCGACGGTATGGAAGAAGACGCTGTACGGTCGTTGACGCGGTGACGGCGCCCGACACACTGCCCGACAGGCTGCGGGCGGTGCTCGCCCAGGCGCTGCGCCTGGGCGCCGCGGACGTCACGATCGACAACCTGCGCGCGCTGCGCGACACCGCGCGCCGCACCACGTGGGCTTTCGACGCGGTCACGCCGCACGAGCGCCGCGCGCTGATCCTCTACACCGGGCAGCTGGGACAGACGGGCGCCAGCTTCAAGCTGCAGGCCCGCGCCCAGTCGGCCGCCGCGGCGCTGGGCGTGCCCGTGCCGACCTTCCTCGCCGGTGACGACTCCCCTGCGCTGCTCGGCTGCCCGTTCCTGATCAACGAGACGCTCAAAGGCCAGTCGGACAACGCCGGGATCATCGGCCGCCTCGACCCCGCCGGCCGGGCGGAGCTGTTGCGGCAGTGCGCGTCCGCACTGGCCACCATCCATCGGATCGACGCGAAAACCGGCGAACCGCCCCGCGCCCAACGGCTCGCCACCTGCCGTCTCCAACTCGACACCGCCGGCCCACCCTGCCCCACCTTCGAGTGGGCGTATCGCTGGCTGACCACCAACCAGCCGCCGCCGTCGCCCCCGACGCTGGTGCACGGCGACTATCAGATGGGGAACCTGCTCGTCGACGGCGCCGACCTGACCGGCGTGCTGGACTGGGAGTGGGTGCGCATCGGGGAGGCGAACGAGGACCTGGCCTGGTTCTGCCTGCGGGCCTGGCGGTTCGGCGCGCCGGCCGATCGGGGCGCCGGTGGCCTGGGTAGCATCGAGAGCTTCCTGAGCGCCTACGAAAGCGCCAGCGGCACCCGCGTCGACGCGGCCGGATTCCACTGGTGGCGGGTGATGGCCGCCCTGTTGTGGGGCATGACGGTGCTTGACCAGGCGCAGCAATGGTCGAGCGCGCAGGAGAACGTCCCCTCGATGCAGCTGGCGTTGATGGGCCGCCAGGTGTGTCAGGCGGAGTGGGACCTGCTGAGCCTGCTCGACGGACAAACCGCGCAACCTGACGCCGCACCCGCACCGGCGGCGTCCGAGACCTCGGCGAATGCCTGGAAAGATCTGCTCGGATGACGGATTACCAAGGCCGCCACCGAGTTCCGGATCCGCCCGACCCGACGCCCGGGGCCGGTGGCATGGCCGACGCGGTGGCGCTGCGGGACAGGCTGCGCGACATGGTCGGACCGGCGCTGGGCACCGACACCGCGGACCTGACGATCCAGAACCTGCGCGAGCTGAGGCGGACGCTGCGCCGGGTCACCTGGGCGTTCGACGCCGTCACCCGCGACGGGCGGCACGCGCTGATCCTGCAGGCGCCGCGCGGGGAGGCACAGCGCCACTACGCCCGCCAGGCCCGCGCCCAGGCCGTCGCCGCGGCCTGCGGCGTGCCCACCTCGCGGGCGCTCGCGAGCGACGACACGGGCGAGGTGCTCGGGCACCCATTCCTGCTCACCGAGCTGGTCAACGGCGAGTCCGATTACCCGCGCATCGTTCGCCAACTCGACGACGCCGACCCCCACGGTGGCCGCACGAGCCTGCTGCAGCAGTGCGCGTTCGCGCTGGCCGCCATCCACCGCATCGACGCAAGCTCTCGCGAGCAGGAGCGCCCGCAACAACTCGAGTCGTGCCGTCGCAAGCTCGACGCACTCGGCTCCCCGAGCGCCACCTTCGAGTGGGCGTTTCGCTGGCTGAGCACACACCAGCCGCCGCCGTCGCCCCCGGTGCTGGTGCACGGCGACTTCCGGGTGGGCAACCTGATCGTCGACGGGACCGACCTGACCGCCGTGCTGGACTGGGAGTTCGTGCACGTCGGCGACGCCTACGAAGACCTGGCCTGGTTCTGCGTGCGGGCCGGACGGTTCGACGGTCAGGCCGGCCGCGGGGCCGGCGGCCTGGGCAGCGTCGAGAGCTTCCTGAGCGCCTACGAGCGCGCCAGCGGGACGGTGCTGGACCGCGCCGACTTCCGCTGGTGGCGAGTGCTGACCACCCTGTCGTGGGGCCTGCGGCTGCGCACCCAGTCGCAGAAATGGCTGGCGCTGCAAGGGGATTCGGCGGGCAGCCGGGTTCCCGCGATGCAACTGGCGAGGGTGGGCCGCCAAGTGTGCGAGGCCGAATCCGACCTGCTCGACCTGCTCGACCCGTCAGACCAAGCGCACCCCGACGAGCGCGGCCCGGCCCCGGCGCCCACGCCCGGCCACGTCATCTCCCAGGGCTGGAAGGACCTCCTCGGATGACCCCGCCGCCGCAGCGGCTGGCGGCGGTGCTGGCGGCAGCCACGGGCCGCGGCGCCGCGGACGTCGGGATCGAAAACCTGCGCCGACTGACGCGCAGCCCGTCGCGCTCCACGTGGGCCTTCGACGCCGTCGCCCCGGAGGGACGCCGCGCGCTGATCCTGCACCTGGGCGAGGCCGGGCAAATGGGCGGCAGCTTCGAGGTGCAGGCCCGGGCGCAGGCCGCCGCGGCGGCCCACGGCGCACCCGTCCCGCGCGTCCTGACCGGCGAAGACTCGACCGACGCGCTCGGTCAGCCGTTCCTCATCACCGACCTGGTCGCCGGCGACACCGACTACCACCACATCGTGAGCCGGCTCGACGGCATCGATCCGCGGGGCGGGCGGGCGCGGCTGCTGCGGCAATGCGCCGCCGCGCTGGCCGCCATCCACCGGGTCGGGGCGACCTCGCCCGAACCGTATCGACCGCACCGGCTTTCGGTGTGCCGCCAACAACTCGACGCCCCGGGGGTCGGCAGCGCCGCCTTCGAATGGGCATTGCGCTGGCTGACCGGCCACCAGCCCCCACCCGCGGCGCCGGTGTTGGTGCACGGCGACTACCGGATGGGCAACCTGCTCGTCGACGGGACCGACCTGACCGGCGTGCTCGACTGGGAGTGGGTCCACGTCGGCGAGGCGAACGAGGACCTGGCCTGGTTCTGCGTGCGGGCCTGGCGGTTCGGCGCCGGCGCCGGGCTCGGGGCCGGCGGCCTGGGCGGCATCGAGAGCTTCCTGAGCGCCTACGAGGAAGCCGGTGGCAGCGCCGTCGACCGGGTCGGGTTTCACTGGTGGCTGGTGCTGGCGACGCTGTTCACCGGAATCCTGCGCCGTCAGCTGGCACAGGCGGGGCTGGCGGCGCCGGACGGGACGGTGCGCGCGGCGGTGCTGGGCCGGCAGGTCTGCGAGAGCGAGTTCGATCTGCTGACGCTGCTCGACCGGGAACCACCCGAGACGCCTGAGACGTTCGAGGCACCCGCCCGCGGCTGGCGGGACCTGCTGGCATGAACCTGGCAGAGCGGCTGCCGGCGGTGCTGGGACCGGCGTTGGGCGTGCCGGCGTCCGACGTCGGCATCGACAGCCTGCGCCCGCTGACCCGCGCCGCCCTACGCGACACCTGGGCGTTCGACGCGGTCACCCCGGGCGCGCGGCACGCGCTGGTCCTGCACACCGCGCCCACGGGAACGCCGGGCGTCAGCTTCACCCTGCAGGCCCGCGCGCAGCTCGCCGCCGCCCAGCAGGGCGTTCCCGTCCCGCGCATCCTGGCCGCCCAAGACTCCCCCGCCGCGCTCGGCAGCCCCTACCTGATCAGCTCGCGCATCGACGGCAGCACCGACCCCGCGCGCGTCGTCGCCGAACTCGATCGGATGGACCCGTCGGGTGGTCGCCCGCGCCTGCTGCGGCAGTGCGCCCAGGCGCTCGCCGCCATCCACCGCATCGATGCCAGCACCTCCGAACCGAGCCGGGCGCAACGGCTTTCGATCTGCCGGCGACAACTCGACAGCCCGGGTGTCACCAGCGCCACCTTCGAGTGGGCGTTTCGCTGGCTGGTACGTCACGAGCCGCCGCCGGCACCGGCGGTGTTCGTGCACGGCGACTTCCGGATGGGCAACCTCCTGGTCGCCGCGGGCGAGTTGACCGGTGTCGTCGACTGGGAATGGGCGCACGTCGGCGAAGCCGGCGAAGACCTGGCCTGGTTCTGTGCCCGCACTTGGCGATTCGGCGCTCCGGAGCGACTCGGGGCCGGCGGGCTGGGCAGCATCGGCAGCTTCCTGGACGCCTACCGGCAGGCCGGCGGGGGCACGGTCGACACGCCAGGCTTCCATTGGTGGCTGGTGATGGCCACCCTGTTCTCCGGTATCGTCCGCCGGGATCAGGCGCGGGCGTGGTTGACGGACAAGGACCCCCGGATGCGGTTTGCGGTGATGGGACGCCAGGTCTGCGAGATCGAGTGGGACCTGCTCGATCTGCTGGGCCGGCCGCGCCCCGACGCACCCCAACCCGCCCCTTCGGCGCCCTGGAAGGACCTGCTCGGATGACGCCGGAGCCCGACCGGCTGGCGGCGGCGCTCGCGCCGGCGCTGGGCCGCAGCGCCGCCGACATCACGATCGACAACCTGCGCGCCCTGCGCAGCGCCCCCGCCCGCAGCACCTGGGCCTTCGACGCCGTCACCGGCCAGGACCGCCGCGCGCTCATCCTGCACACCGGGCAGACTGGCCGCAGCTTCACGCAGCAGGCCCGCATCCAGGCGGCGGCCGCGGCGCGCGGCGTGCCCGTCCCGCACACCCTGGCCGCCGACGACTCCGCGGAGGTCCTGGGCGGCCCGTTTCTGATCAGCGAACGGATCCCGGGCGACACCGACCACCGGATCGTCGGGCGGCTCGACGGCACCGCTCGGCACGGGCTGTTGCGGCAGTGCGCGCGGGCGCTGGCCGGCATCCATCGGATCGACGCGCAAACACCCGAGTCGGCCCGCTGGTACCGGCTGTCGATCTGCCGTCGCGCCCTGGACGCCATGGGCGAGACCACCGCCACCTTCGAGTGGGCGGCGCGCTGGCTGACGGCCCACGAGCCGGCGCCGGCGCCGGCGGTGCTGGTGCACGGCGACTATCGGGTGGGCAATCTGCTGGTTGACGGCGCCGACCTGACCGGGGTGCTGGACTGGGAGTGGGTGCACGTGGGCGAGGCGGCCGAGGACCTGGCGTGGTTTTGCATGCGGCCCTGGCGATTCGGCGCTCGGGACAATGGGGGGGCCAGTCTGGGGGCCGGCGGCCTGGGCGGCATCGAGACTTTCCTGGACGCCTACGAGGAAGCCAGCGGCACCGCCGTCGACCGGGTCGGCTTCCACTGGTGGCGGATAATGACCACACTGTTCCGGGGTGTGATGTGTCTCGAGCAGGCGCACATGTGGGTCAGGAAGAAGGTGCAGGCGATGCCGTTGGCGATAATGGGCCGTCGGGTCTGCGAAAGCGAATGGGACCTGCTCGACCTGCTCGATGGGGGGGCGGCTTGATGGCGCCGGACGAATCCCTGCACGGACGCCCGTCGGCGGCCGAACTGGTGGCCGCGGTCGCCGGCTTCCTCGAGACCCAGGTCCAGACCCGCGATCGCGGCGCCCAGAACGAGGTGACCGCGGCCGCCCAAGCCCTGCGGATCGTCGAGCGCGAGCTGCTCGGCGACGCCGCCGGCGAGCGGGCGTCGCGCGACGCGCTGGCCACGCTGGGCTACGCCGACGAGGCGCAGCTGGCCGCCGCCATTCGCGACGGGCAGCTTGACGATCGCGCCGAGGACGTCACGTCGTATCTGCGTGCGCTAGTCAACCATCGCCTGACCGTCTCCCACCCCGGATACCAGGACGAGTAGTCACTCGAAAGGGCTCTAACGTGGATTTCACACTGCCGGAACACCTTCCGCCGCTGCTTGCCGAGATGGACGCGTTCATCGAGCGCGAGATCGCCCCGCTGCAGGCGGAGAACATGCAGTACTTCGACCATCGCCGCGAGTTCGCGCGCACCGACTTCGACAACGACGGCATCCCGACGCGGGAGTGGGAGGACCTGCTCGGCGAGATGCGGCGCCGCGCCGACGCGGCGGGCTGGCTGCGCTACGCGCTGCCCGCCTCCCTGGGTGGGCGCGACGGCAGCAACGTCGACATGGCCGTCATCCGGGAGTACCTGGCGCACAAGGGCCTTGGGCTGCACAACGACCTGCAGAACGAATCGTCGATCGTCGGGAACTTCCCGCAGGTGATCATGATGGAGCGGTTCGGCACCGACGCGCAGCGCCGCGACTGGTCGGAGGCGCTGATCACCGGCGACCGCTCGATGGCGTTCGGCCTCACCGAGCCGCTGCACGGCTCCGACGCGACCTGGCTGGAAACGCACGCCGAACGCGACGGGGACGACTGGGTGATCAACGGCTCCAAACGGTTCAACACCGGCGTGCACCGCGCGACGCACGACCTGATCTTCGCCCGCACCTCGGGCGAGCCGGGGCAGGCCCGCGGCATCACGGCGTTCCTGGTGCCCACCGACACTCCCGGATTCGCGGTCCCCTACTACTGGTGGACGTTCAACATGCCCACCGATCACGGCGAGGTCGAGCTGACCGACGTGCGGGTGCCCGCCGACGCGGTGCTCGGCGAGGTGGACCGCGGGCTGGAGGTCGCGCAGACCTTCCTGCACGAGAACCGGATCCGGCAGGCCGCCAGCAGCCTGGGCGCGGCGCAGTACTGCATCGACCGCGCGGCCGAATACGCCGCCGGGCGCCGCGTCTTCGGCAAGCCGCTGTCGGTCAACCAGGCCGTCCAGTGGCCGCTGGCCGAACTGCAGACCGAAGCCCAGATGGTGCGGCTGCTGGTCTACTACGCGGCCTGGCACCTGGACCGCGACCACCACATGGAGGTCTCCGACAAAGTGTCGATGGCCAACTACCGCGCCAACCGGCTGGTCTGCGACGCCGCCGACCGGGCGATGCAGATCTGCGGCGGCGTGGGTTACAGCCGGCACGAGCAGTTCGAGCACATCTACCGCCACCACCGCCGCTACCGGATCACCGAGGGCGCCGAGGAGATCCAGATCCGCCGGGTGGCGCAGCGGCTGTTCAAGTTCGGCAGCCAGGCGGCCAAGAACAACCGGGCGGCCACGTGACGGCGGCCAAAGAGCTGGCGGCGTCGCTGCCCACGGTCCTGGCACCGGCGCTCGGTGCGTTCACGGCGATCGACAACCTGCGCCAGCTGACCGGCGGCGCCAGCCGGACCACCTGGGCGTTCGAGGCCGTCACCGGCGACACGCGGCGCTCGCTGATCCTGCGCACCGGACCGCCCGACGACGTGCACGCCAGCATGGAACTCGAAGCCCGCGCGCAGGCCGCCGCCGCGGCGGCAGGCACGCCCGTCCCGAACATCCTGGTCGCCGACGACTCACCTGCCGCACTGGGCAATCCGTTCCTGATCTGCGACGAGATCAAGGGTGAGACGATCGTCCGGCGCATCCACCGCAAGCTCGACGACTGGGAACGCGTGAGCGTGCTGCGCCAGTGCGCGCACGCGCTGGCCGCGATCCACCGCGCCGACGCGCGCGACCCGGACCTGACCTACGAGGACCCCCTGGCGCAATGGCGCGAGCGGCTCGACGAGATGGGCGACACCACCGCCACCTTCGAGTTGGGGTTCCGCTGGCTGGCCGGCAACCAGCCGCCGCCGTCGGACCTGGTGCTGGTGCACGGCGACTTCCGGATGGGCAACCTGATCGTCGACGGGGCCGACCTGGCCGCGGTCCTGGACTGGGAGCTGGTGCACGTCGGTGAGGCCTACGAGGACCTGGCCTGGTTCTGCATCCGGGCGTGGCGGTTCGGCGCGCCGGCCGCGCGCGGCGCGGGCGGGCTGGGCAGCATCGAGAGCTTCCTGCGCGCCTACGAGGAGGCCGGCGGCGTCGCCGTCGACCGCGCGGCGTTCCGCTGGTGGATGGCGTTGGCCACGCTGCGCTGGGGCGTCATCTGCCGGTACCAGGCGGAGCGGCATCTGAGCGGGCAGGCCCGGTCGGTGGAGCTGGCGGCCATCGGCCGTCGGGTCTGCGAGACCGAGTGGGACCTGCTCGACCTGCTCGGAGAGGGGTTCTAGTGGACAGCGCGATCTACGGCCGCCCGACGGCCGCCGAACTCGTGGCCGCGGTCGCGGAGTTCCTCGAGACCGACGTCCGCGAGGCGACCGACGGGCAGGTCAACTTCCACGCCCGGGTCGCGGCCAACGCGCTGCGGATCGTCGAGCGCGAGCTCCTCGACACGGGCGCATCGGCCAGCCACGCGGCGCTCGCCGAGCTCGGGGTCGACGACGAGGCCCAACTCGCCGCCGCCATCCGGACCGGACAACTCGACGAATACCTGCCGGAGGTCTGCGCCAGCCTGCGCACGGTGGTGCGGCACCGGTTGTCGGTCGCCCACCCGGGATACGCGCAGGAGAAGCGGCCGGACAGCTAGCAAGCCAGCAAGGAGGAAGGGCACACGTGGCGAACGAGGTCCAAGAGGTGGCGGACCGGCTTTTCTCCGCCATCGAGAAGGGTGACCGCGCGACGGTCGAGCGGCTCTGGGACGACGGCGTCGCGGTGTGGCGGACCGGTGGCCGCGACCCCGCCAGATCCGACGACAAGGCCCGCGCACTGCGGGTCATCGACTGGTTCATCGGGGTGACCGCCGAGCGCCGCTACGAGATCCTCGACCGCCAGCTGTTCGACGGAGCCGAGCCCGGCTTCGTCCAGCAGCACATCCTGCACGCCACCGGCAACGCCGGACAATCGATCTGTCTGCGGGTGTGCATCGTCATCAAGGTAGGCACCAACGGCCTGATCAGCCGCATCGACGAATACTTCGATCCGGCGGGAATCGCGCCGCTGACGGCCTAGAACCGCTTAGGGAGGTACACCATGACGACTCTGGAAACGCTGCTCAACGACCCCGAGACCGCCGGCGTGTGGAACCTGGTTCCCGACAGGTCGAAAATCGGTTTCAAGATCAGGAACATGTGGGGGCTGATGCCGGTCAAGGGCCGGTTCGACGAATTCACCGGCGACGGGCAGCTGACCGCCAAGGGCGCGGTGTTCGGCCGCGTCGACATCCGCGTCGGCTCCCTGCATACCGGCATCAAGCGCCGCGACCAGCACCTGCTGTCGGCCGACTTCTTCGACGCCGAGCGTTTCCCCGAGATCAGCGTCGTCGTCACCGGCCTGGAACCCACCACCGGCCGTTCCGCCAACCTGCGCGCCACATTCACGATCAAGGGCACCACCGCCGGAGTGCCGCTGTCCGTCACGATCACCGAACTCGGCGACGGCTCGATCCGCGTCGCCGGGGAAGCCAAGGTCGACCGGTTCCAGTTCGGCGTGAATTTCGACAAGTTCGGCATGATCGCCGGCGAGGCGACGGTGACCGCGGACACCGTCTTCGTGCGGGCGGCCCGGTAGGACCGCTCCGGCCACCACCAGTAGCATCTGCACCGTGCCCGACTCGACTCCCGATTCGACGGTCGTTCTGCGGATCCTCGTATACAGCGACAACGTGCAGGCCCGCGAAGAAGTGATGCGCGCGCTGGGCAAGCACCTGCACCCCGACCTGCCCGAGCTGAGCTACCTCGAGGTGGCGACCGGCCCGATGGTGGTTCGGCAGATGGACGCCGGCGGCATCGACCTCGCCATCCTCGACGGCGAGGCGACGCCCACCGGCGGGATGGGCCTGGCCAAGCAGCTCAAGGACGAATTGGACACCTGCCCGCCGATCGTCGTGATCACCGGCCGGCCCGACGACGCCTGGCTGGCCGCCTGGTCCCGCGCCGAGGCCGCGGTGCCGCACCCGATCGATCCGATCGTGCTGGGCCGCACGGTGCTCGGACTGTTACGGGCTCCCGCTCGATAGGACGTCGTCGCTCGGATCCGCCGGGGCCTTACGGCGCCTGAGCAGCATCAGTGCGCCCAGGCCGACCACCAGCACCGCCACCACTCCGCCCAGCACCCAGGGCCACGGGGATCCGCCGGGCTCCGGTTGCTGTGCTGCCAGCGCCGTCAGGAAGGCGCCGTTATCGATCGGGCCGACGCCCGGCAGGGACTGGGTCTTGGCCACGTTGATCTGACCGCCGCTGCGGGGGTCGGTGGCCTGGCCCCAGGCCAGCGTCGAGTCGTCGAGCAGGAACGTGTCCTGGCTGCCCGGTGGCTGGCTGGCGTCGTGGCCCACCACTTCCACCTTGCCGACCTCGACGGTCTGGTTGGTGGCCGGGATGTTGGCCTTGACGTCGGTGTAGACCGCCGGTGGCGGCGGCGGGGTGTAGGACGCCGGCGGGGGGCCGCTCCAGCCCTCCGGCGGAATCCACGCCCCGCCGTTGAAGCTGCCCGAAGCCACATAGCTCTCGCTGACCGCGGTGAACGGGAACACCCCGACAACCGCGACGTTGAGCACGACGCTGGCGCCGGCGGCGACATAGACCTCGCGGTAGGCCCCGCCGAAGAAGTAGCGGAACGTCGTCGCCTCCTTCATCGGGTTGAAGAGCCGCGGGCGGTGGAAAGCGTCGTAGTCCAAGAAACCCCAATGCCGGGGCCGGGCCAGCGCCTGACCGTTGACGTTGACGATCTCGACATTGGCGTGGCGTTTGGCGATCAGGTCCTGCACCTTCTGCAGGAAGTTCTCCGGCTTCGGGGACGGCGGCGGGTTGGCCGGGTCGACGGTCGTCGGCGGGGCGTTCTTGGCGGCCTCGACGGCGTCCGGCGGCGCTTCCATGGCCTTCGGCGGCGGCAGCACCGCGGACTTGCCTGCCGGGTTCACCGGCGGGGACCCGCCGACCGCCGGGGTCTTCGCGGCCGGCGGCGAGGCCGGCGCGGGAGCTTGCGGGTAGGGCATGCCTGGGACATGGCATCTGGGGTCCAGGAGACAGCGATCGCCTTTCTCGGCGCGACACGCCGCGTCCCACTTGCCGACGTGAGGCCCCGCTTTGACGTTCGGGCAGTCCTCGTCATCGGGGCCGATGTAACCGCCCGGCGGCGGCGGCGAGGTGGTCGGGTCGGCGTGCGCCACCACCCCCGGGTACGGGGAGAGCTGCATCGCTGCCGCGACAGGGGCGATGGCGGCGACGGCCGCCACCACTACGACGATTCTTCTCATCAGGCCTGCCTCTCCTTCCACACGGATAAAGTCACCGGCAAGCGTTTGCCAACACCACAGGCGGCTTTACGACCGACCTAAACTCAGCAACCCAATATCGTAGGCTCAACGCCGCGTCGCGACGCACCTTTCGGCAAAGTCCGCAGGTCACTTCGACTTCTGGCCCCGCGCGGCGAAACCCTCGCCATCGCGGGATATTGGTCTGCAGAACAATATTCAGACCTGCGTGTTTTCCCACCGCCCCGGGTTGGCCCTGCTGTCGGCCGTTGCGCCCACAGCAAGAAGTTGCTTGGAAGTTCTTGGAATTTTCTTGGAGGACACGTGCCGGTTGCCGCCGGGTGTTCCGCAAGCGGGCCACGGCGACTGCGGATCGCTTCCTGTAGTGTCACGAACTTTGCTATCGACGAGGTGATGCCCACCCCGCCGATGGCGCTGATGGGTTAGCCTGCACCTGTCGCGATGGCGCTCTGCGGAAGGCGTCGGATGGAACCGGTGGCATTCGGCCGCTACGAGCTCGTCGAGCTGATCGGCGAGGGCGGCATGGGCAAGGTCTATCGCGCTCACGACACCGTGATCGGCCGCGATGTCGCGATCAAGGTGCTGCCCGCCGAACTCGGCGCCGAGCCCGGGTACCGCGAACGCTTTCGTCGCGAGGCGCACACCGCGGCGCGGCTCACCGAACCGCACATCATCCCCATCTACGACACCGGCGAAATCGACGGCCAGCTGTACCTGGTGATGCCGGTGGTCGACGGGATCGACCTGGACACCTTGCTGCGGCGCGACGGTGAGATGCGGCCGGAACGTGCGGTGCGGGTGATCGAGCAGCTCGCCGGTGCGTTGAGCACGGCCCACCGGCACGGGTTGGTGCACCGCGACGTCAAGCCGTCGAATGCGCTCCTGACCGGCCATGACTTCGTCTACCTGATCGACTTCGGCATCGTCCACGACGCGGCCGGCACCCGGCTCACGCAAACCGGTTGGATGCTGGGCACCCTGGCCTACATGGCGCCGGAACGGTTCGAGGGCGGCGGCGCCGACGCCCGCAGCGACATCTACGCACTCGCCTGCGTGCTGCATGAATGCCTGACCGGCCGAGCGCCCTTTGCCGGTGACAGCCTCCCGCAGCTGCTCCACGCGCACTTCAACCTGCCGCCACCCGCGCCGAGCCGCGGCACGGCCGACGTGCCCGTCGGGTTCGACGAGGTGATCGGGCGGGGAATGGCCAAAGATCCCGCGCGGCGCTACAGGACCGCCGACGAGCTCGCCGTTGCCGCACGCAATGCATTGACCGCGCCGGCGCCGGCGCCCACCGCGCCAAGCCCGACGCCGACCGCGCCCCTCACCGCGCCTGTCACGACCACCCCACCCGTCACGACGGCGTTGACGTCCGATCCCGGCACGCACCCCACCGCGGGCCCGCATCCCCCGCGCGCCGTGCTGCGTGCCGTCGACCGATCGCTGGTGCTCGGGGTCGCCGCGGTGGTCGCGGTGGCGGCCCTCACCGGCGTCGGCATCTACCTCGGCACCAGCACGTCGGGCCAGGGCGCAGCGCCCAGCGCGCAACCCACCTCGTCTGGCGTCGCCGCGGCCGCCCTGGAGGGGTTACTGCTCAGCCCCGCCGACGTCAACGGCGCGATGGGCGCCACCGGGATGACGGTCTCGTCGACGGCCGGCTCCCTCACGGACGCACGGGGCACGGTGTCGCCGCCGGAGTGCCAATCGGTAGCGGCGCCGATGCAGACGGCCGTCTACAGCGGAAGCGGTTGGACCGCGGCGCGCGGGCAGTCGCTACGCGAGCCAAGCCCGCAGTTCACGCACGGCGTGTTCCAGGGCGTGGTGTCGTTCGCCTCCGCGCGGGAAGCGGCGGCGTTCGTCAGCGGCGCGTCGCAAAACTGGTCGGCCTGCGCGAATCGCGGCTACACCGTCACCCGCGACGGCAACACCGCTCGGTTCACCACCGGCCCGGTGGCCACCGTCAACGGCGTCCTGAGCATCCCGTCAAAGCCCGCGGACGGTCCCGATCCGCCGTGCCAGCGGGCGTTGACTGCCGTCAACAACGTCGTCGTGGAAACCACGGCGTGCGAGGACAACGTGATCAACCAGGCCGTCAGCATCGCGGGCCTGATCGTGACGAAAATCCCACGATGATCAGCCGCAAAGCCCTATTCCGGGCATGCGCCGTGGGCTCGGTTTTCATCGCGAGCCTGGCCGGTGCGCCCTACAGAGGCACCCTGGCGGCCATCTTGTCGGCGATTCGGCGGGCCTCGTCGTCGACCTGACGGGCGCACGCGTTGACGTCCAAAACCACGTTCGACACCGCGCGGAGAACTCGTTGGCAGTTGTCGCCGCCCTCCAGGACGTGAACCTGCGAAATTGTCGGTGGGTTTCCGCTGACTACGCCGACCGTCCACCGCAACGCTTGGCCGGAGCTAACCGTTTGGCCAGCGCACGCCTTCCATTTCACCGCCGAGTTCTGCACGAAGGCCAGGGCCTGGTCAGTCGACGGAAACGCGGCCGCGGCCTGCTGGACAAAGTGCGTTACCGAATCCCCGGACTTGTTGGCAAGCACTTGCGCGCGGATTGCGGTGTATCCGCTGCCCGCGTATGCCGGCTGTTCAGCGACAAAAAAGGTTTCCAGGCAGCCCGGATTGGAGACCGGATCCGGCGGGGTGAAGGGTTCGTGAGCAACCGCCCCGACATTCGTCATGTCCGAGGTGCCGATCACCGCACTGATGTCCGGCACGCTCAGCAGGACGGAGTCCAGACGGTCGGGGGCCACCAGCGGCAACGGCGGCAGCGTGCTCGTGCGACTCTGACTTCGTCCGAAGATCGCGACCGCGCCCAGAACAACGGCCAGGACGGCTATTGCTACGGCGGCGATCAACCACCGCGTTCCGAACCGGCCCGACCCTACCGGCGTTCGGCGCCCCCCGGGCATGACGGGACGCGCCGCGCCCGTCGGCTTCGACACCGTCGCCGCGGCTTTCGGTTGCGCAAGCGCCTCGCGCGCGGCAACGGCCAGCTCTTGCGCGCTTTGATAACGCTGCCCGGGGTCTTTGGCCATTCCCCGGGCGATCACCGCGTCAAATCCGGCGGGAATGTTGACGTCGGCGCGACTCGGTGCCGGCGCAGGGACGTTCAAGTGCGCGTTCAACAGTTGCGGGAGGCTGTCACCCGCGTATGGCGCCCGGCCGGTGAGGCACTCATAGAGCACACAGGTGAGCGCATACACGTCGCCGCGCGCATCGGCCACGCCGGCCTCGAAGCGCTCCGGGGCCATGTAGGCCAGCGTGCCCACGATCGTCGAAGTGCTGGTCAGCTTGGTCGCTGCCGCCTCGTGGGCGATGCCAAAATCAATCAGGTAGACGAATTCGTGATCGGTCACCAGCGCGTTCGAGGGCTTGACGTCGCGGTGCACCAGGCCGTGCGCGTGGGCGGTGGCCAGGGCGGCGGCGAGTTGTTCGATTACCCGAACGGCGCGGTTTGGGCTCATCGGTCCTTCCCGCTGCAGCAGATTGTGCAGGTCGACACCATCGATCACTGGCATTACCAGGTACAGGTGCCCGTCGATCTCCCCCGTGTCGTGGATGGGGATGATGTGCGGCTCGGTCAGTCGGGCTGCGATGTGGGCCTCACGGCGGAACCGTGTTCGATAGCCCGGTTCCGTGGCCAAGTCGGCGGGCAGGATCTTGATCGCGACATCGCGATCGATCAGCGTGTCATGGGCCTTGTAGACCTTGCCCATGCCGCCCTCGCCGATCAAACCGAGCAGCTGATACCGCCCAAACTTGTCGTTTTCAATGGGCGTGCCCAACCGACCGCCTCCTGAGCCGCGTGCCGCCGGCGAGCCACGTTGCAGGCAGCAACCTGGGTCACCTACCGGGTCAAGCACGAACTATAGGCATCCGATTCGCTGCACGCGCCGAATCACGCCGCAGGTGCCGCCAATACGAACCCGGGTGAGGTGTTCGCAAGGTGTTAGCAACGTCGCAAAGCCCTACCCCGGACATGTGCTCTGCGCTTAGCCCGACTATGTTGAAGGTCACTGTGACGGCTCACAGACCCGGTCCGTCACAGCAGCCCGGTCACCGCCCGGCCGCTGCTCGAGCTCTGGGCGGCGGCCCGTTACGACGGATCATGGAGCAAGTTGAACGTCTACATACCCATCCTGGTACTCGGGGCGATTGCCGCCGCGTTCGCCGTGGGCTCCGTTTTCATCGCGAGCCTGGCCGGCCCATCGCGCTTCAACCGGTCCAAGCTGGCGGCCTACGAATGCGGGATCGAGCCCACCGACAGCCCGGTCAGCGGCCCGCAGGCGGCTGCCGGTCAGCGGTTCCCGGTGAAGTATTACCTGACCGCAATGTTGTTTATCGTCTTCGACATCGAGATCGTGTTCCTCTATCCCTGGGCCGTCACTTTCGACGTGCTGGGAACGTTCGCGTTGGTCGAGATGGTGATATTCATGCTCACGGTCTTCGTGGCGTACGCCTACGTGTGGCGCCGCGGCGGCCTGACGTGGGATTGAGGTAAGACGTGGGCCTGGAAGAACAGTTGCCCGGTGGCATCCTGCTGTCCACCGTGGAGAAGGTGGCGGGCTATGTCCGCAAGAACTCGCTGTGGCCGGCGACATTCGGGCTGGCCTGCTGCGCGATCGAGATGATGGCGACCGCCGGACCGCGGTTCGACATCGCCCGGTTCGGGATGGAGCGGTTCTCGGCCACGCCCCGGCAGGCCGACCTGATGATCGTCGCGGGGCGCGTCAGCCAGAAGATGGCGCCGGTGCTGCGGCAGATCTACGACCAGATGGCCGAGCCGAAGTGGGTACTGGCCATGGGCGTGTGCGCCTCCTCGGGCGGGATGTTCAACAACTACGCGGTGGTCCAGGGCGTGGACCACGTCGTTCCGGTGGACATCTACCTGCCCGGCTGCCCGCCGCGGCCGGAGATGCTGCTGTACGCAATCCTCAAGCTGCACCAGAAGATTCAGGAAATGCCGCTGGGCGTCAACCGGGAGCAGGCGATCGCTGAGGCCGAGCAGGCCGCCCTGTCGGCGCGGCCCACCATCGAAATGCACGGGCTGCTGCGATGAGCTCACCCGGCCAG
This sequence comes from Mycobacterium sp. NGS68, assembly GCF_059812195.1. Taxonomy (NCBI): domain Bacteria; kingdom Bacillati; phylum Actinomycetota; class Actinomycetes; order Mycobacteriales; family Mycobacteriaceae; genus Mycobacterium; species Mycobacterium sp. NGS68. The sequence goes on along the minus strand of NZ_JCALCE010000024.1, from coordinate 28,409 downwards.
GACCCGAAGGTCGCAGCCAGCGAGGTCGGGGGCACGCTGCCGTCGGCCGACGAAGAAGTGATCAACGTGCGCCGCGGCATGTTCGGTGTCACCGGATCCGGCGACACCTCCGGCTACGGACGGCTGGTCCGCGAGGTCACGCTGCCCGGCAGCACGCCGCGCCCGTACGGCGGATACTTCGACGACATCGCCGACCGGCTGGCCGACGCCCTGCAGCGCGCCGAACTCGAATTCGACGACGCCATAGAGAAAGTCGTGGTCGACCGCAACGAGCTGACGCTGCATGTGCGCCGCGAGCGGCTGCCGCAGGTCGCCCAGCGGCTGCGCGACGAACCGGACCTGCGCTTCGAACTGTGCCTGGGCGTGTCCGGCGTGCACTACCCGAACGAAACGGGTCGGGAACTGCACGCGGTATACCCCCTGCAGTCGATCACCCACAATCGCCGGCTGCGGCTGGAAGTGGCTGCGCCGGACAGTGATCCGCACATCCCGTCGCTGTACGACGTGTACCCGACCAACGACTGGCACGAGCGCGAGACCTACGACTTCTTCGGGATCATCTTCGACGGGCACCCGTCGCTGACCCGCATCGAGATGCCCGACGACTGGCACGGGCACCCGCAACGCAAGGACTACCCCCTCGGGGGCATCCCGGTGGAATACAAGGGCGCACAGATACCCCCGCCCGACGAGCGGAGGGGTTACAACTAATGGAAACCGAACCAAAATGACCGACACCAAGGAAACCCTCGTCGTCGCCGGCGGGCAGGACTGGGACAAGGTCGTCGAGGTGGCCCGCAACGCCGACCCCGGCGAGCGCATCGTCGTCAACATGGGCCCGCAGCACCCGTCCACCCACGGCGTGCTGCGCCTGATCATCGAGATCGAGGGCGAGACCGTCACCGAGGCCCGCTGCGGAATCGGCTACCTGCACACCGGGATCGAGAAGAACCTCGAATACCGGTACTGGACCCAGGGCGTCACCTTCGTCACCCGGATGGACTACCTGGCACCGTTTTTCAACGAGACCGCCTTCTGCCTGGGCGTGGAGAAGCTGCTCGGCATCACCGACGAGATCCCCGAGCGGGTCAACGTCATCCGGGTCATGATGATGGAGCTCAACCGGATCTCGTCGCACCTGGTCGCGCTGGCGACCGGCGGCATGGAACTGGGCGCCATGACCCCGATGTTCGTCGGCTTCCGCGGCCGCGAGATCCTGCTCACCCTGTTCGAGAAGATCACCGGGCTGCGGATGAACAGCGCCTACATCCGGCCCGGCGGCGTCGCGCAGGACCTGCCGCCCAACGCGCAGACCGATATCGCAGAAGCCCTCAAGGAATTGCGCGGCGTGCTGCACCAGATGGGGCAGCTGCTCAACGAGAACGCCATCTGGAAGGCCCGCACCCAGGACGTCGGCTACCTGGGCCTCGAGGGCTGCATGGCGCTGGGGGTCACCGGCCCGATCCTGCGTTCCACCGGGCTGCCGCACGACCTGCGCAAGAGCGAACCGTATTGCGGATACCAGGACTACGAGTTCGACGTGATCACCGACGACGGTTGTGATTCCTACGGGCGCTACATCATTCGCGTCAAGGAGATGTCGGAGTCGGTGAAGATCGTCGAGCAGTGCCTGGACAAGTTGCGGCCGGGCCCCACCATGGTCGAGGACCGCAAGATCGCCTGGCCGGCCGACCTGGCGGTGGGCCCCGACGGGATGGGCAACTCCCCCGAACACATCGCCAAGATCATGGGCAGCTCGATGGAGGCGCTGATCCACCACTTCAAGCTGGTCACCGAGGGCATCCGCGTGCCGGCGGGCCAGGTGTACGTGGCGGTCGAATCGCCGCGCGGCGAGCTCGGCGTGCACATGGTCAGCGACGGCGGCACCCGCCCGTACCGGGTGCACTACCGGGACCCGTCGTTCACCAACCTGCAGGCGGTCGCGGCGATGAGCGAGGGCGGGATGGTCGCCGACCTGATCACCGCGGTCGCCAGCATCGACCCGGTGATGGGCGGGGTGGACCGATGAGCACCCCGATGGGCGACCTGTCCGGGGATGGCAACCGGGTCTTCATCCGGCTCGGCCCGCCGCCCGAAGAGCCCAGCCAGTTCGTCGTCGAAGGCGCGCCACAGGAGTATGCGCCGGAGGTGGTGGCCCGGCTGGAGGTCGAGGCCAAGGAGATCATCGGCCGCTACCCGGACAAGCGCTCGGCGCTGCTGCCGCTGCTGCACCTGGTGCAGGGCGAAGACTCCTACATCACCCCGGCGGGGCTGGAGTTCTGCGCCGGCCAGCTTGGCCTGACCAGCGCGCAGGTCTCGGCGGTGGCGAGCTTCTACACCATGTACCGCCGCGGACCCACCGGCGACTACCTGGTCGGCGTCTGCACCAACACGCTGTGCGCGGTCATGGGCGGCGACGCCATCTTCGCCGACCTCAAAGCGCATCTGGGCATCGGCAACGACCAGACCACCGGCGACGGCACGGTCACCCTGCAGCACATCGAGTGCAACGCGGCCTGCGACTACGCGCCGGTGGTGATGGTCAACTGGGAGTTCTACGACAACCAGACGCCCGGGTCCGCCCGCGAACTCGTCGATTCGCTGCGCGCCGGGGAGCCCAAGGAGCCCACCCGCGGCGCGCCGCTGTGCAAGTTCCGCGAGACGTCACGCATCCTGGCCGGCCTCCGCGACGAGCGCCCCGACCAGGGCCAGGGCGGCGCCGGCCCGGCCACGCTGGCCGGGCTGCGGGTCGCGCAGGACAACGACATGACCGCCCCGACCCCGCCCGGAGCCGACTCATGACCACGCCGCTGACCCCGGTGATCAGCCGGTACTGGGACGACCCCGAGTCGTGGACGCTGGCCACCTACCAGCGCAATGACGGCTACAAGGGCATGGCGAAGGCGCTGGCCATGGAACCCGACGCGGTGATCGGGACCGTCAAGGACTCCGGGCTGCGCGGACGCGGCGGCGCGGGCTTCTCGACCGGCACGAAGTGGTCGTTCATCCCGCAGGGCGACAGCGGTGCGGCCGCCAAGCCGCACTACCTGGTGGTCAACGCCGACGAGTCCGAACCCGGCACGTGCAAGGACATCCCGCTGATGCTGGCGACGCCGCACGTGCTGATCGAGGGCGTGATCATCGCGTCGTACGCGATCCGGGCCAGCCACGCCTTCATCTATGTGCGCGGCGAGGTGCTGCCGGTGCTGCGCCGCCTGCAGAACGCCGTCGCCGAGGCCTACGCGGCCGGCTTCCTGGGCCGCGACATCAACGGCTCCGGCTACGACCTGGAACTGGTGGTGCACGCCGGCGCGGGCGCCTACATCTGCGGCGAGGAAACCGCGCTGCTCGACTCGCTCGAGGGCCGGCGCGGCCAGCCGCGGCTGCGTCCGCCGTTCCCCGCGGTCGCCGGGCTGTACGGCTGCCCGACGGTGATCAACAACGTCGAGACCATCGCGAGCGTGCCGTCGATCATCCTCAACGGCGTGGACTGGTTCCGGTCCATGGGCAGCGAGAAATCGCCCGGCTTCACGCTGTATTCGCTGTCCGGGCACGTCACCCGGCCGGGCCAGTACGAGGCCCCGCTGGGCATCACGCTGCGCGAGCTGCTCGACTACGCGGGCGGGGTCCGCGCCGGGCACCAGCTCAAGTTCTGGACCCCCGGCGGGTCGTCCACGCCGCTGCTCACCGACGAGCACCTCGACGTGCCGCTGGACTATGAGGGCGTCGGTGCGGTCGGCTCGATGCTGGGCACCAAGGCGTTGGAGATCTTCGACGAGACCACCTGCGTGGTGCGCGCCGTGCGCCGCTGGACCGAGTTCTATGCGCACGAATCCTGCGGAAAGTGCACGCCCTGCCGCGAGGGCACGTTCTGGCTGGACAAGATCTACGAGCGGCTGGAAACCGGCCGCGGCACCCACGAGGACATCGACAAGCTGCTGGACATCTCCGACGCCATCCTCGGGAAGTCGTTCTGCGCGTTGGGCGACGGCGCCGCCAGCCCGGTGATGTCGTCCATCAAGCACTTCCGCGACGAATACGTCGCGCACATCGAAGGAGGCGGCTGCCCGTTCGACCCGAAGGACTCCATGCTCACGTTGGACGGAAAGGCCTGACAGCCCGATGACAACCACTTCTGGCGCCGCCAAGCCCGAAGCCGGCAACCCCAAGACTGGCACGCAGCCCGAGGACGTGCAGCCGCCGGGCATGGTGACGCTGACCATCGATGACGCCGAAATCAGAGTTCCCAAGGGCACTCTGGTGATCCGCGCGGCCGAGCTGATGGGCATCCAGGTGCCGCGGTTCTGCGACCACCCGCTGCTCGACCCGGTCGGCGCGTGCCGACAGTGCCTGGTCGAGGTCGAGGGTCAGCGCAAGCCGCTGGCGTCGTGCACCACCGTCTGCACCGACGACATGGTGGTGCGCACCCAGCTCACCTCGGAGGCCGCCGACAAGGCCCAGCACGGCGTGATGGAACTGCTGCTGATCAACCATCCGCTGGACTGCCCGATGTGCGACAAGGGCGGCGAATGCCCGTTGCAGAACCAGGCGATGTCCAACGGCCGCGCGGAGTCCCGCTTCACCGACGTCAAGCGCACGTTCGCCAAGCCGATCAACATCTCCTCGCAGGTGCTGCTGGACCGCGAGCGCTGCATCCTGTGCGCGCGGTGCACGCGGTTCTCGGATCAGATCGCCGGCGACCCGTTCATCGACATGCAGGAGCGCGGCGCCCTGCAGCAGGTCGGCATCTACGCCAACGAGCCGTTCGACTCCTACTTCTCCGGCAACACCGTGCAGATCTGCCCGGTGGGCGCGCTCACCGGAACCTCCTACCGATTCCGCGCCCGGCCGTTCGACCTGGTCTCCAGCCCCAGCGTGTGCGAGCACTGCGCGGGCGGCTGCGCCGAGCGCACCGACCACCGCCGCGGCAAGGTGCTGCGTCGGCTGGCCGGCGACGACCCGGAAGTCAACGAGGAATGGAACTGCGACAAGGGCCGGTGGGCGTTCAAGTACGCCACCCTGTCCGACGTCATCACCACCCCCCTGATCCGCGACGCCGACGGCGCGCTGCAGCCCGCGTCGTGGTCGCACGCGATCGTCACCGCGACCCAGGGGCTCGAGGCGGCGCGCGGCCGCGCGGGTGTGCTCGTCGGCGGCCGGGTGACTTGGGAAGACGCCTACGCCTACGCCAAGTTCGCCCGGATCGTGTTGGACACCAACGACATCGACTTCCGCGCCCGCCCACATTCGGACGAGGAGGCGCAGTTCCTGGCGGCCCGCGTCGCCGGCCGGCCGATCACGGTGAGCTACACCGACCTGGAATCGGCGCCGGTGGTGCTGCTGGTCGGGCTCGAGCCCGAGGAAGAGGCGCCGGCGGTGTTCCTGCGGCTGCGCAAGGCGGCCCGCAAGCACAACGTGCCGGTGTACTCGGTCGCGCCCTTCGAGACCCGTTCGCTGCGGAAGATGTTCGGCAAGTTGCTGCAGACCGCTCCGGGTGCCGAGCCCGCGGCGCTGGACGGGCTGGCCACCGGCCACATCGGTGATCTGCTGTCGACATCCGGGGCCGTGATCATGGTCGGTGAGCGCCTGGCCACCGTGCCCGGCGGGTTGTCCGCCGCCGCGCGGCTGGCCGACGCCACCGGGGCGCGGCTGGCGTGGGTGCCGCGGCGCGCCGGCGAACGGGGTGCGCTGGAGGCCGGCGCGCTGCCCGCGCTGCTGCCCGGCGGCCGTCCCCTGGCCGACGAGATCGCCCGCGCGCAGGTCGCCGAGGCCTGGCACGTCTCCGAACTGCCCGCCGAGCCCGGACGCGACGCCGACGGCATCCTGGCCGCCGCCGCCGACGGCAGCGTGGGCGCGCTGCTGGTCGGCGGCATCGAGCCCGCCGACTTCGCCGATCCCGACGCGGTGCTGGCCGCGCTGGACGCCGCGGGTTTCGTGGTCAGCCTGGAACTGCGGCACAGCGAGGTCACCGACCGCGCCGACGTGGTGTTCCCGGTCGCGCCGACGACGCAGAAGGCCGGCGCGTTCGTCAACTGGGAGGGCCGCTACCGCGGCTTCGGCCCCGCCCTGCAGGGCACCACCCGCGGGGCCGCCCAGTCCGATCACCGGGTGCTCGACGCGCTCGCCGACGAAATGGGCGTCTACCTGGGCATGGCGACCATCGAGACGGCCCGCGAAGAACTCTCCGCGCTGGGCACCTGGGACGGCAAGCACGCCGCCGGCCCGCAGGTCGACGCCCCCGAGCCGGCCCAACCCGGCTCCGGTGAGGCGGTGTTGACCGGCTGGCGGCAACTGCTCGACGCCGGCCGCCTGCAGGACGGCGAGCCGTATCTGGCCGGCACCGCGCGCACGCCCGTCGTGCGCCTGTCCGCCGCTACCGCCGCCGAGATCGGCGCCGCCGACGGCGAGGACGTCACGGTCAGCACCGAGCGCGGCTCGATCACGCTGCCGCTGACCGTCACCGACATGCCGGACCGGACGGTGTGGCTGCCGCTGAACTCGCCGGGCTCGGCGGTGCACCGGCAGCTCGGCGTGACCATCGGCGGCATCGTGCGGATCGGGGTGAACGGCTCATGAGCTCCTTCGGACACGACCCCTGGTGGTTGGTGGTGGCCAAAGCGCTGGCCATCTTCGTGTTCCTGATGCTGAACGTGCTGCTGGCGATCCTGTTCGAGCGCAAGATCCTGGGCTGGATGCAGCTGCGGCCCGGCCCCAACCGGGTGGGCCCGTGGGGCGCCCTGCAGAGCCTGGCCGACGGGATCAAGCTGGCGCTCAAGGAGAGCATCACGCCGCGCGGCGTCGACTGGTTCGTGTACATGGCGGCGCCGGTCATCGCGACGATCCCCGCGTTCACCGCCTTCGCCTTCATCCCGTTCGGCCCGGAGGTGTCGGTGTTCGGCCACCGGACCCCGCTGCAGCTCACCGACCTGCCGGTCGCGGTGCTGTTCATCCTGGGGCTGTCGGCAATCGGCGTGTACGGCATCGTGCTGGGCGGTTGGGCGTCGGGCTCCACCTACCCGCTGCTGGGCGGGGTGCGCTCGACCGCGCAGGTGATCTCCTACGAGGTGGCGATGGGGCTGTCGTTCGCGGCGGTGTTCCTGTTCGCCGGCAGCATGTCGACCTCGAAGATCGTCGCGGCGCAGGACCGCGTCTGGTACGTCTTCCTGCTGCTGCCGTCGTGCATCATCTATCTCATCTCGATGGTGGGTGAAACCAACCGCGCCCCGTTCGACCTGCCCGAGGCCGAGGGCGAGCTGGTCGCCGGGTTCCACACCGAGTACTCGTCGCTGAAATTCGCGATGTTCATGCTGGCCGAGTACGTCAACATGATGACGGTGTCCTCGCTCGCCACGGTCATGTTCTTCGGCGGCTGGCATGCGCCCTGGCCGATCGACATGTGGCCCGGCGCCAACACCGGCTGGTGGCCGGTGCTGTGGTTCACCGCCAAGATGTGGACGTTCCTGTTCATCTACATGTGGCTGCGCGCCAGCCTGCCCCGGTTCCGCTACGACCAGTTCATGGCGCTGGGCTGGAAGCTGCTGATCCCGGCCTCGCTGGTGTGGATCCTGATCGCGGCGGTGGTCCGCACGCTGCGCAACGAGGGCTACCAGCACTGGACGGTGGTGCTGGTAGTCAGCAGCCTCGTCGTCGCCGTGGTGCTGGTGGCGACGCTGCGCAGGCCGTTCAGCGCGCCCAGCGTCCGGGCCCGGGCGCGAGCGGAACGCAAGCAGCGCAATGCGGCCCCGCAGGGCACCGAAAGCATCACCAGCGCACCGGCATTCCCGACCCCGCCGATGCCGGGGGAACGGACCGGCGCCGACGCAACCAAGGAGACAGCGCGTGCCTAAATTCCTTGACCCGGTCGCCGGCTTCGGCGTGACGTTCGGGTCGATGTTCAAGAAGACCATCACCGAGGAGTATCCGGAGAAGCCGGGCCCGGTCGCGCCGCGCTACCACGGCCGCCACCAGCTCAACCGGTACGCCGACGGCCTGGAGAAGTGCATCGGCTGCGAGCTATGCGCCTGGGCCTGCCCGGCCGACGCCATCTACGTCGAGGGCGCCGACAACACCGACGAACAGCGGTTCTCGCCCGGCGAGCGCTACGGCCGGGTCTACCAGATCAACTATCTGCGCTGCATCGGCTGCGGCCTGTGCATCGAGGCCTGCCCGACGCGGGCGTTGACCATGACCAACGACTACGAGCTGGCCGACGACAACCGGGCCGACCTGATCTACGAGAAGGACCGGCTGCTGGCCCCGCTGAAGCCGGAGATGACCCAGCCGCCGCATCCCCGGGCCGAGGGCGCCACCGACAAGGACTACTACCAGGGCAACGTGACCGCCGAAGGCCTGCGCGAAAGCCCGAACACCGGGGAACCCCGGTGATCACGACGCTCGCGACGGAAACCATCGTCCGGACCTCCACCGGTGAGGCGGTGACGTTCTGGATCCTGGGTGCGGCCGCGGTGATCGGCGCCATCGGCGTCGTGCTGGCCGTCAACGCCGTGTATTCGGCGATGTTCCTGGCGATGACGATGATCATCCTGGCCGTGTTCTACATGATCCAGGACGCGCTGTTCCTGGGCGTCGTCCAGGTCGTCGTCTACACCGGCGCGGTGATGATGCTGTTCCTGTTCGTGTTGATGCTGATCGGCGTGGACTCCGCGGAATCGCTGAAGGAGACGCTGCGCGGGCAGCGGGTCGCCGCCGTCGTCACCGGCGTCGGGTTCGGCATCCTGCTGATGGCCGCCATCGGCAACGTCGCCACCGGCGGTTTCGTCGGCATGTCCACCGCCAACGCCTACGGCAACGTGGAAGGCCTGGCGGCGCTGATCTTCTCGCGCTACCTGTGGGCGTTCGAGTTGACCAGCGCGCTGCTGATCACCGCCGCCGTGGGCGCGATGATCCTGGCCCACCGCGAACGCTTCGAGCGCCGCAAGACCCAGCGGGAGCTGTCCCAGGAGCGGTTCCGTCCCGGCGGGCGCCCCACCCCGCTGCCGAACCCCGGTGTGTACGCACGCCAGAATGCGGTCGACGTGGCGGCGCTGCTTCCCGACGGTTCCTACTCGGATCTGTCGGTATCCAAGATTCTGCGGCGCCGCGGCGCCGACGGCGCGGAGCTGCCCGAGCTCGGCTCCGGAGACTCCGAACCGGTCCCCCAACCCATCCAGGGCGGTGCGTCGTGAACCCGGCCAACTACCTCTACCTTTCGGCGCTGCTGTTCACCATCGGGGCATCCGGTGTGCTGTTGCGGCGCAACGCCATCGTGATGTTCATGTGCGTCGAGCTCATGCTCAACGCCGTCAACCTGGCGTTCGTCACCTTCGCCCGGATGCACGGGCACCTGGACGGTCAGATGATCGCGTTCTTCACCATGGTGGTGGCCGCCTGCGAGGTCGTCGTCGGCCTGGCGATCATCATGACGATTTTCCGTGCCCGTAAATCGGCGTCCGTCGACGACGCGAATCTACTCAAAGGCTGAGAAACGCCACATGACTGACTACACCTGGCTGCTTGTGGCGCTGCCACTGGCGGGTGCCGCGATCCTGCTGTTCGGCGGCAGGCGCACCGACGCCTGGGGCCACTGGCTGGGCTGCCTCGCGGCCCTATCGGCTTTCGGCGTGGGCGTGACCCTGCTCGCCGAGATGCTGGGCCGCGACGGTGAACACCGCCTGATCCACCAGAAGGTGTTCACCTGGATCCCCGTCGACCAGCTGCAGGTCGACTTCGGGCTGCAGATCGACCAGCTGTCAATGTGTTTCGTGCTGCTGATCTCGGGCGTGGGCTCGCTGATCCACATCTATTCGGTCGCCTACATGGCAGATGACGCGGATCGGCGCCGCTTTTTCGGCTACCTCAACCTGTTCCTGGCCTCGATGCTGCTGCTGGTGGTGGCGGACAACTACGTGCTGCTCTACGTCGGCTGGGAGGGCGTCGGCCTGGCGTCATACCTGCTGATCGGCTTCTGGTACCACAAGCCCACCGCGGCCACGGCGGCCAAGAAGGCGTTCGTGATGAACCGGGTCGGCGATGCCGGCCTCGCGCTGGGCATGTTCCTGATGTTCAGCACCTTCGGCACGCTGTCCTACGCCGACGTGTTCGCCGGTGCGCCGAACGCCAGCCGCGGGGCGCTGACCGCGATGGGGCTGTTGCTGCTGCTGGGCGCGTGCGCCAAGTCCGCTCAGGTGCCGCTGCAGGCCTGGCTGGGTGACGCGATGGAGGGCCCCACCCCGGTGTCGGCGCTGATCCACGCGGCGACCATGGTCACCGCGGGCGTCTACCTGATCGTGCGGTCCAACCCGCTGTACAACCTGGCGCCCGACGCGCAGCTGGCGGTGGTCGTCGTCGGCGTCGCCACGCTGCTGCTCGGGGCGTTCATCGGCTGCGCCAAGGACGACATCAAACGCGCGCTGGCGGCGTCCACGATGAGCCAGATCGGCTACATGGTGCTGGCCGCCGGCCTGGGCCCCGCCGGCTACGCCTTCGCGATCATGCACCTGCTCACCCACGGCTTCTTCAAGGCCGGCCTGTTCCTCGGCTCCGGCGCGGTGATCCACGCGATGCACGAAGAGCAGGACATGCGCCGCTACGGCGGGCTGCGCGCCGCGCTGCCGGTCACGTTCGTCACGTTCGGGCTCGGCTATCTGGCGATCATCGGCGTGCCCCCGTTCGCGGGCTTCTTCTCCAAGGACGCGATCATCGAGGCCGCGCTCAGCACCGGCGACACCCGCGGCTACCTGCTGGGCGGCGCCGCGCTGGTGGGCGCAGGCATCACCGCGTTCTACATGACCCGCGTGATGCTGATGACCTTCTTCGGCCAGAAGCGCTGGGCCCCGGGGCAGCATCCGCACGAGGCGCCCCAGCTCATGCTGTGGCCGATGATCCTGCTGGCCTTCGGCTCGGTGTTCTCCGGCTTCCTGTTCAAGTGGGGCGGTGCCCTGCAGCACTGGCTCGAACCGGTCGTCGGCGTGCACGAAGAGGGCGGCCACGCGCTGCCGGAGTGGGCCAGCACCGGGCTGGCGCTGGGCGTCGTCGCCGTCGGAATCGCGGTGGCCTACCGGATGTACGGCGGCAGCGCGGAGATCACCAGGGTGGCCCCGGCGCGGGTCTCGGTACTCACGACGGCCGCCCGCAACGACGCCTACGGCGATGCCTTCAACGAGGAGGTGTTCATGCGCCCAGGTGGGCAGCTGACCAACGCGCTGGTCAGGGTCGACAACGCCGGTGTGGACGGCTCGGTCAACGCGCTGGCCGCGCTGGTCAGCAAGACCTCGAACTGGCTGCGCGGCCTGCAAACCGGCTTTGCCCGCAACTATGCGCTGTCGATGCTGGCCGGTGCGGCCCTGGTGATCGCGGTGCTGTTGGCGGTGCAACTGTGGTGAGCCCGAACATCCCCTGGCTGAGCCTGCTGTGGCTGCTACCGCTGGCCGGTTCCCTGCTGGTCATCGTGCTCCCGCCGGCGTGGCGGGAACTTGCCCGATGGACCGGGCTGGTCGTCAGCGGCCTCACGCTGGCGGTGGCGATCGTGGTGACCGTCGGGTTCGAGCCCGACCCCGACGGCTACGGGTTCAAGGAATCCCACGACTGGATACCGGCGTTCGGCGCGGGCTACACGCTGGGCGTCGACGGCATCGCGGTGGTGCTGGTGATCCTGACCGCCGTGCTGGTCCCGTTGCTGCTGATCGCCGGCTGGAACGACGGGGGCGAACGCAACCCCCGCGGCGCGCACGCCTACTTCGCGCTGACGCTGGCCATCGAATCGATGGTGCTGATCTCGGTCGTCTCGCTGGACGTGTTGCTGTTCTACGTGTTCTTCGAGGCCATGCTCGTCCCGATGTACTTCCTCATCGGCGGCTTCGGCCAAGGCTCCGGCCGGTCCCGCGCCGCGGTGAAGTTCCTGCTGTACAACCTGTTCGGCGGGCTCATCATGCTGGCGGCGGTGATCGGGCTGTACGTGGTCACCTCGCAGCACGGCGCCGGGACGTTCGACTTCCGCCAGATCGTGCTCGGCTTCCACATGGGCTACTACCGCGCGGACCCGGCGGTGATCAAGGCGATCTTCCTGGGCTTCATGTTCGCGTTCGCCATCAAGGCCCCGCTGTGGCCGTTCCACCGCTGGCTGCCCGATGCCGCGGTGGAATCCACCCCGGCGACCGCGGTGCTGATCACCGCGGTGATGGACAAGGTCGGCACGTTCGGCATGCTGCGCTACTGCCTGCAGCTGTTCCCCGACGCCTCGACGTACTTCCGCCCGATCATCGTCACGCTGGCCATCATCGGGGTGATCTACGGCGCGATCGTGGCGATCGGCCAGACCGACATGATGCGGTTGATCGCCTACACCTCGATCTCGCACTTCGGGTTCATCATCGCCGGCATCTTCGTGATGACCACCCAGGGGCAGAGCGGCTCGACGCTGTACATGCTCAACCACGGCATCTCCACCGCGGCGGTGTTCCTGATCGCCGGCTTCCTAGTGTCCCGGCGCGGCAGCCGCATGATCGCCGACTACGGCGGCGTGCAGAAGGTGGCCCCGATCCTGGCCGGCACCTTCCTCGTCTCCTGCATGGCCACTCTCTCGCTGCCCGGCCTGGCGCCGTTCATCAGCGAATTCCTGGTGCTGCTGGGCACTTTCAACCGGTACTGGCTGGCGGCGGCGTTCGGTGTCACCGCGCTGGTGCTGGCCGCCATCTACATGCTGTGGCTCTACCAGCGCGTCATGACCGGGCCGGTCGCCGCGGGCAACGACAAGATCCGTGATCTGGTGGGCCGCGAGATGGCCGTCGTGGTGCCGCTGATCGCGATACTGCTGGTGCTCGGGGTGTATCCCAAACCGGTTCTGGACATCATCAACCCCGCGGTCGAGAACACCATGACCACCATCGGCCAGCACGATCCCGCGCCACGCGTGCAACCGGGTCAGGCCGCACCCCGCACTGCCGAAGGACCGCACCGATGACCCTTCCCACCCCCAGCGTCGAGTACTTCCTGCTGTCGCCGATGCTCATCGTCTTCGGCGTTGCGGTCCTCGGCGTGCTCGTGGAGGCCTTCGTGCCGCGCCGGGGCCGCTACCCCGCCCAGGTGACGCTGGCCCTGGGCGGTCTGATCGCGGCGTTCGTCGCCATCGTCGCGGTGGCCCGGTCGCTGGAAGCCTCCGGGCGCAGCGCCGTGCTGGGCGCGGTGGCCGTGGACCGGCCCGCCCTGTTCCTGCAGGGCACCGTGGTGCTCGTCGCGGTGCTGGCCGTGATCTTCATGGCCGAGCGCAACGCCCGCGCAAGCGCCCAAGTCAAAGTAGCTGTGGCGGCCGGGCATTCAGGCGGACTGGACTCCTTCACCCCGCAGGCGTCCGCGGTCCCCGGCAGCGAGACCGAACGCGAGGCAGAGCGCGCCGGAGCGGCCCAGACGGAGCTGTTCCCGCTGGCGATGTTGTCCGTCGGCGGCATGATGGTCTTCCCGGCGTCCAACGACCTGTTGACGATGTTCGTTGCGCTGGAAGTACTCTCGCTGCCGCTGTACCTGATGTGCGGGCTGGCCCGGCACCGCCGCCTGCTGTCGCAGGAAGCCGCGATGAAGTACTTCCTGCTCGGCGCGTTCTCGTCGGCCTTCTTCCTTTACGGCGTGGCGCTGCTGTACGGCGCGACGGGCACCCTGACGCTGCCGCTCATCCGCAAGGCGCTTGGCGCGCACGGGGACACGTCGATGGCGCTGGTCGGCGTCGCGCTGATTTCGGTCGGCCTGCTGTTCAAGGTCGGTGCGGTGCCGTTCCACTCCTGGATTCCCGACGTCTACCAGGGCGCGCCAACCCCGATCACCGGGTTCATGGCGGCGGCCACCAAGACCGCGGCGTTCGGCGCGCTGCTGCGGGTGGTCTACGTCGCCCTGCCCCCGCTGCATCACGAGTGGCGGCCGGTCCTGTGGGCGGTCGCGATCCTGACCATGACGGTGGCCACCGTCACCGCGGTGAACCAGACCGACGTCAAGCGGATGCTGGCCTATTCGTCGGTCGCCCATGTCGGTTTCATCCTCACGGGCGTGATCGCCGACAACCCGGCGGGGCTCTCGGCGACGCTGTTCTACCTGGTGGCCTACAGCTTCAGCACCGTGGGCGCGTTCGCGATCATCGGCCTGGTCCGCAACGCCGACGGTGTCGAGGACGCCGCCCTGTCCCACTGGGCCGGGCTCGGGCAGCGCTCCCCGATCGTCGGCGTGATGCTCTCCATGTTTCTGCTCGCCTTCGCCGGCATCCCGCTGACCAGCGGATTCGTCAGCAAGTTCGCGGTGTTCAAGGCTGCCGCCGAGGGTGGCGCCGTGCCGCTGGTGGTCATCGGTGTGATCTCCAGCGGGGTCGCCGCGTACTTCTACGTGCGGGTGATCGTGTCGATGTTCTTCACCGAACCGACCGCCGACACGCCGCAGGTGTTCGAGCCGGGCATTCTGAGCAAGGCCGCCATCGCCATATGTGCCGTTGTCACCGTGGTTTTGGGCATCTTCCCGCAGCCCCTGCTGGACTTGGCCAACCAGGCCGCCCAGCTGGTCAACTGAGTCGCGGGTCCGCCCGGCGCCGCGCGAGGCGTGACCTCGTCACGCACATCGTGGATGATGAAGGCGACAATTTCACGAGGGAATACCTCGTATGCCGTCATCCCCTGAGGCGGAAGCCCGGCCTACATCGACGACCACGCCCACCGCGACATCTCGCTATCCGACATCGCCGGCGCCGTCTACGTCACGTCCACCGTCGGCATCATCGCCCGCCGCTGGGGATTCGGGCACATGGGCCGTTTCGCCGTGTACTACCGCGAGCAGTACGGTCAGGGGCGTCAGCTCCGCCGACAGTGAACTCACTGCGAAAAAACCGCCGGATCCTCCCAGTGGCTTCACTTTCGACGACAGGACCGGGGACGACGAGCGCCAGCTCCGCCGACAGTGAACTCACTGCGAAAAACCGTGTCGTCGCAGACGTTTGAGTGTCGCGGCTCGGCGTAGGCCCCACTCGCCGAGAGGTCAACAACCCGCCCCGCGCAACTAACCGACGAACGGGCGGGTAGCCAGCACGTAGATCGCCAGCACCGCCAGCGGCGCGACCAGCGGCAGCCACGCCAACTGCAGCGGGAACAGCGTCGCAACCAGCCCGGCGACGGTAAAACCCACGGCGCCGACGGCTGTCGGCCAACTGCCCAGCACGGCGCCGACGGGCGCGCCGACCGCATGCCGGCACAGCAGGTACGCCGCGGCGCTGAGTCCGGACAGCGCGGACAGTAGCTGCGACGAATCGGACAGCGCGACGGTGCACACCGTCAACAGCACGGCAAGCGTCGCGGCCGGGCGAGACACCACGCCTACACCCACCGCGACCACCGCCGCCAACGCCGCGCCGACGGCAGGCCCGTGGGAGCCGAGCGCCGCCAATTCCACCATCAGCAGCCCGAACACCAACGCCAGGGCGCGGGCCGCCGGCTGTGCGGTGCTCGACATCTCGGGGCCTACCTGCGGAGCCTGCGTCGGCGGTCGGGCAGCGCCGCCATCGACTGGTCCAGCGGCTCGTCGCCGTGCCAGGCCACCACGTCGACCCCCACGGTGGCCATGTCGCGGTACATCGAGGACCGCTGCAGGCCCCACATCCGAAGGACCAGCGGATCCTGCTCGCCCTCGAAGGGCGAGCTGTCCAGCACGTCGACGGCCAGCACGACGTGGCCGCGCTTGCGCAGATCGATCAACGCCAGCGCGAATTCGGTGTCCAGCAGCGTGGAGAACGCGATGATGATCGCCCCGGTAGGGACGGCGGCGCGCGGCGCCAGCGTGCCCGTCGTGGTTTCGAAGCGGTCGGCGGCGTCGAGCACGGTGTCGAGGATCCGGTAGAACTGACGCTGCCCGATGTCGGCGCCGAGCCACCGCGGACGGTTGCCGCCGAGCGCGACGATCCCGGTGCGGTCGCCGTTGCGCAACGCCGTCTGCACCACCTGCGCGGCCCCGCGCACGATTCGCTCGGTGGCCTCGGTGGCCGGGCCCGGCGGCTGCTGATACGTGTCGATCAGCACCACCACGTCGGCTGCGCGATCGGTCAGCCGCTGCGTGACGTGCAGCCGGCCGCGGCGGGCGCTGACCGGCCAGTTGACGGCGCGCAGTTGGTCACCGGGCACATACGGCCGGATGTCGGCGTACTCGACGCCCGGGC
Organism: Mycobacterium sp. NGS68; assembly: GCF_059812195.1. Classification (NCBI taxonomy): domain Bacteria; kingdom Bacillati; phylum Actinomycetota; class Actinomycetes; order Mycobacteriales; family Mycobacteriaceae; genus Mycobacterium; species Mycobacterium sp. NGS68. Next base: position 12,235 of record NZ_JCALCE010000024.1, on the reverse strand, counting down.
CGACGTGCCGGGTGAGGTGGGCACCCAGCCGGTCGAGCAGCTCGGTCTGTGGGATCGCCGTCGACTGCGGGGGCGTCAACGGAAACACGATCAGGTGGGCGGCGTCGACGGACCCCGTCCCCGTCAGCAGCCCGCCGCGCGCGAGCGTGTCCACCCGCACCCTGATCGGGTAGCGGCCCCAGCGTTGCGCCACCGCCGCAATGGATTTGCCCGGCCGGGTGTCCGATTCGGTGACCTCGAGCTGCATCCCCGCCAGACCCGACACCGTGAGTTGAGCCGACGACGGTGAACCCGCCTCCTCGGTTGCCCAGACGGTCAGCGTGGCCTGCTCGGTTTCGAACAGCCGCTGCGAGTCGGGGTCCCCGTGCACGCGGATCGTCGGCACCGGGCGTTGCCAGCTAATCGAGCACAGCACACCGAGCAGGGGCGCGGCGAACGCGATCAGCTGCCAGCACCCGCCGATTACCGCGGCGGCCAAGGCAAACCCGGCGCAGGTGGCCACCGCCAACGTCAATGGCGAAGCGCGCCAGCGTAACTCGACTTCTTCGCTGTTGATCATTTCGTCCGCGGCACGGGCAGGCGCCGCAACAGTTCCTCGACGACGTCGGCGCCCTGGATTTTTCGCACCCACATCTCGGGACGCAGCGTGATCCGGTGCGCGACGGCCGCCGTGGCCAGCGCCTTGACGTCCTCGGGGATCACGTAGTCGCGGCCCAACAGCAGGGCGCGGGCGCGGGCGAGCTGCACCAGGTCCAGTTCCGCCCGGGGGCTGGCACCCACCGCGACCTGCGGGTGGTGGCGGGTCGCGGTGGCCAGCGACACGACATAGTGCAGCACGTCCTCGTGCACGGTCACCTGCTCGACCGATTCGCGCATGGCAAGCAAGTCGTGGGCGTCCACCACCTGGTTCACGGTCGCCTCGGCCGATCCGCGGTCCAGGCGACGGCGCAGCATCGCGGTCTCGTCGCTCTCCGAGAGGTAGCGCAGTTCCAGCCGGATGGCGAACCGGTCCAGCTGCGCCTCCGGCAACGGATAGGTGCCCTCGTACTCGATCGGGTTGTCGGTGGCCAAAACAATGAACGGCATTGGCAGCTTGTGGGTTTCGCCGTCGATGCTGACCTGTCCCTCGGCCATCGCCTCCAGCAGCGCCGCCTGCGTCTTGGGCGGGGTGCGGTTGATCTCGTCGGCGAGCAGCAGGTTGGTGAAGATTGGTCCGGCGCGGAAGTCGAACCGGCCCGACTGCATGTCGTAGATGGTGGACCCGAGCAGGTCGGCGGGCAGCAGATCCGGCGTGAACTGCACCCGGGTGAACCGCAGCCCGAGCGCGGCGGCGAAGGAGCGGGCGATCAGCGTCTTGCCGAGGCCGGGCAGATCCTCGATGAGTACGTGGCCGCGCGCCAGGACCGCGGTGAGGATCAGCGTGAGCGCGCCGCGTTTGCCGACCACGACGCGTTCGATTTCGTCGAGCACCGCCTCGCAATGCGCGGTGGTCGTGCCGGCCGGCATCACGGCCCCACCAGTCATACCTGCTCCAACCTGTGCAGAATCTCCTCAAGCGTCGCACGGCCGGGCCCCGGAGTGCGGTCACGGGTACCGGTGACGTTGTTCGGGTTGACCCATTCCCACAACTCGGCGCCGAAAAGCATTCGGCCGGTGGCGTGGAACGCCGTCGGGTCCTTGGCCAGCCCGTGGCCGGTCGCGATCTCGAAGCGCCGCGCGAGCATGGGACGCAGGTGCCGGTCCCAGTCCGAGCGGGTGGACTCCGACCACCGGATCGTCGTCTCGGTGGTGGCCAGCCAGCGGCGCAGCCCGTCCCCCAGATCGTCCGGGTTCGCGTCGCCATCGGGTGCGCCCTGGCGCCCCACCAACCGGCGGATGTTGAGCAGCACCAGCGCCACCGCGATACCCGCCCCGACCAGCACGAACCGGCGGTCCTGCAGAATCAGCGCCAGCAGCTCGATCGTGACGATCAGGGAGACGCCCAGGGCGATGAGTCTTTTCATGTGCCGCTCCGGGTGCCCGCGGCGAGTTCTTCGAGGACCAGTCGCAACACCCGCGCCGCATCCTCGCGGTGGCCCTCGTTCATCACGTGCGGGCTGAACCGCGCCTCGGCGAATAGGTTGACCAGCTGCGCGGCGTTGTCGACGTGCAACGCATGGTGCTCGACGGCGCGGGCCAGCACCTCGGTCGCGGTGTCGAACTCCTGCGGGACCGCATCCGGGACGCGCGCGAGCTCACGCTCCATCGCCGCGTAGCAGGCGATGATCGCCTCCCGCGGTTCGCGGCTGAGGTCCGTCATCTCGGCGAGCCCGAGTTCGGCCGCCCGCGCCAACGATTCCGAACCCGGCGGGGCGGCCGGTGCTTCGCCGTAGTCGCCGGCGTCGTCGACGGCCGGGGCCAAAGCGGTCGCGCGTCGCCGCCGCCGCGACATGACGACCGCGCCGACGACGATGAGGACGAGCAACGGCACGGTGACGGCGATAAGGAACTTGAGCATGTCGCCCGAACCGTTCGCCGGGTCAGGCCTGGGGCCCGACGGCGGCGCCGACGGTGCCGGCGTGCCGTCCGCCGTCGGCGCCGTCGGATCCGCCGTCGACACGGGCGAACCCACGCCGTGCGGCGCGAACAACCGGGCCAGCAGGATCAGGATCAGCGCCCAGGCGAGCACCATCGCCAGCCCGATCAGCAACACCCGCCAATTCGGCCGACCCCGGCCGCTGCCGACCATTTCGGACAATTCACCCGTGTGCGGCGCCACCGCCTGCGGATCCCGCAACCGCGCGATCACCGCCATCGCCACCAGCGCCACCGTCACGCTTAGCGCCGCAACGACGATCACCATCGCGGGGCCATTGCCGATCAGCGCCGAGCGCGCCGAACGGTCGTGGGCCGGAACGTATCCGCGCAGGGCGGCTGCGACCAGGAGCACCAGCACCAGCAGGGCGACAACGCGCCCTGTCGGCTTGTCAATACCACGCATTTGGCCCCATAGTGGCACGTCGGCGGTCCACGCCGCCAGAACTACCGCGCAGCCGGGCTGGGATGTCGAGTCTGCGCTGGCGGCGTCGAGCCTGCATCGACGGTGTGGTCGTCGGCAAAACCGACGCCCTCAGCGCAGGCTCGATGAACAGGCGTGGGGACCGTCAGCGGGTCAGCGTGAACGGCCGGAACGTGCCGTCCAGGACCTGGTGGTGACCGATGGTGCGGCCGGTGACTTTGCCGGGTTCGACGAGCGCGAGTTCCACTGCGGCCCGCGCGAATTCGTCGGCCGAGGCGGTGTCGTCGAACTCGCGGGCGTAGTAGGACAGGCCGGGCGTCATGATTGGTTTCGACGGCGACAGCGCGTTGACCGCGATCTCATGCTCGGCGAGATCGAACGCCGCGCACTGGGTCAGATGCTCTAGCGCCGCCTTGGATCCGCCGTAGCCGGGCAGCACCCCGGCGCTGCGGTCGGGGTAGGGCCCGTCGCCCGGTAGCCGCGACGCCACCGAGGTGATGTTGATGATCGACCCCCCGCCGGCGGCGATCATGTCCGGGCAGACGAGCTGCATCAGCTCGTAGGTGGCGAACAACCCGATGTCGAAATGCCGCCGGTAGGCGGACAGCGGCGTGCTGACAAATCCCGGCCAGCCCGGTTTGGCGCCCGACGGCTTGGCGGGCTTGGCCCGCGGTTCGGCACCGACCGCCGGGGGCCGGCCGGGCGCCGTGAACGCTGCGTTGTTGACCAGAATCGTGATGGCGCCCAGCGCATCTCGGGCCGCATCGACCAGCCCGGCGATGTCGTCGCGATCGGTGAGGTCGGCCCGCACGGCCACCGCGCGCCCGCCGGCCGCTTCGATGTCGGCGACGGTCTCGCCGATCGTGCCGGGCAACCGGTCGTCCCACACCTGTTCGGTGCGCCCGACGACGGCAACCGCCGCGCCCTCGGCGGCCAGGGCCAGTGCGATCGCGCGGCCCAGGCCGCGGCTGCCGCCGGTGACGATCGCGGTCCTGCCCGCAAGACGCTCGTTCACTGCGTCACCCCGTGCACCAGGATCGCGGTGGTCTGCTCCACCCACTCCTCGTCGAGCTTTTCGTAGGGCCGCAGCAGCATCCGCAGCATCGTCGCTCCCCCAATCAACTCGATCAGCCGGTCCGGGTCCACATCGGGGTGCGCCTCGCCACGCTCGACGGCTTCGCGCAGCCGCACCCGCACTGCGGTGAACAGGCCGGCGAACCGGGACATCACCCGGGCGTTGAGCTCGGCGTCGGCCGTCATGTCCGCCACCAGGCCGGGCAGCGCGGCACGCACCACCGGGGTGGTGAACACGTCGCGGGTGGCCTCGATCATGGTCCGGATGTCCGCGGCGATGTCGCCCGCCGGAGCCACCAGTGCGGAGGGCGCGACCGGGAACGCGGCCTCGTGCACCAGCTCGGCCTTGCTCGACCAGCGACGGTACAGCGCGGACTTCGTGGTCCCGGCGCGTTCGGCGACGGCGGCCAGGCTCAGGTTCGAATAGCCGATCTGCACCAGCAGCTCCGAGGTCGCGGTCAGGATGGCCGAGTCGATTCGCGGATCACGAGGCCGCCCGGCGCCGGGGGCCTTGTCAAGGGGGGACGTGTCTGCTTTCATAACGCTACCTACCGTATCGTAATTATCCCGTGAAGGAAGCATCTGTGGCGAATGCAAGGGGCCTTAGAAAGATGGTTGGAGATGGTTGAAGACGTCGGCCACATGCAGCGCTCGAGCCGTGACACCAGCACCGTCCCGAAATTGATGTCCGACTGGCTGTCAACAGTACTTCCCAGCGTCCCCGACGTCACGGTGGAGAGCGGCATCGACTCCACGGGCATGTCCTCGGAGACCATCATCCTGACCGCACGCTGGGAGGAGGATGGCCGACCGGTCGAGCAGAAGCTGGTGGCCCGCGTCGCGCCCACCACCGCCGACGTTCCGGTCTTCCCGTCGTATCGGCTCGACCACCAATTCGAAGTCATCCGGCGGGTCGCCGAGTTGACCGACGTCCCGGTCCCCAACGTGCGCTGGATCGAGAACACCGGCGAGGTGCTGGGTGCGCCGTTCTTCCTGATGGACTACGTCGACGGCGTGGTGCCGCCCGACGTCATGCCATACACGTTCGGCGGCAACTGGTTTGCCGATGCTCCAGTCGAACAGCAGCGCAAGCTGCAGGACAACTCGGTGGGTGTGCTCGCCAAGCTGCACTCGATTCCGAACCCGGAGAACACCTTTGGCTTCCTCACCGAGGACCTGACCGGTGACACCGCGCTGCGCCGCCACTTCAGCTGGGTGCGGTCCTGGTACGAATTCGCGGTGCCCGACATCGGTCCTTCACCGCTGGTGGAACGCAGTCTGCAATGGCTGCAAGACAACTGGCCCCAGGCGGCCGACGCCCGCGAGCCGGTGCTGGTGTGGGGCGACGCGCGGGTGGGCAACGTCTTATATCGCGACTTTACGCCGGTCGCCGTGCTGGACTGGGAGATGGTGACACTGGGCCCCCGCGAACTCGATGTCGCCTGGATGATCTACGCTCACAACGTCTTTCAAGAGCTGACCGGGCTCGCCGGATTGCCGGGATTACCGGAGGTACTGCGGGAGGAGGACGTCTGCGCCACCTACCGGCGGCTCACCGGCGTCGACGTCGGCGACCTGCGCTGGTTCTACGTGTACGCCGGCGTCATGTGGGCGTGCGTGTTCATGCGCACCGGTGCGCGACGGGTGCATTTCGGCGAAGTGGACAAGCCCGAGGATGTCGAATCGTTGTTCTACCACGCCGCTTTGATGAAGCGTCTGATCGGAGAGGACCAGTAATGTTAGGACCGCTCGACGAGTACCCGGTGCATCAGGTACCCCAGCCGATCGCCTGGCCGGGGTCGTCGGACCGCAACTTCTACGACCGTTCGTACTTCAACGCCCACGACCGCACCGGCGACATCTTCGTGATCACCGGCATCGGGTACTACCCCAACCTGGGCGTGAAGGACGCGTACTTTCTGGTCCGGCGCGGCGATACCCAGACGGCGGTGCATCTTTCGGACGCCATCGACCAGGACCGGCTCAACCAGAACGTCAACGGCTACCGCGTCGAGGTCGTCGAACCGCTGCGCAAGGTGCGCATCGTGCTCGACGAAACCGAGGGCATCGCGGCCGATCTCACCTGGGAAGGGCTGTTCGACGTGGTCCAGGAGCAGCCGCACCTGATGCGGTCGGGCAACCGGGTGACGCTCGACGCGCAGCGCTTCGCGCAACTCGGCAGCTGGAGCGGGCGGATCGTCATCGACGGCGAACAGATACCCGTCGACCCCGCGACCTGGATCGGCAGCCGCGACCGGTCCTGGGGCATCCGGCCGATCGGCGAGCCCGAACCGGCGGGCCGGCCCGCCGACCCGCCGTTCGAGGGCATGTGGTGGCTGTACGTGCCGATCGCGTTCGACGACTTCGCGATCGTGCTGATCATCCAGGAGGAGCCCAACGGGTTCCGCTCGCTCAACGACTGCACCCGGGTCTGGCGCGACGGCCGCGTCGAGCAGCTGGGCTGGCCGCGGGTCAAGATCCACTACCGCTCCGGCACCCGCATCCCCACCGGGGCGACCATCGACGCGACCGCCCCCGACGGCAGGCCGGTGCACTTCGACGTGGAGTCCAAACTGCCGGTGCCGATCCACGTCGGCGGCGGCTACGGCGGCGACTCGGACTGGCTGCACGGCATGTGGAAGGGCGAGAAGTTCGTCGAGCGGCTGACCTACGACATGACCGACCCCGCGATTGTGGCGCGGTCCGGCTTCGGCGTCATCGACCACGTGGGCCGCGCGGTGTGCCGCGACGGCGACGCCGATCCGGTCGAGGGCTGGGGCCTCTATGAGCACGGCGCCCTGGGCCGCCACGACCCGTCGGGATTTGCCGACTGGCTGACGGTGGCCCCCTGATCGCGCCGGATGCGCGATTAATACACGTGCGTCGGGAAAAAACGTGACATACCCCCCATTCGATGCGAGATTAGGGGCGTGACAGACCCGCCCTGGATGGTCGACGTGGTCGTGGTGGGCGCCGGATTTGCCGGACTGGTCGCGGCCCGCGAGCTGAAAAGGCAGGGCCACGACGTGCTGGTCCTCGAGGGCCGCGACAGGGTGGGCGGACGCTCCTTCACCGGCAGCGTCGCCGGCCTGCCCGTGGACATGGGCGCCTCTTTCGTCGGCCCGACACAGGACGCCGTGCTGGCGCTGGCGGACGAACTGCAGGTCACGACCATCCCCACCCACCACGACGGCAAGAACGTCATCCATTGGCGCGGCTGGGCACGCACCTACCGCGGCACCGTCCCCCGTCTGTCGCTCGTCGGGCTGCTCGACATCGGGCGGTTGCGTTGGCAATTCGAACGGATCTCGAGGGCCGTCCCGATCGAGGCTCCCTGGGACGCGCGCCGGGCCGGGCGGCTGGACGAGCTTTCGCTGGCGGGGTGGCTGCACTCGATGCGCGCCAGCGCATCGTCCCACGACCTGATGACGATCATGTCCCGGGTGACGTGGGGGTGCGAGCCCGAAGACGTGTCGATGCTGCAGGCCGCCCGGTACGCGCGCGCCGCGGGCGGGCTGGACCGGCTACTCGACGTCGAAAACGGTGCCCAGCAGGACCGGTTTCCCGGCGGCACACAGCAGATCGCCGAGGCGGCGGCCGAAGACCTCGGCGCCGCCGTGGTGCTCGACGCCCCGGTCCGACGGATCGACCGGCACGGTTCCGGCGTCACGGTCACCTCGGACAGGGGCCAGGCCGAAGCGGGATTCGTCATCGTCGCCGTGCCGCCGGCCCACCGCGCGTCCATCGAGTTCACTCCCCCGCTGCCCACCGAGTACGGAGAACTCGCCCGCAATTGGCCGCAGGGCCGGCTCAGCAAGGCCTACGCGGCCTACCCCACGCCGTTCTGGCGTACCAACGGCTTCTCCGGTCAGGCGCTGTCCGACAAGGGGCCGGTGTTCATCACCTTCGACGTCAGCCCACACGCCGACGGGCCCGGCATCCTGATGGGCTTCGCCGACGCCCGCGCGTTCGACTCGCTGCCCACCGAGCAGCGCCGTCGCGACGCGCTGCGCTGCTTTGCATCACTGTTCGGAGACGACGCGCTCAAGCCCCTCGACTACGTCGATCATCGTTGGGGCGCAGAGGAATTCGCGCCCGGCGGGCCGACGGCAGCGGTGCCGCCGAGGTCGTGGACCCGGTACGGCCAGTGGTTGCGCGAGCCGGTCGGGCCTATTCACTGGGCGGGCACCGAGACCGCCGAGGAATGGACCGGGTACCTCGACGGCGCCGTCAGGTCCGGCCAACGGGCCGCCGCCGAGGTCACCGCGAGGCTGTGAATTGCTAAGAACTGATCCGACGGACGCGGGGGTGTCGGCCCACCGAGTCGGCCAGCGCCCGCAGTTGGCGGTTGACCTCGTGATGTTGTTCCAGCATTGAGCAGTGCCCGCCGGGCAATTCGACCAGGCCGACGACGTTCGGCGCGGTCCGGGCGATCTTTCGGGCCTGGCTGATCGGGGTCAGCCGGTCACCCTCGCTGCCGATGACCAGCGTGGGCACCGTCAGGCCGTCCAGGCTGAGGTGCCGCTGGCCCAGCGACTCGACGAGCATCCTGGCGCACCCGCCGCGGCCGGCGGACGGAGTCTGCGCGAACAATTCGTAGACCAGCCGCGCCGCGCTCGGATCCGCGTCCGACGCGACGGCCAGCATCGCCACCAAATAGCGGCTGGGCAGGCGGACCACGCCCGGGAGCGGGAACCCGCCGAAGACGCCGACCAGACCGCGCCCCGCGACCACCCGGGCCGGGGACAGCTCCCGCGGCACCGACAGGAACCTCACCTTGCGCAACAGGTCGCCGGTGGTGGTGTTGATCAGCGCGACGGCGTCGGCGCGTTGGCGGACCTTGTCCCGGTAGCGTTCCGACCACGCGGCGATGGCGATGCCGCCCATCGAGTGGCCGGCCAGCAGCGCCCGCTCGTGCGGCGCCACGGTCGCCTCCAGCACCGAATCCAGGTCGGACGCAAGGTGTTCGAGGCTGTAGCCGCCTCGCTTGGGGACGCCGCTTCGGCCGTGTCCGCGATGGTCGAACGCGATCACGCGGTAGTCGCTGGACAGGTCGGCGATCTGGTACGCCCACGCACGGATCGCGCAGGTGATGCCGTGCGTCAACACGATCGGGTAGCCGTGCTGCGGCCCGAACACCTCGGTGTGCAGCCGGGTGCCGTCCGCCGCGCGCACGGCCAAAGTGCGGCTGGGTGGCATTGCGTCGGGTAGCCGGGTTCGATTGCCGACCCTGGTCGGTTGCCGAGCACTCATCGCCGCTCCCCCCTTGAACACGGCCCCGTTGCCTGTCCTCCGGATGTTCGCGAGTTTAACCCCAAATCAATAACGAACTCTGAGAATCGGCAAAGATACGGGGCAGATTTGAGCACGGGCGTGCAACATGACAGGCGTGTCCCCGCTTTCGCGTCGGGATTTGCTGACCGCCGCGGCGAGCCTGCTCGGCGTCGGGTTCGCGACCGCCTGCACGTCGTCGTCGGACCACCAGGATCACCCGGCCCGTCCGGCGGCTCCAGGGCCCCCTGCGCCCCCGGCACCGAAGGACACCACCTCCATCCTGGTCGTCGGCGCCGGGATGGCGGGCCTGGCGGCCGCGCGCAGCCTCGCCGACGCGGGCCGGCCGGTGCGGTTGATCGAGGCCCGCGACCGCATCGGCGGCCGGGTGCACACCGCCCGCGACTGGGGCGTGCCCCTGGAGATGGGCGCATCCTGGATCCATGGCACGACGGGCAATCCGCTCGTGGAACTGGCGCGCAAAGCCCAGGTCCAGACGGTGCCGACGAACTACTACGAGTGGGCGAAACTCGCGGTCGACCCCCGCCTGCAGCCGATGGAGTACCACGAAACGGCCTGGCGCAGGTTCGTGGCCCGCGCCCGCGACCAGGTCGACGGCGGCAGCCTGGGCAGCGCCGTCGACACCGCGGTGAAAAACCAGGACCTCTCCCGCAACGAGCGGGCGCAGCTGGCGTTCTACCTCACGACCGAGATTTCCGACGATTACGCCGCCGACGCCGACCAGCTCTCGGCGACCACGTTCGACGAGGGCAGATACACCGGGGGTGACCAGTCCATCATCCCCAGCGGCTACGACGCCCTGCCGAGGCTGCTCGCGGACGGCTTGCCGATCGTCCTGAACACGCCGGTGACCGCGATAACTCGGCGCGACAACTCGGTTGTGGTGCAGGCCGGAAACCAGTCGTTCGAGGGCCCGGCCGCGATCGTGACGGTTCCCCTCGGCGTCCTGAAGTCCGGTGCGATCAGCTTCGATCCGGCTCTGCCGGACGGGCACGCGCGCGCCGTCAGCGCGCTGGGATTCGGGGTGCTGTCCAAAAGCTACTTCCGCTTCAACCGGCGCAGCTGGACCGCGGAGAACGCGTTCTACCAATTCATCGGCCCGGAGCCGGGCATGTGGGCGCAATGGTTCACCCTGCCGGCCTCCGCGGGGCCGATCGCGTTGGCGTTCAACGCCGGTGAGCGCGGGCGGTCGGTGGAGTCGTCCGCGCCGACGGACCTGATGGCCGGCGCGCTGCCGATTGCGCGCCAACTGTTCGGCGACGACGTCTCCCTGCAGGAGGTCCGGACATCGAGCTGGAGCACCGATCCCTATGCCCGCGGCACCTATTCGTTCCACGCGCCCGGCTCCGGCCTGGCCGAGCGCCGCCGCCTGCAGGAGCCGATCAGCGACCGGCTGTACCTGGCGGGCGAGGCCGTCGGCACCGACAATCCCGCGACGGTGCACGGGGCGGTGCTCAGCGGCCGATACGCCGCCAAACAACTGATGCAGCGACTGAATCACTGAAATCCGCTGGTATCAATACTCTTCCAGCGCGGCGACGTTGCGCCAACTGGGCCAGGTCGTCTCCCACACCCGGTGGATGCGGCCGTCGCGGAACGCGGCGATCAGCACGACCTCGATGCGAGTGGGCTGCTCACCCGGACGCGACGTGGTGATCCACACCCGGCCGGCCACCTTCTCCGTCGTCTCCACCCACGCCTGTTCGTCGTAATCGATCGCGTAACTAATTGGGGTGGAATAGATTTCGCGGTGGCTCTGGTGAAACTCGGTGAAGTTCTGCGACAACCCGTCGGAATACATCACGAATTCCGGGTGGTAATAGCGCTCGGCCAGGTCCGCATTCTTGGCGACGACCATCCGCTCGAACATCTCGCGTAGCAGCGCAACCGACATCCGTTTGATGCTAGCGACTGCCGCTTCGATCTGACGCTGCTGCGGAGGCCGTTCCGGGACGAGACTTGGACCAATCGCTTTTCGCCGCGTCCCGCAGCGTGCGGTTGGAGGACCGCAAATCGGCGTTGTCATCTTCCAGCTCGAGGATGCGCGCAATGCCCGCAAGGTTGATTCCGGCGTCGATCAGCGCGCTGATGCGCTGCAGCCTGGCCAAGTCGTCGGCGCTGTAGCGCCGGGTACCGCCCTCACTTCGCGCGGGCGCCAGCAGTCCGTGCCGCTCGTACAGGCGCAACGACTGAACCGGGATGCCGGAAAGCTCGGCGGCCACCGAGATGCCGTAGACCCCGCGGTCGGACGCGGGTCCGTCGCGCGTCTCGAAACGATCGGTCACCGGAAGCCTCCTCGGTTACTACAGAAAACCTGTTTATCATACTTGCGGAGAACTTGCGATAGTGGTATATGAAATCTATGTCGTTTGACATAGGTAATTCCTACCACTAGGCAGCAGATTGGAGTGAGAGGTGACCGCGATGCTGATGCGTACCGACCCGTTCCGTGACCTGGACCGTTTCGCCCAGCAAGTGCTGGGGACGGCCGCCCGCCCAGCCGTGATGCCGATGGACGCTTGGCGCGAAGGCGAAAAGTTCGTCGTCGAGTTCGATTTGCCCGGCATCAAATCCGACTCGCTGGACATCGACATCGAGCGCAACGTGGTGACCGTTCGCGCCGAGCGACCGGGCGTCGACCCCGACCGGGAAATGCTGGCCACCGAACGGCCTCGCGGAGTGTTCAGCCGCCAGTTGGTGCTTGGCGACAACCTCGACACCGAGCGAATCCAGGCCTCCTACAAGGAGGGCGTCTTGACCTTGACCATTCCGGTGGCCGAAAGGGCCAAGCCGCGCAAGATCTTCGTCGGACGCGGGAGCGACCACGAGGCGATCGACGGCAACGCTCCGAGGCGGGAAGTCGTGGACGCC
>NZ_JCALCE010000023.1:0-97532 GCF_059812195.1 Mycobacterium sp. NGS68 | reverse complement strand
GAACGACCCGTTCTAAGGGGCTTTTGCGTCTGCTCGCGCAGGAGTGCTCGCGCACGCCGCCTTACGGCCGCATCGCCGCGGGCGGATCGCCCAGCCACTGGTGTCCCCAGTAGCTGTCGGCGGTGATTTCCTCTGCCGTGTAATAGGTTTCGTTGACACGAATGCCGTCGGTGCCGAACTCGATGTCCCAGTCGCCCGGCGTGCGCACATAGAACGACACCATCTTGTCGTTCGTGTGGCGCCCCAGCGTCGATGAGATTCGCACCGCGTCGGAGGCGGTGACGCGGTCCAGCGCCGCGCCGACCGCGTCCAGCGTGTCGACCTCGACCATGACGTGAATCAGGCCCGGGTCTTTCAGGCTCATGGCCGGGCAGATCGCAAGGCTGTGGTGGCGTTCGTTGATCCCGAGGAAGCGCACGCGGATCGGACCGAACTCGGGCGGCAGCGGCACCCGGAACGCGCCGCGGGACCGGAAGCCCAGCACCTCGGTGTAGAACTTGAACATCGCGTTGGGGTCGGTGGCCGGCACGACGACGTGGCCCATGCCCTGAGCGCCAGTGACGAACCGGGCGCCGTAGGGCGTGATCACCGGGCTGTGGTCCAGCACCGCGCCGTGGAACACCTCGAGGCTTGTTCCGGCGGGGTCCTTGAACGCGATCACTTCTTCGACGCGACGCGCTTCGGCTTCCTGGAGCGAGAGCTTCGTGTACTCCACGCCAGCGCCGTCCAGCGCCGCCCTGACGCGCTTCAGCGCGGCGCGATCGCGGACCTCCCAGCCGACGGTCCCGACCCGTTCGGTTTCACCGGGGACGACGACGATGCGGGCCGCGCGCTCGTCCATCCGCAGGTACAGCGCGGACGGATCGGGCCCGGAGCCCTCGGCGAAGCCCAGCACGCCGAACGCGAACTCACGCCAGCGCTCGATATCGGTGGTCGAAATGGTGATGTAGCCAAGGCTTTTCAAATCATTCATGTCAGCCCCGACTAGATCAGAGCCCGCAGGGGACCCATCGGCGGTTCCACGCCCAGCGAGCTCAGCGCCGACGCGTGGTACACGGTCCCGGGCACGTGGATGGCGTGCATCTGGCCGACGTGCACGTCACGCCAGTACCGCTGCAGCGGCTTGTCCATCCGGGCCGCGTTGCCGCCCGAGCGCGCGAAGATCTCGTCGACCGCCGACACCGCGCGCCACACCGCGCGGACCTGGGTGCGACGCCCGGCCGCCCGGTCCGCGAACGACACCTCCTTGCCGGCGGCGACCATGTCGTAGATCCGATCGGCGTTGGCGAGCAGCTCCTGCCGGGCGGCGTTGATGTCGGCCGCCGCCTCGCCGATGGCGTGCATGACGTACGGGTCGTCCTTGATCGCGGTCCCGGTGGCCCCGACGCGCTCGCGCTGGTAGTCCAGGTGCGCGGCCAGCGCCCCCTCTGCGATGCCGATGGTGGCCGCCGAGATGCCCAGCGGGAACATCGTCGACCACGGCATCAGGTACAGCGGCTCGGTCATGCCCGCCTCGCGTTGCGCGGTGCCGTCCATCACCTTGGTCGCGTCCATGGTCCGGTACGCCGGCACGAACGCGTCCTTGACGACGACGTCCTTGGAGCCGGTTCCGCGCAGTCCCACCACGTTCCACGAATCGTCGATGATCTGGTAGTCCTTGCGGGGCAGGATCATGTGCAGCATCTGGGGCGGCATCAGCGGCCGGCCTTCGGCGTCGCCCAGCATGGCGCCGAGGATGATCCAGTCGCAGTGGTCGGTCCCCGAGCTGAACTGCCAGCGGCCGTTGAAGACGTAGCCGCCGCCTTGATCGTCGACGGGCCGGGCGACACCCTGCGGCGCGTACGGCGACGCCATCCAGGTGTCGACGTCGTCGGCCCAGATCTCCGCGGGGACCTTGGGATCCGCGTATGCCAGTTGATAGGGATGCACGCCGACCACACCGACGATCCAGCCGGCGGCCGGATCCAATGCCGCGGTGGCCATCACCGTCTCGGCGAACTCGCGGGGGTGGGCCTGGAAACCGCGGTACTGCTTGGTCTGCAGCAGCCGGATCAGTCCGGCGGCTTTCATCATCTTGACGGTCTCGTCGGTGAGGCGGCCGATGTTTTCGGCCTCGGCGGCCTGCGCGCGGAGCTGGTCGGCCAGCGCGACCACGTGGTCAAGTACCCGCTCGGTCATGGCGTCGTCCTTACGTGTGTGGGCTTCCTAAAGGTGTACCGCAGTGCGCTGCCGGCCTTGCGACCGCTCCCGGTGACCGGGACGGGCCCCGGGCGCGACGGCATGCAGGCCCTACCGTGGGCGCCTGTGAACGGTGAACAACCTCTCGACGCGGTGGTGGTGGGCGCCGGCTTCGCCGGCCTGTATGCCCTGCACAAGCTGCGCGCCCAAGGGTTGTCGGTGCGCGTCGTCGAGGCCGCGCCGGAGTTGGGCGGAACGTGGTACTACAACCGGTATCCCGGCGCCCGATGCGACGTCGAAAGCGTGGACTACTGCTACTCGTTCTCTGACGAACTGCAACAGGAATGGAACTGGACCGAGAAGTACGCCACGCAGGCGGAAATCCTCGCGTACCTGAACTGGGTCGCCGACAAGCTCGACCTGCGCCGCGACATCGCGTTCGACACCCGCGTGGTGTCGGCCGTGTTCGACGAAGAGACGCATCGCTGGACGCTGGCCGCCGACGACGGCCAGGCGCTTACGGCGCGCTATGTCCTGATGGCGACGGGACCGCTGTCCGCCGCGCTGACCCCGCCCTTCGACGGCCTGGATACCTTCGCGGGCGAGATCTACCACACCGCCGCGTGGCCGCATGAGCCCGTGGACTTCACCGGTAAGCGGGTGGCCGTCATCGGCACCGGATCGTCTGGCATCCAATCGATTCCGATCATCGCCGAGCAGGCCGCACACCTCTACGTGTTCCAGCGCACCCCGAACTACAGCGTGCCGGCGGGCAATAAACCGTTGTCCGCCAACGAGCTCGCCGCCATCAAGGCCGACTACGCGCAGCGGCGCAGCCTGTCGTGGCGCAGCGGCGGCGGGTCACCGCACATCACCGCGCCCCGGCCGACGATGGAACACACGCCGGCGGAGCGCCGCTCGGCGTTCGAAACACGCTGGCAGCTGGGCGGTGTGCTGTTCTCCAAGACCTTCCCGGACCAGATGATCGACCCGGACGCCAACGAAGAGGCGCGGCGGTTCTACGAGGAGAAGATCCGCGCCGTGATCGACGACCCCGCCGTCGCCGAACTGTTGATTCCCAACGATCACCCGATCGGGACCAAACGAATCTGCACGGACAGCAACTACTTCCAGACCTTCAACCGGCCCAACGTGAGCTTGGTCAGCGTGCGCGACACCCCTATCGAATCCGTCGACGGCACCGGCATCAACACCTGCGACGCGCACTACGATCTCGACGCGATCGTGCTGGCAACGGGTTTCGACGCGATGACCGGCGCGCTGGCCAGGATCGACATCGTCGGACGCGGCGGCACCCGGCTGCGCGACGAGTGGGAGCACGGACCGCGCACCTACCTGGGACTGGGCGTCGGCGGGTTCCCGAACATGTTCCTGATCTCTGGTCCGGGAGCGCCGGCGGTGCTGGCCAACATGGTGCTGCACGCCGAGGCGCAGGTGAATTGGATCGCGCGGGCCATCACCCACCTCGACGAACACGGTTACGCCGCTATCGAAGCCACCGCGGATGCCGTCGACAATTGGGGCGACGAATGCGCGCGGCGCGCCGAAGCGACCCTGTTCACGAAGGCGAACTCCTGGTACATGGGCGCCAATGTGCCGGGCAAGCCGCCGGGTTTCATGTTGTTCGTCGGGGGATTTGCGACGTACAACGACATCTGCGACGAGGTGGCCGCTGCCGGATACAAGGGATTCGACCTGGTAAAGAAGACGTGATGACGGGATTGCTCGACAAGGTGGTGCTGGTGACCGGCGCGAGCCGGGGCACCGGACGCACGCACTGCCTGCGGTTCGCCGAGGAAGGCGCCGACGTCCTCGCGCTCGACGCGGCCGACGCCGCCGACGGGTTGGCCGGCCTGGCCGCCGAAATCGAGGGGCGGGGCCGACGCTGCGTGACCGGGCTGGCCGACGTCAGTGACCTCGACGCGGTGACGGCCGCCGTCGATGCCGGCGTCGCCGCCCTGGGCCGCCTCGACGTCGTCGTCGCCAACGCCGGGATCCACCACGCGGGCGCGCCGTCGTGGGAACTCGACCCGCAGGTCTGGCACCGCACGCTCGACATCAACCTCACCGGGGTGTGGCACACCGTCCGGGCGGCCGTCCCACATATCGGAGAGCAGGGCGGTTCGATCATTATCATCAGCTCCACCAACGGGCTTCGCGGCTCGGCCAACTCCGCGGCCTACACCGCCACCAAGCACGCGGTGGTGGGACTGGCACGCACCCTGGCCAACGAGCTGGGCCCGCGCTCGATCCGGGTGAACACCGTGCACCCCGGGGCGGTCGCGACCCCGATGGTGCTCAACGAGGCGACGTTCCGCCGGTTGCGGCCCGACCTGGAGAACCCGACCGCCGACGACGCCGCCGAGGTGCTGCGCGCGCGCAACCTACTGCCGGTGCCGTGGGTGGAACCGGTCGACATCGCCAACGCGGTGGTGTTCCTGGCCTCCGACGAGGGCCGTTACATCACGGGCACCCAGCTCGTCGTCGACGCCGGCCTGACCCAGAAGACATAGGCGCGTCGGCATGACGGACGTGGCCAAGTACGGTCCGTGGGCGGTGATTGCGGGCGGCTCGGAGGGCGTCGGCGCGGAGTTTGCGCGGCAGTTGGCCGGCGACGGCTTCAACCTGGTCCTGATCGCCCGCAAGCCGGGGCCGCTGCGGGACACGGCGCAACAGTGCCGCGCGCTGGGCGCCGAGGTGCGCACGCTGGCGTTAAACCTGCTTGACCCCGAGGCGGTTTCGGCGATCGCCGCCGCTGCCGCGGACGTCGAGGTGGGGCTGCTGATCTACAACGCGGGCGCCAACACCTGCCGCGCACCGTTTCTGGACGCCGAGCTAGCCGATTTCGGTCGCGTGGTCGACCTCAACGTGACGCGGGTGATGGAACTCGTCCAGCATTTCGGCCGACCCATGCGCGCACGCGGCCGGGGCGGGTTGCTGCTGGTCGGATCCATGGCGGGCACGTACGGGTCGATGCGGCAATCGGTGTACTCCGGCGTCAAGGCGTTCGGGCGGCTGTTCGCCGAGAGCCTGTGGCTTGAACTGCGCGAACACGGCGTCGACGTGCTGGAACTGATGCTGGGTGTGACGCGCACGCCGGCCATGGAACGGGCCGGGCTGAACTTCGACGCGCCCGGGGTGTCGGTCGCCGAGCCGGCCGACGTGGCCCGCGAGGGTCTGGCCCACCTGGCGAACGGCCCGGTGTACATCGCGGGCGGCAACGCCGCGGCCGTCCACCGCGCCGGCGGGCCGGACCGCGCGGCGATCGTCCTGGGCGCGCACCGGACCGTGCAGCGGCTGCTGGGCTCTGGCGAAACGTCAGACCCGGGTTAGGTCTTCGTCCTTGGCCGCCTGCTCCGCCGGTGCCGGCCAGGGCGAGGGGACCGGGCGTTGCCGGACCCGCTGCGGCCACCAGAACCACTTGCCCAGCAGCGCGGCGATGGATGGCGTCATCAGTGAGCGCACGATCAGGGTGTCGAACAGCAGGCCCAGCCCGATCGTGGTGCCGACCTGCCCGATCACGGTCAGCTCGCTGACCGCCATCGACATCATCGTGAAGGCGAACACCAGTCCCGCCGAGGTGACCACCGACCCGGTGCCGCCCATCGCCCGGATGATCCCGGTGTTCAGGCCGGCGTGGATCTCTTCCTTGAACCGCGACACCAGCAGCAGGTTGTAGTCGGCGCCGACGGCCAGCAGGATGATCACCGACATCGCAAGCACCATCCAGTGCAGTTCGATGCCGATCAGGTGCTGCCAGATGAGCACCGAAAGCCCGAACGACGCACCGAGGGAGAGCAGCACGGTGCCCACGATCACCGCCGAGGCCACCACGCTGCGGGTCAGGACCAGCATGATGATGAAAATCAGGCACATGGAGGCGATTCCGGCGATCAACAGGTCGTAGTTGCTGCCGTCGCGCATGTCCTTGAAGGTGGCCGCGGTCCCGCCGAGCAGGATCTTGGAGCCCTCCATCGGGGTGCCCTTGAGCGCCTCGTAGGTGGCCTTCTTGATCGCGTCGATGTGCGCGATCCCGTCCGCTGACAGCGGGTCGCCGTCATGGCTGATGATGAAGCGCACCGCGTGGCCGTCGGGGGAGATGAAGTTCTTCATGCCCTTCTTGAACTCGGGGTTGTCGAACGTCTCCGGGGGCAGGTAGAACGAGTCGTCGTTCTTCGACGCGTCGAAGGCCTTGCCCATGGCGGAGGAGTCGCGCTGCGCCCGCTGCTGCTGTTCCAGCAGACCCTTCTGGGTCGAATACATGGTCAGCATCATGGTTTTCATGTTCTTCATGTTCTGGATCATCTCGGGCATCAGTGCCACCATCTTGGGCATCAGCGTGTCGAGGTGATCCATGATCGGCATCAGGCTCTGGATGTCGTCGGTCATCGTGTCGACGCCGTCCAGCGCGTCGAAGATCGACCGCAGTGACCAGCACACCGGGATGTCGAAGCAGTGCTTCTCCCAGTAGAAGTACGCGCGGATAGGCCGGAAGAAGTCGTCGAAATCCGCCATGTGGTCGCGCAGTTCGGCGACGTCCATCGTCATGGCGTGCATCTTGCCGACCATGATGTGCATGTCGTCGGACATCTGCTTGGTGATGCTCTGCATCTTGAGCATGCTGTCGATGGTCGTCTGCATCTCGTCGGCCTGCTTCAGCATGTCGGCGATCTGATCTTCCTGGTACTTCTGCGTCATCTGCTGGCTGACGCCCTGCATGCTGATCTGGAACGGGATCGACGTGTGCTCGATGGGTGTGCCCTGCGGCCGGGTGATGGCCTGCACGCGGCTGATCCCGGGCACCCGGAAGATGGACTTGGCGATCTTGTCGATCACCAGGAAGTCCGCGGAATTGCGCAGATCGTGGTCACTTTCGATCATCAGCAGCTCCGGATTCATCCGGGCCTTGGAGAAGTGCCGGTCCGCCGCCGCGTAGCCGGCGTTCGCCGGGAGGTCGGCGGGCAGGTAGTTGCGGTCGTTGTAGTTGGTCCGGTAACCGGGCAGGGTGAGCAGGCCGACGAGCGCGATCCCGATCGTCATGACCAGGATCGGCCCGGGCCAGCGGACGACGGCGGCACCGATCTTGCGCCAGCCGCGAATGCGCTGGGCGCGCTTGGGTTCCAGTGTCTGACGGAAGCGGGAGGCCACCGAGATGACCGCCGGGCCCAGTGTCAGCGCCGCCAGCACCACGACCACCATGCCGATGGCCAGCGGGACGCCCAGGGTCTGGAAGTAGGGCAGGTTCGTGAAATGCAGGCAGAAGGTGGCGCCGGCGATCGTCAAACCCGACCCGAGCACGACGTGTGCCGTGCCCTCGAACATGGTGTAGTACGCGTCTTCTCGCGATTCGCCGATGGATCTGGCTTCCTGATACCGGCCGATCAGGAAGATCGCGTAGTCGGTGGCGGCCGCGATCGCCAGCGTCACCAGCAGGTTGGTGGCAAACGTGGACAGGCCGATGATCTGGTGGTAGCCGAGGAAAGCGACGGCGCCGCGAGCGGCGGCCAGTTCGAAAACGACCATCCCCAACGTCAGCAGCACCGTGACGATCGAACGGTAGACCATCAGCAGCATCGCGATGATCACCGCAAACGTCGCGAGCTCGATCATCTGCATGCTGCGGTCGCCGGCGATGTGCTGGTCGGCTTCCAGCGCCGACGGACCGGTGACATAGGCCTTGACGCCGTGGGGCGGCGTCATGCCCTTCACGATGTTCTGGACGGCCTCGACCGAGTCGTTCGCCTTTGATTCGCCCATGTTCCCGACGAGATACACCTGGACGTACGCGGCCTTGCCGTCATTGCTCTGCGCGCCGGCGCCGGTGAGCGGATCACTCCAGAAATCCTGAACGTGCTCAACGTGTTTGGTGTCGGCGTCGAGCTTTCGCACCATCTCGTCGTAGTAGGCGTGTGCGTCGGCGCCCAGGGAATTCTGACCCTCCAGCACGATCATCACCGAGCTGTTGGACTTGTATTCGCCGAACACCTCGCCGGCGCGCTTGGTCGCGATCACCGATTGCGCGTCGTCCGGGCTCATCGAGACCGAGCGCATCTTGCCGACCTCGTCGAGCTGGGGCACGACGGTGTTCAGCACGGCTATGAGTGCGACCCAGCCGAGGATGATCGGCACGGCGAACGTGCGGATGAAGTGCGCGATCTTCGGTCGCGCCGCGTGAGCGGCGACGGGCGCGGCGGGGAAGGGGTCAGGATCTGATGGTGATGAGCCGCTTCGCCCGGCTCCGCCGGGCTCGCGGTCACCACGGGGGGCGTCTTGAGTGGGAGCGCTCATGCGGATTTCACCAGGCAGGAGGTCAGGGCGTGGACGCCGTTGGATGTTTGCTCGTCTTTCACTTCGTCGTCGACGGTGATGCGGCAGGTGAGGCGATCACCGTCGCTCTGCGCCGAGATGTTCGGAAACACCGACGGGGCGGTGGTGCTCAGCACCAGCGTCCACGGCAGCGGCGCAAGATCGACGCGCCGCGGCTCCGCACTGAGGTCCAGGTAGTTCACATTGGCGTGGCTGGCCGACCCGAAGATCTCGTACTTGACGACCTTCGGCTTGAATGGCTTGGAGTCGTCCACCCGCGCGCTGGTCAGGGTGTCCGCGTTGTCCGCGGCGTAGAACGACTTGACGCGCACCACCGCAAAGCCGCCGACTGCCACCACCGCCGCGATCAACAGCGGCAACCAGGCATGCCGGACGATCTTGGCCATTTGCACCTACCCGAGCCTTCCTGGTTGCGCGACGAGTTTCGTTGCCCTACAAGTGATCCGATGAGTGCGTACGTCTGCGCAGCCGGTTCCCACCGACGCGCTGCCTACCCGCCGGTAACCGAACTACCAGTACATCATCTGCATAGTTTGCAGAGTATGCAAGTTTTTGTGTTTCCGGTCACGCCATCATTTTGTGAAGATGCTGTTGACCAGCGCGGCGGCGCGCTCCACGTACGGCATCGGCGTGTCGTGCTCCTCTTGGGAAGCGTCGGCCGGCGTGCTGCTGGACCAGCGCTCGATGCCCGAACGCACCGCGGTCAGCGCCAGCGCGGAGATCAGCGCGGGTATCTCGTCGTCGGACGGCATGCCCTGGCGTTTGGCCACGATGTCGGTCAGCTGCGTCTGGAAGCGTTCCAGGTCGGCAAGGAAGGCTGCCAGCACGCCGGGGGTGGTTTTGGCCAGGTCAAGCATGCAGACGGCCTGTTCGCGCTGCGGCGGCATGTCCCGGAGATGGTGTGCGGCCAGGGTGATCAGCTCGGCGAGCACCACCGAATACGGGGCGGGACCGGCGTGGACGAATTCGTCGGCCAACTCGGCCGGTAGGTCCGAGGGGCCGTAGGCGATCGCGGCCTCTTTGTTGGGGAAGTAGTTGAAGAACGTGCGGGTCGAAATGCCGGCTTCGGCACAGATGCCCTCGATGGTCACCTTGTCCCAACCACGCTCCTGCGCCAGGCGCACGACGGCTCCGCGGATGTCCGCGCTGGTCTGCCGCCGGCGGCGCTCGCGCAGACCGATCTGATTCGCCATGACATTCATAGTTGCACGAACTGCACGTTTTGCACGAAAACCGGACTTAACGCAACGTGGCGCTATCCGCGCAGCAGGAACGCCAGGACCGTGCTTTCGAACGCCGCCTTGGCCTCGATCATCGCCCAGTGCCCGCACTTGGGGAAGATGTGCAGCTCCGCGTTGGGAATGGTGCGCATCGGGATGAGCGCCATGTCGGGCGGGCTCACCCTGTCGTCGCGGCCCCAGGTCAGCAGCGTGGGCGCGGCCACCTTGTGCATTACGGCCCACGGCATCGGGCCGTCGGAGGCCTCCATCGCCGCCGTCATCGCGGCGAACGACGCCTTGGAGTACATCCGCCGCGCGGCCGCCAACGTGTCCGGATCGGTGGCCAATTGCCAACGCTCCTCGATCAATTCGTCGGTGACCAGGGCCTGGTCGTACACCATCGACTTGAGCCAGTCGACGAGTCGCTGCCGGGTGGGGTCGTCGGTGAACTCCTGAAGCAGCCGGATGCCTTCGCTGGGACCGGGACTGAAGATGTTGGTGCCGATCCCACCGATGGTGACCAGGCGGTCGATGCGGCCGGGGTTTCGGATGGCGAAATTGATGCCGACGCCGCCGCCCATGGAGTTGCCGACGATGCTGACCCGGTCCGTGCCCAGCGCGTCCAGGAACGGCACGACGGCGCGCTGGGCGGTGACCATCGGGTGGCCGCCGAAGTCGTCGCTGACGCCGAACCCGGGGAATTCCAGGATCAGGCAGCGGAAGCGCTCGGCGAACGCCGGCAGGATGCCGCGGAAATTGCGCCAACCGGTGACGCCGGGCCCCGAGCCGTGCAGGAACAGCAACACCGGGGCGTCCGTCGGCCCGGCGTCCCCGACATCGTAGTAGCGCAAAACGCCAGCCGGAGTGTCGATTTCACGCAGGTCTGCCTCGCCGACGCCGGATGCGGAAGTGTTGGTCACGGATGTCACCCTGCCATGCCGCCGACGACAGGATCAGCCGGCGTCCGCGTGGCGGGACAGGAAGTCCAGGACCGCCTGGGCGAAGAGATCGTTGCGGTCCCCGGCGACCATGTGGCCCGCGCCGCGGACGTCGACGAATTCGACCGCGGGGAACCGCGCGAGGAACTCGTCGGCGCGCTCCTGGCTCACCAGATCACTCACCTGCCCGCGCACCAGCAGCATGGGGACGCCGTCGCGCAGGATCGCGTCGACGGCGGCATTCATCCGGTCGGTGTCTGTCACCTCGATCGGCGGGAATCGTGAAGCGCCGCTGATGAATTGCGGGTCCCAGTGCCAGTACCAGCGGTCACCGCGCCGGCGCAGGTTGGTGCGCAGGCCGTCCAGGTCCGTCGGCCGTGGCCGGTGCGGGTTGTACTCGGCGATCGCGTCGGCGACCTCGTCGAGCGAGTCGAACCCCGAGGCGACGCGGTCGGCCATGAAGGCGTGAATCCGGCTGGCCCCGGACGGATCCATGTTGGGCACGATGTCCACCAAGACGATCGCGCCGGCGATGCCGGGCGAGAGTTCGCCCGCGAGCAGCATCGAGGTGAAGCCGCCCAGCGAGGCGCCGACCAGCACCGGCCGCGGCGGCAGCTGCTCCAGCACCTCGCCGATGTCGGTGGCGAAGCTCACCACCCGGTAGTCGCCGTCGTCCGACCAGTCCGATTCGCCGTGGCCCCGCAGGTCCACGGTGATCGCCTGCCACCCGCGCTCGGCGACGGCACCCGCCGCGCGACTCCACGACCGCCGGGTCTGCCCGCCGCCGTGCAGGAACACCACGGCGCGCGCCGCGGGGTCGCCGAGCCGATCGGACACGATGCGAACCCCGCCCGGCCCGTAGGTCGAGAACAGTTCGGGCGTCCCGGGAGCCACGGTCATCTTCGGATCGTAAGCAGTGTTCGGCCGGCGCCGCAGCGAACACCCCGCACAGGCCGCGTGCCCGAGCCTGCGCTGGCGGCGTCGACCCTGCGGTGAGGGCGGGGGCCGGGGTCGCTGCGGAGCCCTGGACGCAGTCTGGATGCCCCGGGCGCAGTCTCGCCGGGCCTGACGACGCCGTGGCCGCGGCTCGAAGAGGTCAGAGGCCGGGGATGGGCAGACCCGACTTGTTGTCGGCCGTGTTGAACAGGCCCGACGCGGTGGAACCGGAGTTCAGGGCGCCCGACGAGCCGTCGCCGCGGTTGATCACGCCGGAGTCGTCGTCGCCCGTGTTGCCGAGACCGGCGTTGAAGTTGCCTCCGTTGCCGGCGCCCGAGTTGGTTCCGCCCGAGTTGGCGAGGCCCGAACCGGAGGTGCCCGAGTTGAAGAAGCCGGAATTTCCGGTGCCGGTGTTTCCCAAGCCGGAGTTCGGGCCGGCGCCGTCCGACGAGCTGCCGATGTTGGTGTTGAGGTTGCCGGAGTTCCACAGGCCGGTGTTGACGCTGCCCGAGTTGTACGCGCCAGTGTTCGTATCGCCCGAATTCCAGGCGCCGCTGTTGGTGTCCCCGGAGTTGTACGCACCGGTGTTGTGATCGCCCGAGTTCCAGGCGCCGAGGTTGGTGTTGCCCGAGTTGTAGACGCCCGTGTTGTGGTTGCCCGCGTTGTAGGCCCCGGTGTTGGCGACGCCCGCATTCCACGCACCGGTGTTGTAGTCGCCCGCGTTGTAGAGGCCGGTGCTCGCGTGCCCGGCATTGGCCATGCCCAGGCTGTGGACGCCGGAGTTGAACAAGCCGATGCTGTTGTCGCCCGAATTCCCGATGCCCCAGTTTCCGTTGCCGGAATTGAAGAAGCCGACGTTGTTGGTGCCCGAGTTGCCGAAGCCGATGTTGCCGCTGCCGGAGTTCAGCCCGCCCGCGAGGTTGATGCCCACCTGGTTGTCGCCGGTGAGGCCGATCCCGATGTTGTGGTTGCCGGTGTTCCCGAAGCCGATGTTGTTGCTGCCGGTGTTCCCGAAGCCGATATTGGACGACCCGGCGCCACCGCCGAGACCCCGGTTTCCGGAGCCGAAGTTGGTGTTGCCGATGTTTCCGCTGCCGAGGTTTCCGGTGCCGATGTTGCCGTCACCGTAATTGGTGTTTCCGATGTTGCCGTTGCCCATGTTTCCGGAGCCGATGTTGCCGTTGCCGGAATTCGTGCTTCCGACGTTTCCGGCGCCCGTGTTAACGCTGCCCCGGTTTCCGGCGCCGGTGTTAGCGCTGCCGTAGTTTCCGTTTCCGATGTTTGTGTCGCCGTGATTTCCATTACCGACGTTCGCGGCGCCGGTGTTTCCGTCACCTAGGTTGAGGTTGCCGAGGTTACCGCTGCCGAGGTTTACATTGCCGTTGTTTCCGCCCGCCAACTTCAGCGTGGGGGTGATCGGAATCCCACCCAACAACGGGTTGGGCGTGAATTTTATGGTCACGGCCAGGTTCCCGATGCCGGTGTTGCCGAGGCCGATATTGGCGATGCCGTTGTTGCCCAGGCCCGCGTTGAGGTAGCCGGAGTTGTTCAGGCCCGCGTTGGCGATGCCGGTATTGCCGAAGCCCAGGTTCACCTTGCCCAGCAGCGCCAGCACGGACGACAGATCCGCGGCCGCGGCGGAGGCTCCCGCGTGGTAGCCGAACATCGCCGCCGCGTCCTGCGCCCACATGGCCTCGTAGCACGCCTCGGTGGCCGCGATCGCCGAGGCGTTCTGGCCGAACAGGTTGGCGGCGACGAGCCTGAGCACCTGAATCCGGTTGGCCGCGACCGCCGTTGGGTGAACCACCGCCGCCTGCGTCGCCTCGAACACCGACGCGACGGCCCTGGCTTGCGCCGACACGGCCTGGGCGCTCGTCGCCGCATCGGTGAGCCAGCGCAGGTAGGGCGCGGCCGCCGCCGCCATCGCGACGGAGGCCGGACCCTGCCACGCCCCGCTCGCCAGTCCCGACGTGAGGGAGTTGAAGGACGCCGCCGACGCCGCGAGCTCGCCGGCCAACCCGTCCCATGCGGTCGAGGCCGCCAGCAGCGGCGCCGCCCCGGCGCCGGAAAAGATCCGGGAGGAAGTGATCTCCGGCGGCAACAGCGAGAAATTCATCGCCACTGTCCTTTCGCAGGCCTTCCCCCCTTTCGCCCTGCACCCTACGACAATCGCGAGGGAATATCGCGCGTTCCGCCGAATCGGTTTCGCCCTCCGCCAAGGTGCCTCCAATTTGTGAAAATGATGCCGGTGTTACGGCGACGGCACCGAATTCGCGAGTAAGAAGCGCGGCAATTAGCGCACCCAGGGGGCGTGGTTGGCGCCCGGCCCCGCCGTCGGCGGGTGCAGCGGTACCAGCGGCGCCGGCCGGAAGAACAGCGAGCCCGCGGCGGCGCGATTGCGCAACGCGGCCGCACGCCAGGTGTGCACCGGGTGGGATGACAGCATGTTGGCCAGCCACGGGAAGAAGCCGGTCTCGGAGGTCGCCCGATCCGCCATCGAGTGGAAATCGACCGACCGGAGCAGATACTTCCCGGCACTCAGCACGCCGATGGCGCGCGCGGCCCCGCCGGGACGAAGCGCGTAGCCGTAATTGTCGGCGGTGTATTCCATCGACCGCGACAGGGAGTGGCCGAGGAACGGAATCTTCACCGCCAGCTGACTGAGCTGGCGCCAGTAGGACGCGTGCCCGGCGGCGATGTGGCCGACCTCGTGGCCGATGACGAAGGCCAGCGCGTCGGGGTCGCGGCTCTGGCCGCCGATCTCGAACAGGTCGCTGTACACCACGACATAGCGGCGGAAGCCGTGTCCGCTCGCGAAGGCGTTGATCTTGCCGTTGCCGAGGACGACGTAGGCGTCGGGCACCTCGGCCAGCCCGAAGCGCTGGGCCGCCTCGACGACCAGCCAGTAACCCTCGGGGAACTGCGTGGGCGACATCTTGACGCCGTTGACCCGCTGTCGGCCGTACATCAGGCCGCGGCCGAAGTACATCAACACCGGCGCGAACACCACCGACAGCCACACCAGGCTGGAGTGGCCGGTGAGCACCACGACCAGCGCGATCAGGTAGAGGACCACGCTGGACCCGATGACCAGGACGAGCAGCCCGATCTCCCACGGATGGCGGTGGGGTCGATCCGGCCAGGACGGAACGGGCTGGTGCTGGTGTCCCGGCAGTTGCACGGTGGTCATGGGCGCGTGGACTCCCTCTGTGGGGTTGTGATGTCAGGGCAGACTTCACAGTCCACGGGCGTCCTTGGCGGATTCTCTACGAATCCTTGGCGTCGGCTGGCGGTCGGGAGATCACGGCTCGGCCGGCCGGTTCGTCCATTCCCGGTCGGCCCGCCGCGACGTGCGGTACCACCCACCCGCGGCGCCGGTCCCGCCGTCGGTGGGGATGGTATGGCCGGTGACGAAACCCGCCAGGTCGCTGGCCAGGAACAGGATCACGTTGGCCTGGTCCTCGGGCAACCCCATCCGTCCCAGCGGAACCCACTGCGGCCACTGCGCCTGCTCCTCGGGCGACAGCCACTGCGAGTACGGCACCTGCAGTGATTCGGTGACGTCGGGACCGATCGCGTTGACCCGGACGCCGTCGCGGCCCACCTGGACCGCGAGGCTGCGGGTGAAGTGGATGACGGCAGCCTTGAACGCGGCGTAGACGGGGTCCTCCGGGTAGCCGCGCAGCCCTTCGACGGAGGTGACGTTGACGATCGACCCGGCGCGCCGGTCGATCATGGTTGGCAGGAAGGCGCGGGTCACCAGGAAGACGTGGTGCAGGTTCACCCGGTAGAGCTCGTCCCAGAGCCCGGGGTCGGTGCCGGCGAACGGGCCGGGGTGGCGCACCCAGTGGCCCACGTTGTTGACCAGCACATCCACCCGCCCGTGCCGGTCCAGCACGGTCTGCGCCAGCGCGTCGACCTGGTCGGGCTCCCGCACGTCCACGGTCAGCGCGGAGCCCCCGATCTCGTCGGCAACCGCGCGCCCGCGCTCGGCGTCGATCTCGGCGACGACCACCCGGGCGCCGTGCCGGGCGAACAGCCGCGCCGTCGCCGCGCCGATGCCGCCACCGCCGCCCGTCACCACCGCCACCCGGTCGGTCAGCAACTGGCCGGGCGTCACAGGTGACCGACCGCGAAGTCCGCGGCCTGACCGACCATGCCGTTGAACGGATAGGCGCCGTGCGCGCGGCTGGGCGGCCCGCCGGGAGCGCCGTCGCAGATGTTGTCGCCGGGGGCGCACAAATCGATGGTCTTGCCCGCGAACTGCGGCCCGACGAGCACCGGCGGGTTGCCGAACGTGCGCATCCAGTTCGGCGACGGCTTCCCGAACAGCGCGACCGCGGCGACGTGGTTCGCCGCATCGGGCGACACCCCATCCGACGTCATGTCACCGGTCAGGGCCGCGCCCTGGGAGTAGCCGCCGACCACCAGCCGGGTGTTGGGGCAGTTGGCCGCCATGAACTGGATGTGGCCGCGTTCGTCGCCGATCCCGTCGGTGAAGGTCTGTCGGAAACCGGGATTGCCGAAGGCGCCGCTGGCCGCGTAGTTGACGCCGTACACCCCGACCGATCTGCCCCCGGCCCGCCCGCGCACGGCGTTGACGAACGCCCCACCGATGCCGCCGACGCCGGGCGGCTCGCCGGTGCCGCGGGCGAATATCACCTCGATGTCGGGACACGCTTGCGCGGACGCCACCGGGGCGGGTCCGCCCAGCAGGCCCGACCCGGCCGTCACGGCGGCAACCAGCGCGGACGGACGGATCAACTACCGTTCCCTTCGCTGTGCAGGCGCACCAGCCGGGTGGTGCTGCTCTCGTCGAGGTCGACGATGCCGCTGCGGGAACGCAGGAAATCGCTGAATGACTTGAATCCCAACGACTTCTCGCTGAACGACGGGTCCATCCGCTTCATCTGGGCCTTGACCACGGAGTTGTGCAGCCAGTCGGCGTCGTCCTTCTCGTGGCTGATCCGCAGGGCGCGCTCGAGCAGCCCGGTGGCGGCGGCCTGCGTGTCGGGCTCGTCGCTCGGGGCGTCGTCGTCGGCCTCGGTGGTGCTGGCGTGGCGGCCACGCTTCTTGGGCTGGCGCGCCGGCGCGGCGGTGGTGGGTATCCCCGGCAGCGTGTCGTAGGTGACGAACTCGTCGCACGCGGCGGCCAGCGACTGGCTGCTGGCGCCGGCCACCCCGATGCCGACGACGTAGCGGCCGAGACGCTTGCAGCGCTGGGCCAGCGCGATGTAGTCCGAGTCGCCTCCGACGATCACCACGTGGGTCAGGTCGGGCAGCCGGAACATGTCCTCCACGGCGTCCACCGCCAGGCGGATGTCGGCCCCGTTCTTGCCGTAGACCGTCGCGGGGAACAGCTGCACCAGATCGACCGCGCGACCGACCAGCTGGTCGTGGTAGCGGGCGTTGACGTCGGCGGACCAGTCCGCGTAGGCACGGGTCAGCACCAGGGTGCCGAACGACGACGCGAAGTCCATGATCGCGCCGAGGTCGACCGTCGCCAGTTGCAGCCGCTCGGGTTCCAGACCTTTCGCCTTGTCGCGCTGGAACGCGTTGCGGCCGTGCACCCGGTCGTAGTGCGAGATGACGATGTTGTCGAAATCGAAGTACACCGCCACGCGCGTCGCGCCGGATTCGGTCATTCGGTCATCGTGCGCCTCGTCGTCGGATCTCTTCAAGCTAGGGTCGGGAATCGGCGATGCAGACGTTGGTCGGACATCTACGACACGGGAGCCCGAATGGATTTCGAACTCGATGCCGGGCAGCGCGCCTGGCTCGACGAGGTCCGCGAATTCCTGCATGCCAACGTCACGCCCGAACTGCGGGCCGAACTCGCCGAGCACGATCTGGAGTTCCCTCACGGTGAAGTAGCACGATTTCGCCGCGCGATCGGTTCGAAAGGCTGGTTCGGGCTGAACTGGCCGCGCGAGTACGGGGGTTTGGGGTTCGGCGCCCGCTACCAGCACCTGCTCATGAGCGAGTTCGAATACTGGGGCGTGCCGGGGCCGGACCTGACGGTCACCTCGGTGGCGCCGATGATCATGCGGCACGGCACCGAACGGAACAAGGCCGACTGGTTGCCGCTGATCGCCAGGGGCGAAATGATCTGCGCGGTGGGCTATTCCGAGCCCGACGCCGGCACCGACCTGGCCAGCCTGCGCACCCGTGCGACCCGCGACGGCCAGGAGTGGGTAATCACCGGCACCAAGACCTGGAACAGCGGCGCGCAGCGCGCCACCCACGAATGGCTGTGCGTGCGCACCGATCCCACCGGCGCGCGGCACCGCGGGATCTCGGTGATCATCGTCCCGATCGACAGCCCGGGCGTGCGGATCCGCCCGCTCTACGCGTGGTCGGGCTACCGCACCAACGAGGTGCACTTCGACGACGTTCGGGTCCCGCTCACGAACCTGATCGGTGAGGAAAACCGCGGCTGGACCTACATCACCGGCGCCCTGGATCTGGAGCGCGGCGCGCTGACCAACGCGGGCGACCTGCGCCGCGCGGTGGACGACCTGCGGGAACTGGCGCGCCGACCCCGGCGCGACGGCAGCGTGCCCGGCGATGACGCGGCGCTGCGCCGCAGGCTTGCGCGGGCCGAGGCCGACGTGGAGGCGGCCACGCTGATGGGCTACGAGGCGGCGTCGATCCTCGACAGCGGCGTCATCCCCACCGTGGAGGTCAGCGTCGAGAAGGTGTTCACCAGCGAGCTGCGCCAGCGCATCGCGGTGCTGGCGCTCGACCTGCTCGGCCCCGACGGGCTGCTGGCGCACCGCAGCGCGGACGCCCCGCTGGCCGGGAAGTTCGAGCGGCTGTACCGGGCCGCGCCGCTGATGCGGTTCGGGGGAGGCACCAACGAGGTGCTGCGCGACATCATCGCGCAGCGCGGCCACGGAATGCCGTCCTATGGGCGGTGATGGATGCGCGTGATGCCCACCGCCGAGCAGCGCGATTTCGGCACCGCGTTGCGTGCGCTGCTGGCCGCCCAGAGCCCGCCGAGCCTGGTGCGGGCGCTGCACGAGCCCGGCGCCGACCGCCGCACCCCGGCGCTGTGGCGGGCGCTCGCCGACGCCGGCGTGTTCGGGCTCGCGGTCGCCGAGGAGTACGGCGGCGCCGGCGGGTGTCTCGACGACCTCGCCGTCTTCTTCACCGAGGCCGGTCGCGCGCTGTGCCCGACGACCGTGCACAGCACGGTCGCGGCGGTCCTGGCCATCGACCTGCTCGGCTCCCTGGCCGCCCGGGCCGTGTGGCTGCCGGCGCTGGCGAGCGGTCAGGCGCGCGGCACGTCGGCGCTGTGGAGCGCGCGCGATGCCGCCGTCGTCGCACCCGTACTGCGCGCCGAACCCGACCCGGCGGGCGGGTGGCGGCTGAGCGGCACCGCGGACTACGTCGCCGACGCCGACGTCGCCGACCTGATCGTGGTGTCCGCCGCCGCGCCGGGGCACACGACCGTCTGCGTGGTCGACGCGCGGGCGCCGCGCGTGAACCTGCGGCCGCTGACCATCGCGGGCGGGCGTCGCGCATTCACCGTGCGCTTCGACGACGTGCCGGTGGGCGCGGACGCGGTGCTCGACCGCACGGCCCCGTCGGCGCTGCGCCGGGTGGCCAATGCGATGGTGGCCCTCGAGTCGCTCGACCTGGTCGGGGTCGGGCAGGCGGTGCTGGATCGCACGGTCGACTACGTCAAGCTGCGCCACCAGTTCGGCCGGTCGATCGCGTCCTTCCAGGCGGCGCAGCACCTGATCGCGAACATGCACATCGCCCTGGCCGCAGCGCGCTTGGCGGCGCACTCGGCGGTCTTCTGGATCGCCCGAGGCCGCACGGCGACCAGGGAGACGGCCATCGCGCGAATGCACGCCGCGACGGCGGCCCGCCTGATCACCCTGGACGCCCATCAACTGCACGGCGGGATCGGCTATGTCACCGAGACGGATCTGCATCTGTGGAGCGAACGGGCGCGGCTCGGCTCGACGCTCGGCGGCGGTGCCGACGTGGCCGCGGGATGGCTGGAGGAGGGCCTGAATGAGTGATGAGTCCTTGATCGACGCCGCAGCGGCGTCGCGGGTGGGGACCGTCGCGGCGTCCGCGACCGGGGAGGTGAACCGGCGGGACTGGCAGCGCTGGGCCGCGGCCGTCGGCGACCACAACCCGCTGTGGTTCGACCCGGACTATGCCCGCGCCAACGGCTATCGCGACATCGTCTGCCCGCCGCTGTACCTGCAGTACGCCGTCCTCGGTGTCGCCCGCCTCGACGCGCTGCGGCGCGACGGGTCGTCCGGCGCGATCTCCGGCGCACTCGCGTTTCCCCGCGCTCCCAAGCGGATGGCCGGCGGCGAGAGCTTCACCTTCCACCAGCCGGCCTATCACCGCGACGAGCTGGAGATGGTCCGCACCATCGAGTCGATCGTCGAAAAGCAGGGCCGCTCAGGACGATTCGTGCTGGTGACCTGGCGCACCGTGTATCGCAACCAGGACCGCCACCTGCTCGCCGAGGCGTCGACGTCCATGATCGCCCGCCCCTAGGAGTGTGATGACCGACCAACTGTTCTACGAGGACGTCGACGTGGGCTCACAGATCCCCGAGCTGACCGTCACCGTCGACGAAACCCAGATGTTCTTCTTCAGCGCCGCCACCTACAACGGTCACCGCATCCACTACGACAAGCAGTGGGCCCGCGAGGTCGAAGGGTACGACGACGTGCTGGTCCAGGGCCCGCTGCAGGCGGCGCTGCTGTCCCGCGCCATTTGTGACTGGATCGGGGGGCGCGGACGCCTGGTGTCGTATTCGGTGCAAAACCGTGCGGTCGCCTACCCGGGCCAGCCGCTCACCTTCGGCGGCACCGTCACCGCCAAGCGCATCACGGACGACGGCTACGGGGTACGGGGGCTGGTCGACCTCGACCTCGTCGGCCGCCGCGACACCACCGTGCTGATGCCGGGGACGGCGACGGTGCAGCTGCCGCGGCGGGAAACGCCGTCGTGACCGGGCTGCGGGGCGAGGCCGCGATCATCGGCATCGCCGAGCTGCCCGCGCAACGCCGCCCCAGCGGGCCACCGCTGTTCACGCTCGACCAGTACGCGCTGCTGGCGAAGTTGGTCGTCGAGGACGCCGGCGTCGACCCGGCAAGCGTCAACGGCCTGCTGACCCACGGGATCGCCGAATCGGCGATGTTCGCACCGGCCACCCTATGCGAATACCTCGGCCTGCCACTGGATTTCGGAGAGCGCGTCGATCTGGGCGGCGCGACGTCGGCCGGCATGGTGTGGCGGGCCGCCGTGGCCGTCGAACTCGGCATCTGCGACGCGGCCCTGGCCGTGGTGCCCGGTTCCACCGCCGTACCGCAATCCGCCGTCCGCCCGCCCCCGGCGCCGAATTGGTTTGGCGCGTCGTCGAACAACTACGGCTCACCGCAGGCGGAGTTCGAGATTCCCTACGGCAACGTGGGCCAGAACGCGCCGTACGCGCAGATCGCCCAGCGGTATGCCGCCGAGTTCGGCTACGACCCGGCCGCCGTCGCCAAGATCGCCGTCGACCAGCGCACCAACGCGTGCGCGCATCCGGGGGCGGTCTTTCACGGCACGCCGATCACCGTCGACGACGTGCTGGCCAGCCCGATGATCGCCGACCCGATCCACATGCTGGAGACGGTGATGCGGGTGCACGGGGGAGTCGGCGTGCTGATCGCCAACGCGGACATCGCGCGTCGCGGCCGGCATCGGCCGGTATGGATCACCGGGTTCGGTGAACACATCGCCTTCAAGACCCCGACGTACGCCGACGACCTGCTGCACACCCCGATCGCGCGGGCGGCGGACAAGGCGTTCGCGATGGCGGGCCTGAGCCACTCCGACGTCGACGTCGCCTCGATCTACGACTGCTACACGATCACCGTGCTGATGAGCCTGGAAGATGCCGGCTTTTGCGCCAAAGGCGAAGGCATGTCCTGGGTTA
Source organism: Mycobacterium sp. NGS68 (assembly GCF_059812195.1). Taxonomy (NCBI): domain Bacteria; kingdom Bacillati; phylum Actinomycetota; class Actinomycetes; order Mycobacteriales; family Mycobacteriaceae; genus Mycobacterium; species Mycobacterium sp. NGS68. The sequence goes on along the minus strand of NZ_JCALCE010000023.1, from coordinate 75,957 downwards.
GCGGGCACGACCTGACCTACCGCGGCGACTTCCCGCTCAACACCGCCGGGGGACAGCTGTCCTACGGCCAGGCGGGCATGGCCGGGGGCATGCACCACGTCGTCGACGGTGCGCGGCAGATCATGGGCCGCGCCGTCGATGCCCAGGTGCCGGACTGCCACACCGCCTTCGTCACCGGAAACGGCGGCATCATGAGCGAGCAGGTCGCGCTGCTCCTGCGAGGAGACTAGATGGACACCGAAGCTCGCCCGGTGCCTGAGCCGACGCCCGTCTCGCGGCCCTTCTGGGACGCCCTGGCGCAGCACCGGATCCTCGTCCAGTACTCGCCGTCGTTGCGGCGCTACGTGTTCTACCCGCGCACCCTGGCCCCGGGGACGCTGGCCGACGACCTCGAATGGCGCGAAATCGACGGCGCCGGAACCCTGTACACCTTCACCGTCGCCCGCCGGCCCACCGGGCCGCCCTGGGTCGACGCGGTGCCGCAACTGCTGGCGGTGGTGCAGTGGGACGCCGGGCCCAGGATCAGCACCGAACTGGTCGACGTGGGGCCCCTGAATCTCGAAGCCGTCCGGGTCGGAATGCGGGTGCGGCCGGTGTTCTACGATCTGCCCGAAGCCGGAATCACCTTATTGAAGTACCGTCCGGAGTAGCCCGGAGGCCCACATGGACGACGCCGTGCAGGCGATGTTGCGCGAGCTCGACGCCGGGTTTCCGCGTGTCCAGAGCATGACCGGCACGCAGGCCCGCGCCGCGCTGGCCGAACGCCGGATCCGCCCCACCAACCTCGACGATGTGCGCAGCGCCGTCGACCGTACGATTCCCGGCCCCGCCGGGGAGATTCCGGTGCGGATCTACCACCCGCACGGCGACCCGGCCGGCGCCCGTCCCGGGATCGTGTACTGCCACGGCGGCGGTTTCGTGTTCTGCGACCTCGACTCCCACGATGGGTTCTGCCGTGCCCTGGCCCGCGGCACTGGGGCCGTCGTCGTCTCGGTCGACTACCGGCTGGCCCCCGAACACCGCGCGCCAGCGGCGGCTCTCGACGCGTTCGCGGCCTTCTGCTGGGTGGTCGAGCGCGCCGCCGAGCTGGGTGTCGACGCGGCGCGGACGGTCGTCGCCGGCGACAGCGCGGGCGGGAACCTGGCCGCGGTCACCGCGATCCTGTGCCGCGAAGGGGGATACGCCCCGCCCGCCGCGCAGCTGCTCATCTACCCCGCGATCGACCCGTCGTTCGCCACCCCCAGCTACCAGCGCTACGCGAACGGGTACGTCAACACCCGTGCCGCGATGATGTGGTACTGGCGCCAATACCTCGGCGGAGATGAGGTTTCCGACCCGCCGCACCTGGTGGCCCCGGCCCGCGCGCAGTCTCATGCGGGCCTGCCGCCCGCGGTCATCGTCACCGCCGGCCTGGACCCCCTGCACAGCGAGGGATGCGGCTACGCGGCCAAGCTGCGCGACGCGGCGGTGCGGGTCGTGCACCGCGACTTTCCCGGGCTGTTCCACGGGTTCATGACGATCCAGCAGCTGCCCGCGGCGGCGTCCGCGCTGCGGCTGGCGTGCCGGGACCTCAGGGAGTTGCTGCGCGCATGACCGACGTGATGGTTATCGGCGCCGGCTTCGCCGGCCTCTACGCCGTGCACCGCGCGGTGTCGGCCGGCCTCTCGGTGACCGCGCTGGAGGCGGCGCCCGACGTGGGCGGCACCTGGTACTGGAACCGCTATCCCGGCGCCCGCTGTGACGTCGAAAGTGTCGACTACTCTTACTCTTTCGACGACGCGCTGCAGCAGAGCTGGCAGTGGAGCGAGCGGTTCGCCGCGCAACCCGAGATCCTGGCCTACCTGCGCCACGTCGCCGAGCGCTACGACCTGCGCCGCCACTATCGGTTCGGCTGCGACGTCGTGTCCGCCGAATTCGACCCGGCCACGGGTTGCTGGCGGGTGCACACCGGTGCCGGCGACACCCACAGCGGGCGCTTCCTGATCTGCGCGACCGGCTGCCTTTCGGTGCTGAATCGCCCCGACATCCCCGGCGTCGACGACTTCGCCGGCGACGTCTACTTCACTGCCGCCTGGCCGCGCGAGGACCCCGACCTGAGCGGCAGGCGCGTCGGCGTCATCGGCACGGGTTCGTCTGGCATTCAGGCTATTCCGATCATCGCCACGCAGGCCGAGTCGCTCGTGGTGTTCCAGCGGTCGGCCAACTACAGCATCCCGATGCCCAACCACCCGTGGTCGGCCGAGGAGCAGCTGCAGATCCAGGCCGACTACCCGCAGCGGCGGCAGGCGTCGGCCTACGCGTCGGCTGGCACACCGCACGGCACCTACCACAAGAAGGCCGTCGCCACCGACCCGCAGGAGCGCGAGCGCGCCCTCTGGCAGCGCTGGCGCGAGGGCGGCGTGCTGTTCGCCAAGACGTTTCCCGACCAGAGCACCGACCTGGCGGCCAACGACATCGCCCGCGAATTCGCCGAAGCGCGCATCCGCGAGATCGTCGACGATCCCGCCGTCGCAACCGATCTCATCCCGGTCGACCACCCGATCGGCACCAAACGGATCTGCACCGACGCCGGCTACTACGCCACCTTCAACCGCGACAACGTCCGGCTGGTGAACCTGCGCCGCGAGCCCATCGACGCGATCACCGCCGAGGGGGTCCGGACCAGCGCCGGCGACTATCCCTGCGATGTGCTGGTCTTCGCCACCGGATTCGACGCTCTGACCGGCGCGTTGACCCGCATCGACCCGGCCGGGCCCGGGGGAGAACGGTTGAGTGAGCTCTGGGCCGACGGTCCGCTCACGTTCCTCGGGCTGATGGTGCCGGGCCTGCCCAACCTGTTCACCATCAGCGGGCCCGGCGCACCGTCCGTGCTGGCAAACATGGTGTTGCACGCCGAAATTCAGATCGACTGGGCGATCGACCTGATGCTGGCCGTGCGGCGACTCGGGGCCACCGAGGTCGAACCGCGGCTCGACGCCGCCCGCGAATGGACCGACCACGTGGCCGCCGCCGCCGCGCAGACCCTGTTTCCGAGGGCGGCGTCGTCGTGGTACCTGGGCGCCAATATCGATGGCAAGAAACGGATCTTCATGCCCTACGCCGGCGGATTCGGCAACTATCGCCGCTACTGCGAGGACGTGGCCCGCCGCGAGTACGCGGGCCTGGTGTTGACGACCCGGTTCAACGCCGGCGGAAAGTAGCGGCGGTGCCGGAGACCGTTCAGCAACTGCTGCGAGAGCGCAGGCACGACGACACCCCGGCCGTCGCCGCCGGAGATCGGGTCTGGACCTGGCGTGAATACCTGGCGGGCGCCGAGGCCGAAGCTGCCGCGCTGATCGCGCTCGCCGACGCGACCCGGCCGCTGCATGTCGGCGCGCTGCTGTCCAACTCCCCGGCGATGGTTCGGGCAATGGCCGCCGCGGCGCTCGGCGGCTACGTGCTGTGCGGCCTCAACACCACCCGGCGCGGGGCCGGCCTGGCAAACGACATCCGCCGCTCCGACTGCCAGCTCCTGCTCGTCGACACCGAGCACCTGCACCTGCTGAATGGCCTGGATCACCAGGCCCTCAACGGGATTCGCGTGCTGGACGTGGACGGCACGGACTACGCCGACGCAGTGGCGACGGCGCCGCCGCTGGTGGCCCACCGCGAGGTCACCGCCACCGACACCCTGATGCTGATCTTCACGTCCGGTACCAGCGGTGACCCCAAGGCCGTCCGGTTGGCGCACGGGATGGTCGTCATGTGCGGTGCCAGCCTGATCTACCAGTACGACGTCACCGCCGACGACGTCTGTTACCTGTCGATGCCGTTGTTCCACTCCAATGGCGTCGCGGCGGGTTGGGCGGTGGCGGTCGGCGGCGGCGCGACGATGGTCCCGGCGCGGTTTTCGCCATCGCGGTTCCTCGACGACGTGCGCCGCCACCGGGTGACGTACATGAACTACGTCGGCAAGCCGCTGGCCCTGATCCTCGACACGCCCGAACGCCCCGACGACGCCGACAACACGCTGCGGATCGCGTTCGGCAACGAGGCCTCCGACCGCGACATCGACGAGTTTGCAAGGCGTTTCGGCTGCCGCGTGGTGGACAGTTTCGGGTCCAGCGAGTTCGCGGTGATCGTCGTGCGCGAGGACGGCGCGCCGCCGGGGTCCATCGGCAAACCCTATCCCGGGGTGAGCATCTACCACCCGGACACCGTGCGAGAGTGCGCGGTTGGCGAGTTCGACGAGCACGGCGCCCTGACCAACTTCGACGATGCCGTCGGCGAACTCGTCAACACCGCGGGCGCGGGCCCGTTCACCGGCTACTACAACGATCCGGCGGCGACGGCCGAGCGAATGCGGCACGGCATGTACTGGTCCGGCGATCTGGCCTACCGCGACGCCGACGGCTGGATCTACCTCGCGGGCCGCACCGCGGACTGGATGCGGGTGGACGGCGAGAACCTGGCCGCGGCGCCGATCGAGCGGATCCTGGCCCGGCTGCCGCACGTCAGCCAGGTCGCCGTCTACGCCGTGCCCGACGACCGGGTCGGTGACCAGGTGATGGCGGCGCTGGTGATGCGCGACGGGATATGCTTGCAGCCAACCGAATTCGCGGACTTCCTGGCGGCTCAACCCGACCTCTCGCCGAAGGCGTGGCCGCGCCACGTGCGCATCAACAACGACCTGCCGGCGACGGCCACCAACAAGGTCCTCAAACGCCGGCTGAGCGAGGCGGGTGTCGACGCGGAGGGTGGGATGCTGTGGACGCGCCCTGCGCGCGGCACTACCTATCTGCCCGCGGGTGAATCAGCCCCGCGGGCATAGCGGTCAAGTCCGAACCGGCACATACTTCTGTTCGTGAGCATTCGATTCGCGCTACAGCCCTGGTGGGTGCGGTTTCTGGTCTACCTGCCGGCATCGGCCGTGCCCTACGTGGCGCTCACGCAATTGATGTGGCGCTCTCCGCACGGGATCCGGGCCAGCGTGGTGTCTGGGCTCCTGTTCAGCGTGGCGATGGCGGCGATGTTCGCCTATCAGGGCCGAATTGTGCGCGGGCGCCTCCTCGAAGCCGTCGCGGGCCTCGATGATGCCGGGCGTTCGGAAGCCCTCGCCGCCGTCAAGAACGGCGTCGTCCCCGCCGATGCGGCGGTCAGATCAGCCGCCGCCAGGGTCGGCAGGGTGTGCCTCGGCGGCAAGAACTTCGAGCAGTTGAAGCGCCGCGAATCGGTCAACTGGATCATCACCTCTATCGTCGTCGCGCTGTTCGTCGTTGCGGCGGCGGTTCAACCAAGCGTGCTCGGCGCCGTCTACTTCCTGGTAATCGCGTTGATCGTGCTCATTGCGCTGCCGCTGGGGATACTGCGCAGCCGCCGATTGCGACGCAACGTCGCCCTGCTCACCGAGAGCCTGCCGTCGTCATAGCGAGGGCCGCGCCTGCCCCGGGCCTTAACCCGCTTCTTCGGTTTCGGCGGGCGCTTCGCCGAAGCGGGCCAGCACCAGCGTCGCGGCGATCGCCACCACGAATCCGGTGACGACCAGCCAGCCGAGGCCCTCGCGGGCGGTGTCACCCAGCCACAGCACGCCGACGAGGGCCGGGGCGACCGTCTCGCCGACCACCATGGCGGCCACCGTGGTGGTCACCGACCCGCGGTGCAATGCCGACGTGAGCAAGAGGAACCCCGCCGCCCCGCCCGCGGCGGCCGCGTACAGGGCGGGGTTCTGGTAGAAGGCGAGTTTGGTGGGATCGAGCACGTCGATCAGGCGCACGCCGATCTCCACGACACCGAAGCCGCTTCCCGCCCCGAGGCCCAGCGCCAGCGCGCGGGGGCGGTCGTTCAATCGGCCGGCGGCCGCGCCGGCAACGAAAATCACGGCGACCACGCCCAGCAGCGCCCAGCCGAGTCCCGCTGGGCCGTGCCGAAAGTGGCCGGGTCCGGCGGCCAAAGCGAGCGCGGCCAGGCTGGCGCAGACCACGCCCACCGCGGTCCACTCGGCCCGCGACAGCCGCGCCGAGAGCACCCATGCGGAGACCACGCCGGTGACCGCGATCGAGGCTGCCAACGCGGTCGCGACCACATAGATCGGGACCATGCGCAGCGCCAGCACTTGCAGCGCAAACCCAAGGGTGTCGAGGCCGATACCGGCCAGGTAGCGCCACTGCCGGACCGCGCGCATCAGCAGGACGGCGTCGACGCCCGAGGTGCTCCCGGCTTCCACCTCCCGTGCCCCGGCGGCCTGCAGGACCGACGCGGTGCCGTAACAGACCGAGCAGCCCAGCGCGAGCAGAAAACCAAGGAGCATCCGCCGACAATAGCCCGCGAGCCTGGCCCGCCGTCGGCGCCGTTGCGCGGCCGACGATTTCGGTGCGCGCAGGGATTCTGACGTGCGGGTTGCCGCCGACGCGCCTACACTGGGAAACCGTGTCGAACCGCATCGGCAGGACGATCAGCGCGCTGTGTGCGGGTGCGGTCGCGCTCGCGGTGTGGGTGCCCGGCACCCCGACGCCGCCCGCGCCGCCGAACCCCGGCGGTTCCACGCCCGTGCATCCCGCCGGGGGCATTCCCTGCATCGTCGGTCTCAATTGCGGGCCCATTCCAAACCGCACCGCGCCGCCGCGACACCACGCCCCGACCCCCACGCCGCCGCGCCCTTAACTGCTTGCCGGCGGGTGCCGCACCGCGTCTACCTGCGATCTGCAACATGTTCGTAACATCGGTACGCTGGAAAAGTATGACGAACCGCAGAGGCAGGACAGCAACGGTGCTGTGCGGTGGGGCGGCTGCACTCATGCTGGCGCCCGACTGGGCACCGGAAGTATTGACCGCAAAGAGCATGGCCACCGCCACGCACGGCATCACAGCGACGTCCGCCCCACCCATCCCCGGGCGACCCACCTCGACGGACGCTTTCGGGGTAATTCTGCCCTGCATCGCCGGCCTGAACTGCGGCTGTGTTCCCGCCAACAGCTGCGGCCCGCCGCGCAAACGTCCCCGAGTCGATCCCGACGCGGAGACCAGACGCCCGCCGCAGGCTCCCGCGCGGCGTTAACAGTTTCTGACGCCGCGGCTGCGCGCATCGCGTTGCCTATGATCTGGTGATGAGCGTCGGAGATCTGCAGATCCCGGGCTCGCCGGCGTCCACCGCCCCTGACGCGGCCCGGTATCGAGCGCGGGGCTGGTGGTCCGACCTGACGCTGTCCGCGGCGGTGCGCGTTAATGCCACTGAAGCGCCCGATCGGGCCGCCTACATCGACCTACCCGGCTCGGCGTTGACCTGGCGCGAATTCGACCGCGCCGCCAGCACTCTCGCGCGGCAGTTGGCCGGTGTCGGGGTCACCAGGGGAGACCGCGTCGCGGTGTGGCACGGCGATTCCGCCGCCGTTCACGCGCTGTTCGTCGCCGTCGAACGATGCGGCGCCGTCGTCGTCGGCGTCGGCGCGCGCGCCGGCACCCGCGAGGCCACCGCGATATTGCGCACTGCGCAGCCCAAGCTCCTGATCGTCGACCGGCAACGCGTCGGTGCGGGCGAGGGGGTGGCCGACGACCTCGGCCTGCCGCTGCGGGTCGTGCACCGCGACGCGGAAACGCTGCGGCTGCACCCGCATCCCGAGCCCGGCGCCCCGGCGGCCGGGTCCGAACTCGGCCCGGACGACGTTTTTCTGATCAACTCCACTTCCGGCACCACGGGGTTGCCCAAGTGCGTCGTGCACACCCAGAACCGGTGGTACTACTTTCACCAGAAGGCGGTCGCCAACGGACTGCTGACGGCCGAAGACATCTTCCTGCCGGTGATCCCCATGCCGTTCGGCTTCGGAATCTGGACCAGCCACACCACGCCGATCTACCTCGGCGCCACCGCGGTGATCATGGACCGCTTCACCTCCGCGGCGGCCTGCCGGGCGATCGCCGACCACCGGGTCACCGTGTTGTGTTGTGTCAGCACACAATTGACGATGCTCATGGCGGACCCCGCCTCCCGCAGTCACGACCTGAGTTCGCTGCGTGTCGTGTTCGCGGGCGGCGAGGCGTTGCCGTATCGGCCGGCCGCGGAGTTCGAAGAACTCACCGGCGCCACGATTCTGCAGTTCTACGGTTCGAACGAGACCGGGATACTCAGCGCGACCACGCTCGCGGACCCGCGCGAGCGTCGCCTGCGCACGGGCGGCCGGATCGTTCCGGAGATGGCGGTCCGCCTCTTCGACGGCGACCGCGACGTCACCGCGACGGGTCGCGGCCAGCCCGCGTGCCGCGGCCCCGCGACCAGCCTCGGCTATCTCGGCGGCACCGACCACGACAAGCTGTTCACCGCCGACGGGTGGATGCGGATGGGCGACATCTGCGAGATCGACGCCGACGGCTACCTCAGCGTCACCGGCCGCACTTCCGACTTCATCCTGCGTGGCGGCAAGAACATCAGTGCGGCACAGGTCGAGGATGCCGTCACGATGCATCCCGCGATCGCGGTGGCCGCCGCCGTCGCGATGCCCGACCCGGTGTTCGGCGAAAAGGTCTGCGTATACGTCGAACTCGCCGAATCGCACACCATCGATCTGAGCCGGCTGACCGAACACCTGTTGGCGCTGGGGGTTTCCAAGGAACTGCTCCCCGAACGGCTCGTCGTCGTCGACGAGCTGCCCCGGTCGTCGGGCGGTAAGGTTGCCAAAGGCGCGCTCCGCGAAGACATTCGAGGCAGGATGGAGGCCAATCATGAATGCCCCTGACGCACGTCGCGGTGGCCTTGAAGTGTGGGCGCCGTCAGTGGTGCCCCCGATCGGGGTCGAGCTGACCAGCGAGCAGGCGCTGGCCGTGGCCTTCCGCCATCTCGCCGCGATCGGGTTCGCCGAGAACATGGCCGGCCACATCACCTGGCAGCCCGACGGGCAGACGGACATGTACGTCAACCCGTGGGGTCTGTGGTGGGCCGAACTCACCGCGTCGGACATCTGTGTGGTGGACAGCGACGCGCGGGTGGTCCGTGGCCGCTGGGACGTCACGCCGGCCATCCACATCCACACCGAACTGCACCGCGTGCGCGACGACGCACGCGTCGTGGTCCACAACCACCCGTATTACGTGTGCGTGCTCGCCGCGCTGGGGCGGTTGCCGGAATTGGTGCATCAGACCGGCGCGCTGTTTCTGGACGACCTGTGCATGGTCGACGCCTATGACGGCGAAGTCGACAGTCCCGCGCGCGCAGCGGAACTCGCGGCCCGCATCGGCGGCGCCAACCTGACGATCCTGGCCAACCACGGCGTTATCGCGACCGGCCGCAATCTGGCCGAGGCGGTGTATCGGGCGGCCTCGATCGAGCGGGTATGCAAGCTGGCCTACGACGTGCTGCTGACCGGTGCGGAGCCGGCGCGGATGAACTGGTCCGACATGGCGGGCATGCAGCGTTCGCTGATCGAACGGGCCGCCGACGTGTACTGGGCGGGCGCGGCTCGGATGACCATCAAAGCGGACCCCGATGTGCTCACCTGACCTGCCAAGCAGACGCAAAAGCCCCCAAATCGGGCCGGATTCGGGTGATCTTGCTGGGGGCACCTCCCGCTTGCGGGGGACTGCTCGCCCTGATACTGCAGCCATGAAGTCGATCGACGAGCTGGCCGAAAACCTGAGCTTCACCACCGCCAAGACCGGCGCCGAACGCTCGGTCACGTTCCTGCCGGACCCGCCGCGGGCGCCGCGCCGCTACACGGTGATCTCGGCCGACGACCACATCGTCGAACCGCCGGACACCTTCGCCGGCCGCGTGCCGCGCAAGTTCGCCGACCGCGCCCCCAAGGTCGTGGACACCGATCGTGGCGGGCAAACGTGGGTCTACGACGGCAGGGAACTGCCGAACGTCGGGTTCAACGCCGTGGTCGGACGGCCGGTGTCCGAATACGGTTTCGAACCGGTCCGCTTCGACGAAATGCGCAGGGGTGCCTGGGATATACATGCACGCATCAAAGACATGGACCTCAACGGCATCTACGCGTCGCTGAACTTCCCGTCGTTTCTGCCGGGCTTCGCCGGCCAGCGGCTGCAGCAGGTGACCACCGACCGCGACTTGGCGCTGGCGTCGGTGCGGGCGTGGAACGACTGGCACCTCGACGTCTGGGCGGGGTCGTACCCGGACCGAATCATTCCGTGCCAGCTGCCATGGCTGCTGGACCCCGAGCTCGGCGCCGCAATGATCCGCGAGAACGCCGACCGTGGCTTTCACGCGGTTACGTTCAGCGAAAACCCCGCCATGCTCGGATTGCCGAGCATCCACTCGGGACATTGGGACCCGATGATGGCGGCATGCGCGGAGACCGGCACCGTGGTGAACCTGCACATCGGATCGTCGGGCTCCTCACCGTCCACCACCGAGGACGCGCCGCCGGACGTGCAGGGCGTGCTGTTCTTCGCGTACGCCATCTCGGCGGCCGTCGATTGGCTGTACTCGGGTCTGCCGAGCAGGTTCCCCGACCTCAAGATCTGCCTCTCGGAGGGCGGAATCGGCTGGGTCGCCGGGCTGCTGGATCGGCTCGACCACATGCTGAGCTACCACGCGATGTACGGCACCTGGCAGGCGCTGGGTGAGACGCTCACTCCCGCAGAGGTTTTCACGCGGAACTTCTGGTTCTGTGCGGTGGAGGACAAGTCCTCGTTCGTCCAGCGTGACCGGATCGGCGTGGACAACATCATGCTGGAGGCGGACTATCCGCATTGCGATTCAACCTGGCCGCATACGCAGGAAACGATCCATGACGAGATCGGCGACCTACCGCCCGACGTGATACGCAAATTCAGCTGGGAGAACGCTTCTCGGCTCTACCAGCACCCGGTGCCGCTGGAAATCCAGCGGGACCCGGAAGCGTTCTGACGCGCCGCCGCATCCCGGCCCTCGTTCGGCGCAGCGCTGAAAGCCCTAGACGCAGCCGCTGACGCTGACGCGGCGACCCACGTTGGCGCAGACGTTGACGTGCGGCGCCGGCGGTGGCGGCGGAGGATAGTCCTCCGGCAGGGGCGCGTACGCGGCCGGCGGCGGGACGTACGGTGCGATCGCGTCGCCGACGTTGGTGCATCCGCTCACTGAGATGCGCCTGCCCGCGTTGACGCATACGTCGGCGCGGGCCACGCCGGAGGGCTGCAGGAGAGCGAGCACCTCCGGAACGGCCGTGAACGCCAGTATCGCGATGGCAAATGCGACCTTCCGCCGATTCCAGGGACTCATCGAGATCTCCTTGCCGCTCCGGATTCCCCGCCAGTTGCCGCCTTTAAGAGCACTCCGCGAGCAGGGACGAGAAATGGTGGGCATCGAAGTATATCCGCATCGACCGCCGCCCGCCGTCGTTTGATCAGGACGTGCCGGCGCAGCCCGCGGGAGCGGCCGCGATGCGGGAGACCCGGTCCGTACCATTGAAAACGGCTGGTGGAGGGCGAGTTCCAGCGTCAACACGCAATTTGTATTCAATCCGGCAGTGCGCGACGGCGAATTGCGATGATCCGGTCTCGTGAATTCCTTTCGACTCGCAAAGAGATTTCGGGGAAAAGCGGATGTCACGGCGTCGATACCCATAGAGTCTTTTGCTGCTGGACTGCTCGAGCGACCGGGCAGTCGTCCGAGTCTCGGTGGAAGGCGCGCGATGGTGTCCGTAGTTACGCGGGCGGCAGGTATCGGGAACCTGTGTCCGCCGCGCGCCAAGGGGAATCGAGAGCAGAGCGGGCAGTGGTTGGGGGCTGCGAGGTGATCATGGTGGCCGCCGCCGGATGGGCGGTCAGGCGACATTGGCCAACTGTTGGCCAACCGACGAGGGACGTGCCGAATGAATTTTTCGCTGTTGCCGCCGGAGATCAATTCGGCGTTGATGTATTCCGGTGCGGGATCGGCGCCGATGCTGGCGGCGGCGTCGGCGTGGGAGGGGCTGGCGGCTGAACTGGGTTCGGCGGCCGCGTCGTTCGGGTCGGTGACCTCGGGGCTGGTCGGTGGGGCGTGGCAGGGCCAGGCGTCGGCGGCGATGGCGGCTGCGGCGGCGCCGTATGTGTCATGGCTGCACGCCGCGGCGGCCGGCGCGCAGGGCACATCCGCCCAGGCCAAGGCCGCGGCGACGGTGTTCGAGTCCGCGCTGTCGGCCACGGTGCACCCGGCGGTGGTGGCGGTCAACCGGACCCGGCTGGTGCAGCTGGTGGCCTCGAATCTGTTCGGCTTCAACGCCCCTGCGATCGCGGAGGCCGAGGCGAATTACGAGCGCCTGTGGGCCCAGGACGTGGCGGCGATGTTCGGCTACCACTCCGGGGTGTCGGCGGTGGCCGCGCAACTGACGTCGTGGCAGGGCGTGCTGCAGAACCTGCAGGGGTTGACCAGCCAGGTCAGCGCGGCGGCGGGCCTGGGCGGGTTGTTCCCTCTGAACAACGGCATCTTGAACCTGGGCCTGGGCAACACCGGGCATGTCAACCTGGGCAGTGGCAACACCGGCTCGGCGAATCTGGGCAGCGCGAACACGGGCTATGCGAACTTCGGCAACGGCAATACCGGCTCCGCCAATGTGGGCAGCGGGAATTCCGGCTCATTCAATCTAGGTAGCGGCAACATCGGCTCGGTGAACCTGGGCATCGGCAATAACGGCTATTTCAACCTGGCCAGTGGCAACATCGGGAACGTCAACCTCGGCAACGGGAACATTGGTGACCTGAACTTCGGTGGCGGCAATCTGGGTTCCTACAATTTCGGCAGCGGCAACCTGGGCACGCTGAACTTCGGGTCGGGCAACCGCGGCAGTTATAACTTCGGCTTCGGCAACGACGGCAACGGCAACATCGGTTTCGGGCTGCAGGGCGACAACAAGTTCGGCATCGGCGGGCTGAATTCGGGCACCGGAAACATGGGTTTCGGCAACTCGGGCAACAACAACATCGGCTTCTTCAACTCGGGCAACGGCAACATCGGGTTCTTCAACTCCGGAGACAACAACACGGGCTGGAGCAACGCGGGCTCGACGAACACCGGGTTCGGCAACGGCGGCAGCACCGACTTCGGGTTCCACAACGCCGGTTCGACCAGCATGGGTATCGGCAACGCGGGCACCGGCAACCTGGGCAGCTTCAACTCGGGCCTGGACAATAAGGGCCTGTTCAACTCGGGGTCCGGTGGATCCAACGCGGGCTGGTTCAATTCGGGCGCCTCCAACACCGGCTGGTTCAATTCCGGTGACAGCAACACCGGCTACCTCAACTCGGGCTCGCTGAACACCAGCATTTTCCAGTGGGCCACCCAGAACGTCGCGAACTCCGGGTTCGGCAATTCCGGCACCGGGAATTCGGGCTTCTTCAACTTCGGTGATCACAACGCGGGCGCGCTCAACATCGGCGACAACAACGCGGGCTTCCTCAACGTGGGTGACCACAGCACCGGACGCTTCAACTTCGGCGATCACAGCACCGGCTTTTTCAACATCGGCGATCACGACGCCGGCATCTTCAACATCGGCAACTTCGACTCGGGCGTCCTCAACAACGGCGATGGCTACTCAGGCTTCCTGAGCAACCTGAACATCAGCGTGTCGGTCGCCAGCTACAAGATTCTGCAAATCGGCAGCGCGAGTGCGACCTCGGGCGCTACCGGCCTGGCCGTGGCCTACGGCGCCAACAGCACCGCGACCGCCACCGGCGCGTGGAACGGCTCACTGGCCTGGGGCACCAACAGCAGCGCCTCCGCCAGCGGCGGAGACTTCAACCTGGCCGCCGTGGTCGGCACCAACGACCACGCCACCGCCGGCAGCAACTCCTGGAACCAGGCCATCATCATCGGCAGCAACAACGACGCCCTCGCCGGAAACAGTCTGGGCAACACCGCCCTGGTCGTGGGCGCCTTCAACCACGGCGTCGTCGCGGGCGCCACCGGTGCCGGCGCCACCGCGCACGACAACATCGTCAACATCGCCGCGGTGGTCGGCAACAACAACACCAACGTCGTCGCCGGGGCCAGTGGCACCAACGCCAGCAGCCACAACAACATCGTCACCACGGCCACCGTCGTCGGCTCCGGCAACACCAACGTCATCGCCGGCGCCAGCGGCAATGGGGCCGTCGCGCACAACAACATCCTCACCACGGCCACGGTCGTCGGCGAAGGCAACGCCGATGTGGTCGCCGGGGCCATCGGCAACGGCATCCTCGCCCACGACAACATCGGCACCCTGGCCACCGTCGTCGGCAACCAAAACAGCGCCGTCTCCGCGGTCGTCGACGGCGGAAACAACTACGGCACCGTGGCCACCGTCGTCGGCGACCGCAATGCCGACGTAGTGGCCTCGGTCGCGGGCGACGGCAACTGGGCGACGCTAAGCACCGTGGTCGGCAGCGACAACATCAACAGCGTCCACGCCACCGTCAGTGGCAGCGGCAATATCCTGAACGCGACGACGGTGGTGGGCGACGGCAACCAGGGCATCACGGCCGGCTCGCAGGGCGATCGCAACATCGGCGTTGTGAACACGGTCGTCGGCAGCGGCAACGTTAATGTCGGGGCCCAGGTCGTCGGCGACGGCAACTACGCGACGCTCACCACCGTGGTCGGCAACGACAACGTCAGCGGGGTCAGCGCCGGGGCCCAGGGCGACGGCAACATCCTGACCGCGATGACGGTGGTCGGTGACGGTAACGGTGCCCAGGCCCTGGCGACGGGCAACAGCAACATCGGCACCGCGGCCACGGTGGTGGGTTCGCTCAACAGCGGGATCGCCGCACTGGCCGTGGGCAACAACAACTACGCGACGCTGGCGAACGCCATCTTCGACGACAACAGCGAGGTGGTGGCCACCGCCAACGGCTCGGGCAACATCGTCACCGCCGCCAGCGCGGGCGGCAACGGCAACAGCGCCATCACGGCCACCGCCGCGGGCGGCGACATCGTCACGGTCAACACGGTGGTCGGCAACGACAACACCGACATCGCGGCCAGCGCCGCCGGTTCCGGGGGCAACATCGTCACCGTCACCACGGTGGTAGGCAACGACAACGACCACATCAGCACCGACGTCAACGGCGGCGGCAACATCGTCACCGCGGCCACCGTGGTCGGCGGCGGCAACAGCGGCGTGGTCGCCACCGCGCACGGCGACGGCAACATCCTCACGGTGAACACCGTTGTGGGCGACGGCAACACCGGCGAAGCCAGCGCTGTCGGCAACAGCAACATCGGGACCATCGCGACCGTCGTGGGCGACGGCAACACAGACTTCGCGGCCAAGGATGTGAGCAGCGGGAACTGGGCGACGATCACCACGGTGGTGGGCGACAACAACACCGGAACGATCCTGGCCAACGCCGCCGCCAGGGGCGACATCCTGACCGCGACCACCGTGGTGGGCGGCGGCAACGAGGTGACGGCCAGCGCGGTCGGTGCCAGCAACATCGGTACCGCGGCCACGGTGGTGGGTTCGGGCAACAGCGGCATCCTGGCCGAGGCGCTGGGCAGCGGCAACTGGGCGACGCTGTCCAACGTCGTCTTCGACAACAACACCGACGTGGTGGCCACCGCCGCCGGCTCGGGCAACATCGTGACCGCGGCCAGCGCGGGCGGTAACAACAACAGCGCCATCACGGCTAGCGCCTCCGACCGCAACATCGTCACGGTCAACACCGTGGTGGGCAACGACAACAGCGGGGTTGAAGCCAAAGCCGTTACGGGCGAAGGCAATATCGTCACGGTTGCCACGGTGGTCGGCAACGGCAACGACACCGTGGGCGGCATCATCGCCAATGCCGAGGGCAGCGGCAACATCGTCACCGCCACCACCGTGGTCGGCTCGAACAACAATGTCGAAGCCAGCGCGGTCGGCAACAACAACATCGTCACCGCGGCCACCGTGGTGGGGTCCAACAACAGCGGGATTCTGGCGGAGGCGTTGGGCGACGGCAACATCGTCACCCTGGCCACGGTCGTCGGCGACGGCAACACCGGCATCGTTGCCGGCGCGCAGGGCGGCGGCAACATCTTCACCGCCAATACCGTTGTCGGCGATAACAATACAGGCGAATCGCGCTCAATCGGTGACGGCAACATCGGTACCGTGGAGACCGTGGTCGGCAGCGGCAACACCGATGTCGAAGCCACCGCCTCCGGGACGGGAAACTGGGCGACGCTGAGCACCGTGGTGGGCAGCGGCAACACCAGCAGGATCCTGGCCAGCGCCGACGGTTCGGGCAACATCCTGACGGCCGCGACCGTCGTGGGCAGCGGCAACGAGGTGGAGGCCAGCGCGGTCGGTGGCGGCAACATCGGTACCGCCGCGACGGTGGTGGGATCGGGCAACAGCGGGATCCTGGCCGAGGCCGTGGGTGACGGCAACTGGGCGACCCTGGCTAATGCCGTGCTGGACAACAACACCGACGTGGTGGCCAGCGCCAACGGTGTCGGCAATATCGTCACCGCGGCCAGTGCGGGCGGCAACGGGAACAGCCAAATCACCTCGACCGCTTCGGATCACAACATCGTGACGGTGAACACGGTGGTGGGCAACGGCAACACCGACGTGAGCGCGAACGCGACCGGGTCGGGCGGCAACATCGTCACCGTGACGACGGTGGTCGGCAACTCCAACATCGCCGGAATCAGCACCAACGCAGACGGTTCGGGCAACATCCTGACGGCCGCGACCGTGGTGGGCGGCGGCAACAATGTCGAGGCCAGCGCGGTCGGTGGCGGCAACATCGGTACCGCGGCCACGGTGGTGGGTTCGGGCAACAGCGGGATCCTGGCCGAGGCCGTGGGTGACGGCAACTGGGCGACCCTGGCTAATGCCGTGCTGGACAACAACACCGACGTGGTGGCCAGCGCCAACGGTGTCGGCAATATCGTCACCGCGGCCAGTGCGGGCGGCAACGGGAACAGCCAAATCACTTCGACCGCTTCGGATCACAACATCGTGACGGTGAACACGGTGGTGGGCAACGGCAACACCGACGTGAGCGCGAACGCGATCGGGTCGGGCGGCAACATCGTCACCGTGACGACGGTGGTCGGCAACTCCAACATCGCCGGAATCAGCACCACCGCCGACGGCGCCAGCAACATCGTCACTTCGACGACGGTGGTCGGCGACGCCAACGAAATCGAGACCACCATCACCGGCAACAACAACATCGCGACCGCGAATACCGTTGTCGGCGACGGCAATACGGGTATCGTGCGAGTGCTGAGCGACGGCAACAACGGCACCGCTGCCACGGTGGTCGGCAACGACAACGACAACTACCAGGTCAACGTGCTCGGCGGCGGCGACTGGGCCACGCTCCTCACGTCGGTCGGCAACAATAACGACAGCCTGGTCACCACCGCCCAGGGTGGCGGCGACATCCTCACCGCGACAACGGTGGTGGGCAGCGACAACCAGGCGGCCGCGTATGCGCAGGGCAGCGGCAACATAGGGACCGCTGCCACGGTGGTGGGTTCCCACAACAACACCGTCTATGCGCAGGCGTCGGGCGACGGAAACTACGCGACGCTGGCGAACGCCATCTTCGACGGCAACACCAACGTGGTTGCCAATTCACTCGGCGACGGCAACATCGTCACGGCCGCCACCGCCGCGGGCAACGGCAACGATCAGATCTCCGCGACATCCCTCGACCGCAACATCGTGACGGTTAACACCGTGGTCGGCAACGACAACGGCAACGTCACTACCAACGCGGCGGGCGCCGGCGGCAACATCGTCACCGCGACGACGTTGGTCGGCAGCGGCAACACCGCCGGCATCGGCACGCACGTCACCGGCGCAGACAACATCGTCACCGGGACCACGGTCGTGGGCAACGGCAACGGCGCCGAAACCACCGTGACCGGCAACAACAACATCGTCACCGGTGCCACGGTGGTCGGCGGCAACAACACTGGCATCACCGCCGAGGCGCTGGGCGACGGCAACATCGCGACCATCAACACGCTCGTCGGCTCCGGCAACACCGACATCAGCGTCGGCGCCGCCGGCACCAACGCGGCGTTCGACAACAACATCGCGACGCTGACCACCGTCGTGGGCAACGACAACACCTCGGTCGGGACAGGCGCCAACGCCGCCAACTCCGACTTCCACAACAACATCGCGACGGCGACCACCGTGGTCGGCGGTGGCAACGACGGGGTCAACACCGGCACCAACCTTGCCGGCGCGATCGCCCACGACAACATCGCGACCGGCGCCGTCGTGGTCGGCAGCAACAACAACGCCGTCGGCGCCGGCCTCAACGGCGCGAACAACATCGCCACCGGCACCGTCGTCGTCTTCGACGGCAACTCGGCAGCGGCCAACGCCAGCGGCAACGGGAACATCGCCACGTTTGCCACCGTCGTCGGCAACTCCAACACCGGCGTCGTCGCCAACAGCGTCGGCGGCAACATCGCGACCGCGAGCACCACCGTCGGGACCGGCAACGACGGCGTCCTGGCCGACGGCGGTGCCGCGGGCAACTTCGGGAACGCCGCCGTGGTGGTCGGGAACAACAACGACAACGTTTCCGCCGGGCGGGGCAACATCAACGCCGCGGTGGTGGTCGGCAGCGACAACACGGCGGTGGCCGGCGGCGCCGGAGTCGGCGACCAGGGCAGCCGAAACTTCGCGGTCGTCGTTGCCAGCAATGCCGCGGCCAAGGCATTCAACGGCACTAACAACATCGCGGTCGCGTGGGCCAAGGGCGCCTCGGCGACTGCGGGTCCGGGCAACAACCACATCGATATCGATCCGTCGCTGCTCTGATCGCCTGCGCTCGCATGTAGTTTGCTAGCGTCCGCGCTAGTCCAGATGATTTCGTGGTTCTTCATTTGCTGAGCACAATGCGCAAAAGCTCAAAATCGCTCGTTGCGTGGCTATTGCGCACAAGCGAGTCACCGCCCCCACCCGTCCGTAGGTTCGAGCCAACAGAGCTGTCGGGGAAGCCCCGGCGGCGATCCCAAAAAGATCTGAAGGGGGGCTCGTCATGTTCGCTCAGCCGCGTGTGACCACTACACTTCCGCTGCGTTCGCCCGCGAACCGGGCTGTGCACGTCGAGCGGACGGTGACCACCAGCGACGGCGTCCGGTTGGCCGTCCGCGACTACCAGCCGGCCGAGGCCGTCACCGCCCCCGAGCACACCGTCGTCCTGATGCACGGCCTGCTGCTGACCCAGGAGAGCTGGGCTAAGCAGGTCACTACGCTGCGACGGCAATGGGGCGCCCGAGTGCGCGTCATAACCTACGACCACCGCGGTCACGGCCGTTCGGCCGGCGCCGCGATGGACACTTACCGCATCGAGCGACTGGCCGCCGACCTTGCAGAGGTACTCACCGCCCTGCGCGTCAGTGGCCCACTCACGCTGGCCGGGCACTCGATGGGCGGGATGACGGCGCTCGCGTACTTCAGCCTTCCGGCTGACCAGCGGCCGGTCGAGCCGCAGGGCCTCGTCCTGGTGGCCACTGCCGGCGGGCGACTCACCGAACGGGGGTTCGGCCGGCTGCTCGGCAGTCCCGCGACGGGCATGCTGTTCGGTCTCGTGCAGCGCATGCCCCGGCGGGCTACGGATCGGGTGATCAAGGGCGTCATGCGGCCGGTCCGGGAGGCCGTGATCAACCACTGCGCCTCTGACGGCGTCGACGCCAACGGGGTAACCGCGGTGACGGCCTCGGCCCTGCGCACCATCTCGCTGGCGACCGCGGTCGGATTCCTGCCGAGCCTGCAGGGCTTCGACCAGTACCACACGCTCGCGTCGATCGCGGCCAAGACGGTAGTCATCAGCGGCGGGGCCGACTTGGCAACCCCGGCCGCGCACTCCCGCGACCTGGCGGCGGCCATCCCCGGCGCCACCCACCTGCATCGCCCCGACGCCGGGCACATGCTGCTCCAAGAAGCGCCGCAGGTGGTGGCCGCCGCGCTCAACTCCGCGATGGGCATGCGCCGACGGCAGGTATGCACCGGGAGTCGACGCAGCCGCCAGCTCGTGTCCTGAAGCGCCTCGCGAGTGGCCTCATAATGTCGGCTCGTGGCCCGCGAGCGGCCTCAAATGGTCGGCTCGGCCCGCGAGCGGCCTCAAAATGCAGGTTGGGCCCGCGAGCGGCCTCAAGATGTCGGCTATGGAGCCGCGAGTGGCCTCAAAATGCAGGCTGTAGGGCCCTTTCCCGCGAATTTGAGCGCGCTCACGCCGGGCCCCGCGAATTTGAGCGCGCTCACGGCGGGCCCCGCGAATTTGAGCGCGCTCACGGCGGGCCCCGCGAATTTGAGCGCGCTCACCGCGGGGCACCCTGCGCGGAGCGCGCTCACGGCGGGGCGTCCTGCGTTGAGCGCGCTCACGGCGGGGCGTCCTGCGTTGAGCGCCCTGCGCGGCGGGCCCTCTCCGCGCTGCACCCCCGCGACGGGCATCCGCCCTCTCCGCGCTGCACCCCCGCGACGGGCAGCCGGCCAAACCGACGCGCAACTCCGCGGCGGCAGAACGCGTTTAGGCCAACGGAACTCCGCGGGCGAGCGCCTGCACGAGGAGGTCTTTGATCTCGGCCAGGGAAGTTTCCAGCGACTTTTCCAGCGCGCCGATTCGCCGGTTCGTGTCCTGGGCGAGGTCCTCGATGTTGCCCATCCGGCCGCTGTATTCCCTCAGCGCGTCGCCGAGGACGCTTTGCGTGGCGCCGACGGTCTTGATCACCGATAGCGCATCGGCGAGCGACGCCTCCATGGTCAGGATGCGTCGCGCGAGGTTGTCCGGGGTGGTCACCCTGGCATCGTAAGCGCTGCGCAGCCCGCCCGCGGTTCTTCTCGAAGGACTACCGTGACCTATCAAGATCAATAGCGCGAGAGAGGCAATCGTGTCAGCGGCGAAGGTGGATTTCAGCTCGGTCCGATGGGGCTCGGTGGAATGGACGAACCTGGTCACCCTGTACCTGCGGGCGTACGAAAGCCGTTCCCGGCGGCCGATTCTGGGTGACACCGCGGCTGCCGAGGCGGTGGAACGCATCGATTACGACTTCAAGCGGATACACCGGTCCTCGTTGCCGGCGGCCAACCAGTTCCTGGTCGCCTTGCGCGCCAAGCAACTGGACGATTGGTGCGCCGATTTCCTTGCGCGCCATCCCGACGCTGTCGTGCTGCATCTCGGTTGCGGGCTCGACGCGCGGGCGCTACGGCTCGACCCGCCGCCGTCGGTGCTCTGGTTCGACGTCGACCAACCGGGGGTCATCGAGTTGCGCCGCCGACTCTACGGCGAGACCGCGCAATACCGGATGATCGGCTCGTCGGTGACCGATCCCCGGTGGCTGGATTCTGTTGCTGCCGGACACCCCGTGCTGGTGGTCGCGGAAGGCCTGCTGATGTATCTCCCCGAGCTCGAAGTCCGGCAGTTGCTCGACCGCCTGATCGGCCGATTCGGCTACGGGGAACTGCTTTTCGACACGATTTCACCGCTGGGACCGCCGCTGTCGAAGGCCTTCACGAAGGGCATCGTCAAGTGGGGTGTCGGCAACGCCCGCGTCATCGAGGCCTGGAATCCCGCGCTGCGATTCCTCGAACGGACGCCCGCGGTGGCCGGCTACCAGAGGATCGATTCGAGGCCGGTGCGGTGGATCTACCGCCTGATGTCGGCGCTGCCGGTGGGTGCCTATGACGTGCTCAACCGGTTCGAATTCGGTGCCGCGCCTTAGTGGATCTGCACGGACAGCTTCTTGACCAGCACGTCGTTGAGGTAGGCGTTAGCCGCTGGGCCGCCGGCGTTGAGCGCCGCGATGGTGGCCGGGTCGTCGACGATGATCAGGACACCCCGATACGCGTTGAAACTTGTTGGCAGGCCGTTGTATCCGCCACCTCCGGCGGCCGGGTCGGTGCGACACAGCACCATGACGGCGGTCGACTCGGCGCGCGCAAAATCGCCGGGGTCGTTCAGCGCCACCTCGGGCGGGTCGGTGGGGCCGCGCTTGTAGTTGGTGTTGTAGGTGAATCCCAGGCCTTCCAGATAGCTCGTCGGCGGAGACACCCGCGCCGCCACGGTGGTGGCCGCACCGGAGAAGGTGACCACGGTGGCCGATTTGCCGCCGAAGCTCGGGTGCTGCGACTTGATTTCGACCTGTTGCGCTGCCGCGTCGGAGATCGACGACGTGGCTTGGTCGGAACGTCCCAGCGCCCGCGCGATCCAGGTCAGCTGCGCCTGCCACGTCCAGTCCTGCGAGACATCGGCCGGGCGAGTCAGCGTGGGCGCGATGGCGGCCAGCTTGTCGTACGTGACCTTGTCGACGTCGCCGGTGTCGATGATCAGGTCGGGCGTGGCCGCTGCCACCGCGACCGGGTCGGGTGCGCCGAGCACCGGGGGAGACGAATGTGCCATCGATGCAAGCCAACTGGGCAGTTTGCCGGGTATTCCGCCGATGACGGCGGGCTGCACGCCCAGCGACAGCACCGCGTCGGCATCGCCAGGTCCCAGGGCCGCGATCGTCACCGGCCGGTGATCGAGCCGGACGGTGCCGTGCGCGCCGTTGAGGGTCTGCGGTTGGTACGGCGCAAGCCCGCCGGCGCGGTGGTGTCCGAGCAGCGACACCGTCACCACCGCGACGACGACGCCCACGGCCAGCCCCAGCGCGCCCAGCACCAAGCCCCGTTTACGCCGTCGGTGCGGTGGAGCATAGGGCCGGGCCGGCGCAGGGATTACGAAGGGCGGCGTGGGTGGCGGTGCGGTCGGATACGTGACCGGATCGGTTGTCCAGGGTCGCGTGTCGGCGCGGCCGCGTGTCGGCCCGTTGTGTCCGGCCAGGGCGGTAGCCGCGGCGGCGGCCAACTCGCCCGCCGTGGCGAACCGGTCGGCGGGATTCTTGGCCATCGCGCGGGCGATCACCTCGTCGACGGCGGGCGACAGGCCGGGGGCCACCTCGCTGGGTCGTGGCACCGGGCGCATCATGTGGGCCATCAGCATGGCGGGCAACGAGCCGGCGTCGCCGTAGGGTGTTCGCCCGGTCAGCAGCCAAAACAGCGAACAGCCCAGCGAATAGATGTCGGCTCGTTGGTCGACCCCCTCGCCTTCGATCGCCTCGGGCGCGGCATACGCGGCGGTGAAGACCAGCGAACCGGTCGCCGTCAGCGACGTGGCGTCGTCCAGAGCACGCGCAATCCCGAAGTCCGCCAGCAGAACTCGCTCGTCGGGGGTACCGGGCCCGGAGATCAGGAAGTTGCCGGGCTTGACGTCGCGGTGCAACACGCGGCGCGAATGGGCGTAGTCGAGCGCCTTGGCGACGTCGGTGACGATGCGCACGATCCGGGCCGGGGTCAGGTTCGCGCTCGCGAGGTCGCCGGCCGTGGTGCCGTCGACGTATTCGATGGCGATCCACAACTGGCCGTCTTCGGTCTCGCCGCGGTTGAAGACCGTGACGATGTTGGGGTGGTTCAGCGTGGCGGCCAGGTCGGCCTCGCGGATGAACCGGGCGCGAAACTGGTCGTCGAGCGACAGCTCCGTGGACAGGATCTTCAGCGCGTCGCTGCGGGGCAGCGTCGGATGCCGTGCCAGATACACCGTGCCCATGCCGCCAGAACCCAGCACGCCCTCGATCCGGTAGCCGGCGACCACCGTCCCCACAGCTAGCGGCATCGGTGACTCACCCCGTCAGTTTCAACACCCGACGATGGCCGAAGTCGACGACGTAAACGTTGCCGCTGCCGTCGACTGCGACACCATGGGGTCCCTTGAGATCGGTGAGCGGCAGCACGCTCTGCCGGGACGAGCCCGCCGCCAGCTTCAGCACATTGTTGTTGCCGTTGTCGACGAGGTAGACGGCGCCCGCGCGGTCCACCGCCACCCCGTAGGCAAGTTTGATGTCGGCAAACGGAAGCGCCGTCGATGCGGAGGCGCCCGGCGCGATCGTCACGACACCATCGTCGCTGGCGGCAACGTAGAGGATGCCGGCGGCGTCCACCGCCAGACCGAACGGAACTCCTTTGGGCCGTGAGATCGGCAGTGCCGCCGGGGCCGACGAACCCGGCGCCAGCTTCCACAGCCAGTCGTCGTCAAGGGCGTCGGTGACGTAGAGGCTGCCGTCGCTGCCCACCGCCACTCCCGACGGTGCCCGCATCCGGGAAAACGGCAGCTCGGTCTGAGCCGACGCACCCGCG
Organism: Mycobacterium sp. NGS68; assembly: GCF_059812195.1. Lineage (NCBI taxonomy): Bacteria > Bacillati > Actinomycetota > Actinomycetes > Mycobacteriales > Mycobacteriaceae > Mycobacterium > Mycobacterium sp. NGS68. The sequence goes on along the minus strand of NZ_JCALCE010000023.1, from coordinate 51,895 downwards.
GCAAGTTTGAGCACCTTCTTGCCGTCGCGGTCGGTGACGTAGACGCTGCCCGCGGTGTCCACCGCAACCCCGGCCGGGTCGTCGAGGCCGGTGAATGGCAGCACGGTGGACTCCGAGGAGCCGGCCCGCAGCGCCAACACTTTGTTGCCGCCGTCGTCGACCACGTACACCGTGCCCGCCTGGTCCACCGCCACGGCGGTCGGTTCGCGGAGACCGCTGAACGGAAGCACCGTCTGAGACTGGCGTGATGTCGGGACGGATGACTGCGGGTCCGCGGCGGGTCGCTGCTGTTTGGCGGGAGCGGAATTGCCGCAACCCGCGAGGAGGACGGCGGCGACGAGGGCGGCGCCGGCGCGCCGCACCGCGGCCTTGCACTGACGGTCCACCTCAGCCTCCCTCGCCCGCCCGTTTCAGACACGATAAACCCCTGGCCGAGTTCCCGTTACGCATCGCCGCCCGCGTAGTAGGTTGAACCCCCGAGCGGACGAATCTGAAAGGACCTGCCGATGAGCGTGCTATCAGACGATCTGCGAACGTTGAGTTACGAAGCGGCGCTTTACTTCTACCCGCTGGTGTTGATGGACATCACCCGGATGCAGGCGCTGCACGGCGACGGCCCGATGGCCGGGCCCGCGAACCGGTTCCATCACATCCGAGCATTTCCGACCGCGGATTTCCGGGGCGTGGTGCGGCCCAACTTCGACACCTTGTATTCGTCCGCCTGGCTGGACCTCACGGCCGGTCCGGTGGCCGTGCACGCCCCCGACACCGACGACCGGTACTACATGCTGCCCATGCTGGACATGTGGACCGACGTCTTCGCCAGCCCCGGCAAGCGCACGACGGGCACTGCGGCGCAAGAGTTTATCGTCGTGGGGCCGGACGATGACGCGCAGCTGCCCGCTGATCTGCCGGCGATCACCGCGCCGACGCCACACGTCTGGATCATCGGACGCACGCAAACCAATGGGCCCGATGACTACCCGAACGTGCACAAGGTGCAGGACGGGCTCAGCATCACGCCGCTCTCGGCAGACGTCGAACTGACGGTGGACACCGTCCCGGCCGGATATGACATGACCACCGAGCCGCTGCGTCAGGTCAACGGCATGGACCCACTGGACTTCCTCCGCCACGGGGCCCGGCTGCTCGCAGTCAATCCTCCCCATGCCACCGACTTTTCCATCCTGGCCCGCCTCACGGGCCTGGGCATCGTCGCCGGAAGACCCTTCAGCCCTGTCGATTTCGATGACCAGCAGCGCAGCGAGATCACGTCGGGATGGACGGCCGCACTGCAGGACCTGATGTCGTCGCTGGGCACCGCCGGCACCCGCGTCAATGGCTGGATGATTCTGAACGACAACATCGGCGTCTACGGCAATGCGTACCTGCAGCGCGCGGTGGTGGCGCTCGTCGGGCTGGGCGCGAATCCACCCGAGGACGCGGTGTATCCGCTGCTGACCGCGGACGCCGACGGCGATCCCATCAGCGGGGCGCACGATTACGTCCTGCACTTCGACGCGGGCAAGTTGCCGCCGGTCGCCGGTTTCTGGTCGGTGACGATGTATGACGGCGAGGGCTACCAGGTCGCCAACGAACTTGACCGCTTCGCGATCGGCGACCGGGACCGACTGACCTACAGCCCCGACGGCTCGCTGGATCTCTATCTGCAACACCGCAATCCCGGTCCGGAGCGGGTCGCCAACTGGCTCCCCGCGCCCACCGGCGCACTGGGTGTCACCATGCGCCTGTACGCGCCCGACCGCTCGGCGCTGGACGGCAGGTGGTCCCCGCCGCCGGTGCGCAAGGTGTCCTAATGTCCGGGGCGGACCGCGCGCGGTTGCGGTGGATACTCGCCGCGGTTTCGACGGCATTGTTCTGCGTGCAGATCGACTACTTCGCGATGAATCTCGCGCTGCCGCGCATGGCGTCCGACCTGCACAGCAGCACGTCGGACCTGCAGTGGGTAATCAGCGTCTACATGCTGGCGCTGGGCGCGTTCATGGTTCCCGCGGGCCGCATCGGCGACATCTTCGGCCGCCGCCGCGCGTTGCTCGCCGGGATCGCGTTGTTCGGCGTCGCATCGGTATTCTGCGCCGTCGCGCCCTCCGCCGCGGTGGTCATCGCATTCCGCGCGGTGCAGGGGTTGGGCGCCGCCTTCATCTTTCCGGTGTCGGTCAGCGTCCTGACAAACGCGTTTCCCGCGGAGCGTTCCAGCCAGGCCATCGGAATGGCTTACGGCATAGCCGGTTTGGGAAACGCAGCCGGCCCGCTGGTGGGCGGCATACTGACCGACACGGTCGGCTGGCGCGCCGTCTTCTGGATGTTGGTGCCGTTGGCCGGGGTCTCGCTGCTCATGGGCCTGACGACGATTCCGGAGTCCAGCGACGAAACCGTGCCGCGGCGCGTCGATCTGGGCGGCTTGGCGCTGATCGCATCCGGAATCGGGTTGTTCACGTTGGCATTTGACCGCGCGCCGACGTGGGGTTGGCTGTCCGCGCCGACGGTCGCGATGTTCGTTGCATCGCTGGGCATTCTGGCCGGCTTCGTCGCCGTCGAGACCCGGGTGCGCTTCCCGCTGGTCAACCTGGCGCTGTTGCGCAATTCGCAGTTCACCATCCTGGTGATCGCGGGGACCATCGCGAACATCGCGTACACGGTGACGGTGTTTCTGTCGACGATGAACCTGCAGCTGGTCCGCGGGCTGAACCCGATGATCGCCGGCGTCGCCTTCCTCGGCCCGTCGGCGGGCGCCGCGCTGGGCGGGGTGATCTCCGGGCGCATCGCGACCCGGTATTCACCCGTCGTTGTCATGGGGGTCGGCTGCTCGGCGGCGGCGGTGTCGCTGGGGGTGCTGACCGCGTCGCAGCAGTGGGTGCTGTACCTGACCGCGCTGACCGCCTGCGGTTTCACCATGGGCCTGGTCTATGCGTTCACGACGATCGCGACGCAGGCCGCCGTCCCGCCCGAGCGGGCGGGTGAGGCCGCCGGTGTCGCGCTGACATCGCTGGTCACGCTCGCCGGTGTCGGCGTGGCGGTGTCGGGCACGGTGCTGGAACTGCTGGCGCAGCACGGCCAGAGCACCGGCACCGGTATCCGGCTCATCCTGGCGGTGATCGCCGGACTGCTGCTGCCCGCCGGGCTGACCGTGCTGCGCGGCGCGACCCGCGCCGATTAGCTTCGGACTGGTCGCCGAGTGCCGGGTTTCGGCACGCTTGAGAGCGTTTCGCCGTGCACTAACCCGACACTCGGTGGAAGCGGCTCGCGACGCACCTGAGAGGATCCTTGAGCGTGAAGCGTCCCAACTTCCTCGTGATAGTGGCCGACGATCTCGGGTTCTCCGACATCGGCGCGTTCGGCGCCGAGATCAACACGCCGAACCTGGACCGGCTGGCCTATGCGGGCTGCCGCCTCAACGATTTTCACTCGGCACCGGCCTGCTCACCCACCCGGTCGATGTTGCTGACCGGCACCGACCACCACATTGCCGGCATCGGCACGATGCTCGAGGTCGCGGCACCCGGATTCACCGGCGCGCCCGGCTACGAGGGCTATCTGAACGACCGGGTGGTGACCCTGCCCGAGTTGCTCCGCGACGAGGGCTACCTGACGCTGATGTCGGGCAAGTGGCACCTGGGCAACACGATCGAGACGTCGCCGTGGGCCCGCGGATTCGACCGTTCGTTCGCGCTGCTACCGGCAGGCGCCAGCCACTACAGCGCCGCCAAGAATGGTTTCTCGCCCATCCCGACGCTTTACACGGAGGACGACCGGTACGCGACGGTGGGCGACGACTTCTATTCGTCGGATTCCTACACCGACACCCTGTTGGGTTACCTCCGCGACCGACCGCAGGACGACGACCGCCCGTTCTTCGCCTACCTGCCCTTCCAGGCGCCGCACTGGCCGCTGCAAGCTCCCGCCGAATCGATCGCGACGTACCGGGGACGCTATGACGACGGACCGGACGCGTTGCGGGAAGCGCGCCTGGCCGCGCTCAAACGGCTCGGGCTGTGCCCGCCCGACGTCACCCCGCACCCGGTCGTGGCCGACAACGCCCCGGAGTGGGCCGACATGACCGACGAGCAGCGCGCACTGTCTGCCCGCACCATGGAGGTCTACGCCGCGATGGTGGACCGCATGGACTGGAACGTCGGGCGGGTGATCGACTACCTGACGGAGACCGGCGAACTCGACGACACGGTCGTGATCTTCCTGTCCGACAACGGTGCCGAAGGTGCGATCGTCGAGGCGATGCCACTGCGCGGGCCGCAGATCGCCGCGCTGATCGAGCAGCATTGTGACAACAGCCTGGACAACCTCGGCGGCCCCACTTCCTACATCTGGTACGGCCCACGTTGGGCGCAGGCCGCCACCGCGCCGTCGCGCCTGCACAAGGCGTTCACCACCGAGGGCGGGATCCGGGTGGTCAGCTTCGTCACTTGGGCGGGTTTCGCGCGGCAGGGGGAGATCGGCACCGCGTTCACGACGGTCATGGACCTCGCCCCGACGGTGCTCGAGCTCGCCGGGGTGCCACACCCGGGTACGACGTACCGCGGGCGCGACGTGGCGCCCATGCGCGGACGCTCGCTGGTCGCGTACCTGTCGGGGGCCGCCGACGCGGTCCATGACGCCGAGACGGGCACGGGCTGGGAGCTGTTCGGCCGGCGCGCGATCCGGCAGGGCGATTGGAAGGCGATCTACCTGGCGGCGCCCTACGGCTCGGGCGCCTGGCAGCTCTACGACCTGTCCCGCGACAGGGGAGAGATCGACGACCTGGCCGCCTCCCACCCGGACAAGCTGGCCGAGCTGCTGCGGCTATGGGACCGTTACGTCGACGAGACCGGCGTCGTCCTGGATCCGGTTTCGTTGTACGAAATCGATCTGGCTTAAGCCATTGTGCTGAAAAGGTTTTCGGCTGGCTGTTCTGCTGGTTGCCGTCGACCCGTATGCTGAGCGCTGATGGTTGAGTCAACCACTTGCGCGATCATCGGCGGCGGCCCGGCCGGTATGGTCCTGGGGCTGCTGTTGGCCAGGGCGGGCGTGCAGGTCACCCTGTTGGAGAAGCACGGCGACTTCTTGCGCGACTTTCGCGGCGACACGGTGCATCCGACCACGATGCGCCTGCTCGACGAGTTGGGCCTGTGGGAACGCTTCGCGGCCCTGCCGCACAGCGAAGTGCACAAGGCTGCGTTCGAGGTCGACGGCCGCCCGGTGACCTATATCGACTTCCAGCGGCTGAAGCAGCCCCATCCCTATGTTGCGATGGTGCCGCAATGGGATCTGCTGAACCTGCTTGCCGACGCCGCGCAGGCGGAACCCAGCTTCACGTTGCGCATGCGCAGCGAGGTCACCAGCCTCCTGTGGGAGCGCGGCGCGGTCGCCGGCGTGCGTTACCAGGGACCCGACGGACCCGGAGAGCTGCGGGCCGAGCTGACGGTCGCCTGCGACGGCCGGTGGTCCCTCGCCCGGCGTGACGCCGGGCTGAAGGCAATCGAATACCCGGTGAACTTCGACGTGTGGTGGTTCCGGCTGCCGCACGAGGAGGACACGGAGTTCTCTTTCCTGCCACGCACCGGCCCCGGAAAGGCGTTGGGTGTGATTCCGCGCAAAGGCTATTACCAGATCGCCTACATCGGCCCCAAGGGCGCGGACGACAAGCTGCGCGCGCAGGGCATCGAGGCGTTCCGTCGCGATATCGGCGCGCTGCTGCCCGACATGAGCCGCTCGGTGGCGGCCCTGGCGTCCATGGACGACGTCAAGCACCTCGACGTCCGGGTCAATCGACTGCGCCGCTGGCACACCGACGGTTTGCTCTGCATCGGCGACGCCGCGCACGCGATGTCGCCGCTCGGCGGTGTCGGCATCAACCTGGCCATCCAGGATGCCGTCGCCGCCGCGACCATCCTCGCCGACCCCCTGCGCCGGCATCAGGTCACCGATCGCGACCTCGCCGCGGTCCGGCGCCGCCGCCTGTTTCCGACGGTGGTGACCCAAACGGTGCAACGGATGCTGCAGCGGGGATTACTCGGGCCGCTCCTGCGCGGAGAGGATCCCCGTCCGCCCGCCGCGCTGTTCCGCATGATGGAACGGCTGCCGTGGCTGTCCTTCGTGCCCGCCTACTTCATCGGGGTGGGGGTTCGTCCCGAGCACGCTCCCGCGTACGCGCGCCGCTGATCCGGAGACTGCTCGCGTCATCGAATTTCGGACAACAACCGCCGGGCCGCTTCGACACTGGGACGGAGCCGGTCGACGGGGCCGACACCGGCCAATGCCATTGTGCGTTGCGGAACTTCGATTTCGACCACGATGTCGCCGGGCAGTGCGGCGAGAATGTCGCGCAACGGCAGTTCGCCGTCCCCGGGAACCAGCCGTTCGTACATGGCTTCCTCCATGTAGTTGTCCATGCGGGATCGTAGGGTTGTGTCGTTGAGCTGGGCGTAGCCGATCCACTCGGGACTCAGTGCCGCCACGTCGGCCGCTCCGGAGCCCGACCGCACCAGGTGCATGGTGTCGATCAACAACCGGAACTCTGGTCGCGCAACGTGTTTGAGGGCGTCTACTGCGGTCGCCAGGTCGCCGACGACCAGTCCGGGCACCGGTTCGACGACGACCTGGATGCCGCGCTGGGCGGCGAATTCGGTCAGCTCGGCGAACTGGTCGAAGGTGCGGCCGAGATCCGGATCGAGGCTGACAACGTTGATCCGTGGCACATCGAGCTCCGCCAGCGTGTCGAGATCCGCGCCGTGCGTGGACATCTCGGCGTCGGGCAACACGAGAAACCCGTCGCCCAGCGTGATCGTCACCCCGCGGTGGCTCATCGCGGCGAGCAACTCGCGTCGCAAGGCTGGATCGTCGCGCAGGGAGTAGGGGGCAAACCCCAGCGACACCAACGGCGCGCCCCGCACGACCGTGGAAATGTGGCGACAGCCGAGATCCGCGGCGACATCGACGAATTCGACTGGTGGAAGCGCGAATACGCTGAGCATGCCGATGCCGAGCGGGTTCATTCGGGCTGGCCCGCCAGTCGGGCCAACTCGTCGGCCGCCGGGGCGGTTTGGGTCGTCAGCGCGATCTGCCCGGAGCTGACCCGTTCCTGGATGGTGGGCGCTTCCAGGACGAGATCGTCACGGACGAAGGCGATGTGACCGTTCAGGTGCTCGGCGGTGTAGGACTCCCACGCCGCCGTCGAAGCCGGGTCCATGGTCAGGTGCACCTCGAAGTAATCGGCCGTCAGCGGCTTGGGCGGGTCCACCCGGATCAGTATCAGCGCGAGCGCCTCGGGGCCCAACGTGTAGAGAGTGGTGCGGGCCAGGTCGCAGGTGTTGAGGACGGCGGTGGGCGCAACCGGGGCGCCGGGATTGGTGGCCGGACATTTCTCGGGCGTGGTCATCTTCGACCCCCGCACCGGTCGGACCGGCAACGGCCGGATCCGCACCACCGGCGCCGCCGACGTCGTAGGGGGCGGTGCCACCGCGCTGGGCTTTGTGGTCGTGGTCGTCGCGGGGTGCCGCGCCGAATGGCAGCCGCACAGGGCGGCACTCAGCGCGAGCACGGCGGCCAGCGCACCGGCGGGACGGGCATATCGTTGCGCACTAGCAGATGCCATTGGGAATTCCGCGGTTCGGCGCTGTTTCCTGGGTGGGCATGGTCTGCGGGTAGGGCACGCGGTAGGGGATTCCCCGCTGTAGCGTTCCTAACGCCGCGTTCGGTACGCATTGCGGCATCTTCGACAGCGCCCCCAGCAGCGGGTGGTCCAGTTTGGGCGGCGACGGATTCGGCGGTGCGGCGAAGTTGAACGCCGAGGTCATGTCGCCGGTAATGCCCCGGCGCCAGGCGGTCAGATTGGGAATCGGTACGCCGAAACGCTTCTCGATCAACCGCAGCTGCGAGGTGTGGTCGAAGGTGTCGTGGACCATCAGCCCGCCCCGGCTGTACGGCGAGATGACCAGACACGGGACGCGGAAGCCCAAACCGATCGGCCCCCGCATGCCACCGGATCCCGCAACCGAGTTGATATCCGGGACCGTGAGGTATTCGCCGGGGGTTCCGGCCGGCGGGGTCGGCGGCACGACATGATCGAAGAAACCGCCGTTCTCGTCATAGGAGACGATCAACGCGGTCTTCTCCCAGACGGCCGGGTTCGACAGCAGGATCCGCAACACGCTGACAATCGCGGAAGCGCCGACCGCCGGGGGAAATGCGGGATGCTCGGACGCCAGGATGTTCGGAACCACCCAGGAGACTTGCGGCAGTTTGTTGGCCGCGACGTCGGCGACGAAGTCCAGCGGATAGCCGGGTGCCAGACCGCGGCGCGCGAGGTCCGACCGCGGGTCGGCCGACTGCTTGAACAGGCCCACAAACGAGCCGTAGATCGAGATGACCGGCTCAAGAGCCTTGTTGCGGTACACCTTCCAGCTGACACCGGCGTCGCTGAGGTTCTGCGGCATGATGCGCCAGCCGAACTTCTGCGCCGGGGCTATCAGGGGGCTTTCCAACTGCGGTCCACCCTGTTGACCGTCGGGGTCGATGGTGGCGCCCAACCAGTACAGGCGGTTGGGCAACGTCGGACCCAGCACCGAGCAGAAGTACCGGTCACCCACCGTGAACGCGTCGGCAAGCAGGTAGTGGATCGGGATGTCCTTGCGCGTGTAATAGCCCATCGCTGTGGGCGTATGTGCGGCCGTGCGGGTTTCGGCCTGCGCCGGCAGCCAGTTGTCGTTCGCGCCGCCGTTCCACGAGTTGTGCATCAAGACCCAGGTGTGTTCCGGGTCGTTGACGCACTCGCCGCCGAGAGCGGGACCGCGCGTGGTGTCGAAGCGGTAAGGCAGCGTGACGCCGGCCGGGTCGATCCGCTGCGTCCTTGGGTCCCAGCCCCATTGTGCGAACAACGGTGAGGGGGTACCGAAGCCGTCGACTCCGGACAGCGTCCCGAAATAGTGGTCGAATGACCGGTTCTCCTGCATGAACAACACGATGTGCTCGATGTCGTTCAGGTGGCCGGAACAGGGACCCGCCCCGTAGGCCTCATCGATCACCGGTGCCGCCATCGTCAACAACGCTCCGGCTGCCGCTGTGGACAGAAGCCGCCGCCGCGAAATGCCGTGCATCGGGCTCTCGCTCACCGGTCGGCCTCCCTGTCGCTAAAAGCCCAAGGTAGATGACCGTGGCTATCGGTCAGTACGCACGAAGCGGCGTGTCGCACCGGGATTTTCAACTTCGCGGCAAACGAAAGACCCGGCGAGGCAACCGACCTTTGCCCACACTACGAATATAGAGTAGTGTCCTGAGTCCAGATCGCCGATTCACGCCCGACGCCACGAAAGCCCCGCCTGATGGCCCAGCCCACGCCCACGGCACCGCAACGACGCAAGCCCAATCCCGGCGAGCGGCGCCGCGACCTGTGCGACGCGGCGATTCAACTATTGGCCGACGACGGGGCCAAGGGCGTGAGCCATTTGAAGGTCGACCGCAAGGCTGCGGTGCCCGACGGCACCACGTCGTTCTATTTCCGCACCCGGTCGGCCTTGCTGCGCGCGGTCGCCGAGCGACTGGCCGAACTGGACCTGGCGAGCCTGCAATCGGTCGTCGACAGTGCCGACGGACGGGGGGAGAACCCCTCGCCGTCACGGTTGTCGCAGGTAGTGATCCAGGCCGGCAGCGAGCCGCAGCTGTCCCGGACCAAGGCCAGGTATGAACTCACGATGCAGGCCAATCGCGACCCCGCCCTGGCTGCGATCATGGAGCAGGCCACCGACGGGTTCACCAAGCTGCATCGGGAGATCCTGGTGCAGCTGATGCCGCACGGTGCCCAGCTGGAATCCGCTGTGGTCGAAGACCTGAGCAACGTGACGCTGACCTTCATCAACGGATTGTTGATGCGGGCGGCCCACGGCGACCGGATCGTCGAGAGCCCCGAGCAGCTCGACGGGATCCTGGCGGCGATCGCCACTGGCATTCTCCGGAGCCCGGACAAGGGTCGGCTGACGCAGGCCGACGGGTTGCGTCCGGCGCCGCGCCGCCGAACGCCGTCTCGGGCAGCGAGTAGGAGGGATTAGTGACGTGACCGGGATAGCGAGCACTGAGAGCCAGGTTCGGTTCGATCCGTACGACGTCGAGCTCATCGCCGATCCGTATCCGATGTTCAAGCGGCTGCGTGACGAGGCGCCGCTCTACTACAACGCCGAGTACGACTTCTACGCGCTCAGCCGGTTCGCCGATGTCAACCGGGCCGTGATCGACCACGGCACCTACAGCTCCGCCCGTGGCGTGATCCTGGAGCTGATCAAAGCGAACCTCGAAATCCCTTCGGGCATGCTCATCTTCGAAGACCCGCCGATCCATGACGTGCACCGCAAGCTGCTTACGCGGATGTTCACGCCGCGCAAGATCGCCGCGCTCGAGCCGATGATCCGCGACTTCTGTTCCCAGCTCCTGGACCCGCTGGTGGAATCGGGACGCTTCGACTTCGTCAAGGATCTCGGCGCGGTCATGCCGATGAAAGTCATCAGCATGCTGCTGGGCATTCCCGAAGACGATCAGGAAATGGTTCGCGATCGCGTCAATGCCCAACTGCGCACGGAGGCGGGCAAACCGATGAGCCATAAGAGGGGCCTGTCCGTCGGCGAGCAATTCGAGGCCTACATCGATTGGCGAGCCGACAATCCCTCCGACGACATCATGACCGAGTTGCTCAACGTCGAGTTCGTCGACGAGACCGGCACCACCCGGCGGCTGACCCGCGACGAGATCCTGGTGTACCTCAACGTCGTCGCGGGGGCAGGCAACGAGACGACGACGCGGCTGATCGGTTGGACCGGAAAGGTTCTCGCCGAGCATCCGGACCAGCGCCGCGAGCTGGTTCGGAACCCCGCTCTCATCCCGCAGGCGATCGAGGAGCTGCTGCGCTACGAGCCGCCCGCGCCGCATATGTCGCGGTACGTGACCCGCGACGTCGTCCTCTACGGCCAGACGGTGCCCGAAGGCAGCGTGATGATGATGCTGCTCGGCTCGGCGTGCCGTGATGAACGCCAATTCGGTCCGGACGCAGACAAGTTCGATATCCACCGCGAGGCCCGGCCACACCTGACCTTCAGCGTCGGCACGCACTTCTGCCTCGGGTCCGCGCTGGCGCGGCTCGAAGGCCGCGTGGCCCTGGAGGAAGTCCTCAAACGCTTCCCCGAGTGGGAGGTCGATCTGACCAACGCCAAGCTCAGCCCGACGTCGACGGTGCGGGGCTGGGAAACCATGCCTGCGGAGGTGGCATCATGACCGGTCGTGTGGCGGGCAAGGTCGCGTTCATCAGCGGCGCAGCCCGGGGCCAGGGGCGCAGTCACGCGGTGCGGCTCGCCGAGGAGGGCGCCGACATCATCGCCGTCGACATCTGCGGCCCGATCGAGAACATGGCGTACCCGCCGTCCACCCCGGAGGATCTCGCCGAGACCGCCGACCTGGTCAAGGCGCTGGACCGACGCATAGTGTCCGCGGAAGTCGACGTGCGGGATTACGACGCGCTCAAGGCCGTTGTCGACGGTGGTGTGGAACAGCTTGGCCGCCTGGACATCATCGTCGCCAACGCGGGCATCGGCACCGTCGGCAAGAAGCTGCACAAGATTTCGGAGAAGATCTGGCAGGACATGATCGACGTCAACCTGTCGGGGGTGTGGCACACCGTGAAAGTTGGTGTGCCGCATCTGATCGCCGGTGGCAGGGGAGGTTCCATCGTGCTGACCGGTTCGGTCGGCTCGCACAAGGCGCTGGCCCACACCGGCCACTACATCGCCGCCAAGCACGGCGTGTTGGGGTTGATGCGTTCCTTCGCCGTCGAACTGGGCCAGCATATGATCCGGGTGAACTCGGTGCACCCCAGCCAGGTCAACACGCCGATGACCATCAACGATTTGACGTTTCGGCTGTTCCGTCCGGATCTGGAGAACCCGGGCCCCGAGGACTTCGCTCCGTTCTCGCAGATGATGCATACGTTGCCGATACCGTGGGTCGAAGCGGTGGACGTCAGCAACGCGGTCCTGTTCCTCGCCTCTGACGAATCTCGTTATGTCACCGGCGTTTCGCTGCCCGTCGACGCGGGCGCCTTACTCAAATAGGAGAATAAACACATGCCAGAATATGACTACGAGAAGCTGAAGAAGGAAGCCGAGCAGTACATCAAGTTCGAGAAGGATAAGAAGAACCGAATCGCCTACATCACTTTCGACCGCCCCGAGGCGCAGAACGCGACCACGCTGGGGATGCGGCAGAACTACGCCGATCTGATCCACAAGTGCAACGTGGACGACGACGTCAAGGTCGTGGTGATCCGTGGCGAGGGTGAGGACTTCGGCAGTGGGGGGGACCTGCCCGAGCAGCGCCCGATGTTGGAAAACCCGGGCCTGCCACTGCATCACGAGCTGGCGATCAACGACGACGACGTCAAGTATCCGCCGGGCGGCTCGTATCGTTACCTGTCCACCGTCACCGACTTCTACGCCAAGGCCCGCGCGGGAAACCGCCCCCTGCAGGAGCTCCGCAAGATCAGCATCATCGAGGCCAAGGGGTACTGCTACGGCTGGCACTTCTATCAGGCCGGCGACGCCGATCTGGTGGTCTCCTCCGACGACGCGCTGTTCGGCCATCCCGCGTTTCGCTACGTGGGGTGGGGACCGCGGCTGTGGTGGTGGGCCGAGACGATGGGCCTGCGCAAGTTCTCCGAAATGCTGTTCACCGGAAGGCCGTTCAGCGCCAAGGAAATGTACGACTGCGGATTCGTCAACAGTGTGGTGCCCCGCGACAAGCTCGAGGCGGAGACGGAGAAGTACGCGCTGGCGTGCTCACGGTCCCGTCCGACTGACACGGTGGCGGTGCAAAAGACCTTCCTGGAGCTCTACAAGCAGCACAAGGGCGAGTACTTCGGCAGCCTGCTGACCGGCATGGTCGAGGGCATGCTACCGATGATCCAGAACGACGCCCAAGAGGTCGACCTCACCGAGGGCACCTTCGAAAAGGGCCTGAACAACGTCGTGAAGGACAACGACCTGAACTTCCCGCCGGAGTGGCGGCTGAGCCGCTCCGGACGCCAGAAGCCCTGATCGCCTTGGGCGGGTGGGCATGTCGGCGCTGACGGGGTTCAGGGTCGTCGAGCTGGCCGAGTCGGTCGCGGGGGAATACTGCGGGAAGCTGCTGGCCGACTTCGGCGCCGAGGTGATCAAGGTCGAGGCGCCGGGGTCCGGCAGTCGGACCCGGCGCACGGCCGCAGGCGGGGCGCTGTTCGCCTACCTGAACACCAACAAGCGCTCCGTCGTGCTCGACGCGGGCGATGTGGAGCGGCTCGTCGGCACCGCCGACGCGGTCATCGAGGGCCGCTCCACCGGCCGCTCCGATCGGTATCCCGGCGTGGTGTTCTGCTCGATCACCCCATTTGGGCACGGCGCGGCCGCCGACTTCGACAACGCCAAGAGCATCAACGTGTTCCACGCGAGCGGGTGGGGTTATCACACTCCGAGCCATGCCGATCCCGCGGACCCGCCCCTGCAGGGCCCCGGTCGATACCTCGCCGACTACGAGGCGGGGCTGGATGCGGCGCTGTGCCTCGCGTCGTCGCTGTTCGGGCGGCTACACACTGGCGCGGGAGAGTTCGTCGACATTTCGGCGCACGCCGCGCTCGTGTCCCGCGCCGACTGCATTCTGGGCCGGCTCATCACCGGCGAGGTCCCGGCAGACGGTGACCGCGGCGATTACGACCAACAGGGCCCCGCATCGTTTTTCGCGTGTGCCGACGGGTTCGTCTATCTGTACATGACCAGCCGCGCCCACTGGCTCGGCGTCAAGGCGCTGCTGGGCCATCCCGCGTGGCTCGAAGAATTCGACGACGACTGGCTGGAATTCTCCGTCACAGCCGAGAAGGTCGCGGCATTTCAGCGGGGGTTTGCGGGTTGGGTCGTTGACCTGGCCAAGGAGACCGCGGCCGAGCAGGCCCAGCGGCTCAACGTGCCGCTGGTCCCGGTCAACGACGCCGCCGACCTGCACAACTCGCCGCAGTACCGGCATCGCGGCTTCTTCCGCGAAGTGGATCATCCGGTGTTGGGCGCTGCGGCATATCCCACCGTGCCGTATGTGCTCAGCGGGTCACCGGCGGAAATCACCTCCGCCGCACCGGCTCTCGGCCAGCACACCGCGGCGGTACTGGAAGAGCTCAACGCGCGACGCACGCCGCCCCGGGTATTGTCGCCGCAATTGAAGGCACCGAAGAACCGGCGCGGTGGCCCGCTGAAAGGCGTGCGTGTCGTCGAACTGACCAAGGTGTGGGCCGGCCCGTACGCGGGCAAGTTGCTGGCGATGCTGGGTGCCGAGGTGATCAAGGTCGAAACCGCGACCGCCCCCGAGGAGATGCGCGCCTACGGTGGTACCGACATCAACCACGCGCCGTACTTCCTGAGTATCAACCCCGAGATCCTCAGCGCCGAACTTGACATCAAATCGCCCGACGGCATGGCGGGGTTGAAGGATCTGATCGCCCACAGCGATATCGTGATCAACAACCTGCGCCCGGGCGCCATGGAGCGGCAGGGGCTCGGGTATGAGCAGCTGCGGACTCTCAAGCCGGACATTATCTCGGTGTCAATCAAGATGTGGGGCAACGACGGCCCGCTGGGGCATCAGACTGGCTACGCGCCGTGTTTCTCCGCGCTGGCCGGAGTGGCGTCGCTGGTGGGTTACCCCGGTGGGCCGCCCCTAGGTGCGAGCATGCGCTACGGGGATTCGACGGTCGGTGCGGCGGCCGCCTATGCGGCCGCCGTGGCGTTGCTGCACCGCGAGCTCACCGGCGCAGGCCAATTCGTCGACGTCTCGGCGGTAGAGACACTGTCCTCGATGATCGGTGATCGCCTGCTGGAGCAGAGCCTCACCGGAATGCGCCTCGCGCCCGAAGGCAACTACCACCCCGACATGAGCCCGCACGGCTGCTACCCGTGCGCGAACGGTGCGTGGATCGCGATCGCGGTCGCCGATGACGCCGAACGTCAACAACTCTGCGCGGTGCTGGGCGCCCACGACAACGAGGAGGAACTGGCCCGCCTCACCCGGCCGCACGACGCCGAACAGCTCGCGTCTTTGCTGCGCGCCGCGGGGGTGTCGGCAACCAAGAGTGCCACCGCCGTGGATGTCATTGGCGATCAGCGGCTTTGGGATCGTGGGTTGTATAGGTTCGTCTCCGACCGCCGCGAAGGCCAGCGGCCCATCGTGGGACCGTCATGGCGGCTGGCGCGCGACCCGGCGCGGATCGAACGCGGTGCTCCCGACCTCGGCGAGGACACCGAGTATGTCCTGCGCGAGATACTCAGTGCCGAGACGGGAGCCAGGACATGACGGCAGCATTGGCGGGTACCGCGGCGTTGGTGACCGGCGCCAGCAGCGGCATCGGGGAAGCGACGGCGAAGGTGCTGGCCGGTGAGGGTGCTGCGGTGGCCCTGCTGGCCCGACGCGCCGATCGGCTGCAGGACTTGGCGGCCGAGATCGAATCCGCCGGTGGCACAGCGCTCGTCGTGACGGCGGACGTCACGGACGCGGACCAGGTTTCGGGGGCCGTGCGGCGCGCCGTTTCGGAGCTGGGGCGCCTGGACACCGTGGTGAACAACGCGGGCCTGATGCAGTCGGGGCCGGCGGCCGAGGCGTCGCTGCGGGACTGGGACGACATGGTGGCGGTCAACATCCAAGGGGTGCTCTACGTGACCCGCGCGGCGCTGCCGCATCTCATCGACGCGGCAGCCGACTCGCCCCGTGGTGTCGCGGACCTGGTCACCGTCAGTTCGACCGCCGGTTGGGTGGCGCGAGGAGGCACCGCGGTCTACTCACTCACCAAGTTCGGTGTGAACGCGTTCAGCGAGGGCCTGCGGCAGGAGGTTCTCGGCAAGCGGGTTCGCGTCGGCGTGGTGGGTCCCGGGACCGTCGACACGGAGATCTTCAGCCACCTGTCGGAGGCATCTCAGGAGGCCTTCGAGCGCCAGACGGCGGGCATGGTCAAGCTGCGACCGGAAGACATCGCCGACGCGGTGCGCTACATGGTCACCCGCGATCGCCGCGTGGCGGTCAACCACATGCTGGTGCGCGCGGCCGAACAGACCTGGTGAGCGGTGGACATTCCCGCCGATCCCGCCGCGCTGCGCGCCGGCGGCACACGGTTTCTCACGGACGCGTTTCGGGAGTCGGGCGTGCTAGGCGCGGACAATGCCGTCGCGGACATCACGTCGTTCCGCGAGGTGGCTGGTGGCAGCACCGGCCGTAAGGTCGTGCTCACGATTGAATATTTGTCGCCCGCAACCGGTTTGCATGCCGAGTTGTTCGTCAAGTTCTCCCGTGATTTCGAGAACCCTGTGCGGGACCGCGGCAGGACGCAGATGGAGCCCGAGGTGCGTTTCGCGGCGTTGTCGCGCACGCCGGGTTTTCCGATCGCGGTGCCGAGCGTGCTGTTCGGCGCCTACGAGGCCGCTACGGGCACGGGCATTCTGATCACTGAGCGAATCAACTTCGGCTGCAACGGAATCGAACGTCAATATCACAAGTGCCTGGATTACGCGATGCCCGAACCGCTCGAACACTATCGCGCGCTGCTCACCGCCGTCGCGCGCCTGGCCGGCACGCATCGGTCCGGGCGTCTGCCGGCGGAGCTCACCGAGTCCTTTCCGTTGGATGTCCGGGCGGCGACGGTGGGCGAGCGGGGCCTGCTGAACATGGACAAGCTGGATCGGCGGCTGACCCAGTTGGCTGAATTCGCGCAGGCGCATCCCGGTCTGCTGCCGGTGGGTTCAACCGAATTTCTCGCACGTTTTTGCCAAGACGCCCCCCGGATCGCGCAGTCTGAGGGTCTTATCGCGGACCAGTTGGCTGCCGATACCGACTATGTCGCACTGTGCCATTGGAACGCCAACGTCGACAACGCGTGGTTCTGGCGCGACGCCGACGGGGTGCTGCACTGCGGGCTAATGGACTGGGGCTGCGTCAGTCAAATGAACATGGGCATGGCCATCTGGGGCGCCATGTCGGGAGCCGAAACCGACATGTGGGACCGGCATCTGGATGAATTGCTGACGCTGTTCGTCGCGGAGGTACGCCGTTGCGGCGGCCCGGATCTGGACCCGCAGCGACTGGCCCGGCACACGCTGCTCTATGCCGCGTCGATGGCAGTCGCCTGGCTGTTGGACGTTCCGGCGTTGATCCGCAAGCGATTCGGCGCTGACGTGCCGGCGAATCGTGTGGACCCACGCATCGCTGCCGACGAAAGCGTCCGCGCGCCACTGCAGATGCTGTCGAACGTGCTGAATCTGTGGGACCGGCTGTAGTTAGCGCGAGCAGACGCAAAGGTCCCTCTTCCCTCGGCGTGTCGGGTCCTTTTGCGTCTGCTCGTGGTCTCCTGCGACGGCACGCGCGGGTGTACATTCGTCTGATGTTCGGCCGCCGGCAGTTGTTCCACGATCCGGCCGTGCCGCTCACACCGGCCCAGGAGTCTTCGGCACGGCACGCCGCGCGGCGGGCGGCACGGGAATCACGGCGCTCGCTGCGTACCGTCCGCGGCCAGTACCGCCGCTACCGTGACCGCGCCGGTGATAAATACCTGGACTGGCCGCGCTGGCGCGCCGAGTACCTGGATGAGTACCGCGGCCATCACGTCAACGAAGGCGGCCTCAGCACTGGCACCGACACGTCCGGCGCGGGGAGCGGGCTTTACTAGCGGTGTCGAACCGCGCGTTGGCCAACACCGCGTGCGGTTACAACTTTGAAACCCTTGCGCCACTGTGGTTTCAGTGGTCACAATCCGGCCGTTCTTGTCGGTGGGTCTCCATAGACTTTGGGGTATGTCAGCGAGCACGCGTGAGGAGATCATCGAGGTCTTCGCCGCGCTTGATGCTGAGGTGGACCGGCTGTGCGGGTTGACGTTCGACGTGTTCACCACGCCCGAACTGATGCGCGCGGTGGAGCGTTTAGAGATCGCGGCGCGCCGGCTGCGCGCCCCACAGCACGCGGTGATCAATCAGCTCGCCGCCCGGGCCGGGGAGGATGAGCTCGGAGGGACTCTGTGCGCGGCGCTTGCGGATCGGCTGCGGATCACCAAAGCCGAGGCATCACGGCGGGTCGGCGAGGCCGCGGATCTCGGTGAGCGGCGGGCGTTGACGGGCGAACCGTTGGCCCCGCGGCTGGAAGCGACCGCGGTCGCCCAGCGTGACGGGCGCCTCGGTGACGGTCATGTGCAGGTGATCCGCGAGACGCTGAAGCACCTGCCCCCCGACGTCGATGCGGGGACCCGGGCGGCGGTCGAGGCCGATCTGGCCGGCAAAGCGGCCCAGTTCCGTCCCGACGAGGTCGCCAAATACGCCCGCCGGCTGATGGATTGGTTACATCCCGACGGTGACTACAGCGACACCGAACGCGCCCGCAAGCGCGGCGTCACCCTGGGCAAGCAGCAGTTCGACGGGATGTCGCCGATCAGCGGCCTGATCACCCCCGAACTCCGCGCCGCACTGGAAGCCATGCAGGCCAAACTCGCGGCTCCGGGGGCGTGCAACCCTGCCGATGACGATCCGTTTTTAGAGCAGGAGCCCGACGCCGACGCCGTGCAACGCGACACCCGCAGTCAGGCCCAGCGCAATCACGACGGCATGCTGTTCGGTCTGCGGGCCCTCTTCGCCTCCGGAAAGCTGGGCAGCCACAATGGGTTGCCCGTGTCGATCATCGTCACCACCACCCTGCAGGACCTGGAAGCCGCCAGCGGCAAGGCACTCACCGCCGGCGGCACCCTGGTCCCCATGAGCGATGTGATCCGCTGGGCCGGTGCCGCCCACCACTACCTCGCACTGTTCGACGGCGCCAAACCCCTAGCCCTCTACCACGCCAAACGCTTCGCCAACCCGGCCCAACGCCTCATGCTGTGCGCTAAAGACCGTGGCTGCACCAAGCCCGGATGCGACGCCCCCGCCCACCACAGCCAGGTCCACCACGTCAGCGGCTGGACCAACACCCACCGCACCGACATCACCGACCTCACCCTGGCCTGCGGCCCCCACAATCGACTTGCCGAAAAAGGCTGGACCACAAGAAAAAACACCAACGGCGACACCGAGTGGCTACCCCCAGCACACCTCGACCACGGCCAACCGAGAATCAACACGTTTCATCATCCCGAAAAACACGCGGCTCCACACGAAGACGACGACGTACCGTAGCTTCATGCCGGGCCGGTGGTGAGCACGTCGGCGCCGTCACCAGTGATGTGGACGGTGTCGCGGCGCAGGACGGCGCCGACGCCCTCCTGCCACACGTAGCCGGTGACGGCGAGCACCATCCCGGGTTCCAAAGGCTCGTGTTCGCCGGCGGCCGAGAGCATTTCGGAAACCACGGGTGGATCGAAGCCGAGGCCCAGCCCGTGGGCGATCGGCATCGGCGGAATCGGTTCGCCCGCGGCCTCGTAGGCGGCGAGCAGCTGCCGCGTGGATGTGCCCGGTCGACAGGCCGCAAGCAGCCTGTCGTACAACGCATCCGAACGCCGGAATAGCCGCCGCGCGTCGGGTCCGACATCGCCCACCGAATGGGTGCGGCCCACCTCGCCGACGTAGCCGCCGGCCAGGGCGCCGGCGGCGAACGCGACCAGGTCGCCGTCGCGTAATTCGCCGTCAGGTTGTGCGCGCCGCCAAGGATGTTCGCGCGACGTCACCCATGCGGCGTCCTGGGTGGCGGGCGTGCTGACCCCACCGGCGGCCATGGCTTCCAGCACCGCACCGGCCAGCTCGCGCTCGGAGCGCCCGGCGACCAATTCGGCGACGCCCGCGGCCAAACCACCTTCGGCGATACGGATCGCGGCGCCCATGGTCGCGATCTCGTCGGGTGTCTTGATGCGCCGCGAATCACGCATGGCGGGTTCGCCGTCCACCAACTCCGCGTTGGGGAACGCGTCGGGCAATAACGCGGCGAAAGTGGGTGTGATCGCGTCGGTTCCGACTCGCCGCGCCGTCTCGGCGCCGTCGATCTTCTTCAACACGTCGATCAGCGTCACCGGGTTCCACGTCAATCCATATAGGTGATCGTGACCGATCTCCTCGGGGACGCCCTCGTCGTCGGTGGTGTTGAGGTAGATGTCGCCGCCGGCGCGCACCACGACGCAGACCGGACCGAACGGCCGCGTCCCGGCGATCCACAGCTGCGGTGCCCCGGTGACGTAGCGGACGTTGGCCTGCCGCCCGAGCACCAGGATGTCCAGGTCGCGTGCCGCCATCGCC
Organism: Mycobacterium sp. NGS68; assembly: GCF_059812195.1. NCBI lineage: Bacteria > Bacillati > Actinomycetota > Actinomycetes > Mycobacteriales > Mycobacteriaceae > Mycobacterium > Mycobacterium sp. NGS68. Next base: position 31,637 of record NZ_JCALCE010000023.1, on the reverse strand, counting down.
GCCAGGGCCCGCTCCCGACGCCCGATTCGCAATCGCAGGGCGTCGGGCAGAACCTCAGTCACCGTAGGGGGAGTAGGGGTAGTCGGTGATCGGCGTGTAGCCGTCCTCGGTGATCACCACGATCTCCTCACTGCGATAGCCGCCCGTGCCGTCCTCCCACACCACCGGTTCCAGCACCAGGACCATGCCGGGCGGGAAGACGAAGGTGTCGTCGAACTCCTCACCCAGATCCGTTCCGATCATTGGCATTTCGGCGGGATAGGTGCCGATGCCGTGGCCGAGGTAGAAGTGCGGCAACCAGGGCCTGCGACCGCCGTTGGCGGCGATCGCCGCGCGCGCCAGATCCCCGGAGGTGGCACCGGCGCGGGTCACCGCGAGCACCGCATCGAGGATGGACCGCCACCGCCGGAACTGATCCTGCTGCGCCGGCGTCGGCTCCGCGCCGACCAGCCAGGTGCGGCCGAAATCCGAGCAGTATCCGGCATAGCTGAAGCTGATGTCGGTCCACAGCACGTCGCCCGCCGCCAGCTCACGGTCGGTCGGCAACAGCGGCAGGGCCAGATCGCCGTGGGTCGTCCATACGCCGGCCTCGCGGGACGCGGGCATCACCTGCCAGATGGCTTCGAGCATGTTGGCGGTGGCGCCCAACTCGAACGCGCGCCGTACCAGCCTGGCCGACAGGTCAATCTGCCGCACTCCCGGTGCCAGCGCCCGTTGCACGTCCGCCATGGCCTGCTCGGTGATCCGCGAAGCGCGGCGTATGCACGCCACCTCGTCGCGTGTCTTGACCAACTGCGCCGCGCCGATGATGACCGCCGCGTCCGACGGCGGGCCCGACGGAAACAACGTGGCCGACGAACGGCGCATGGCACCGGTCAGCTCGTCGACGGCAACGGCCGCGCCGGGCGGGATCAGCGCAGCCAAATCGCGAGCGAAAGCCGCTACTCCATAGTCGAATTCGAGGTAGACCGGGCCGTGCAGGTGGTCGTCGGGAACCGAGGGCGCCCAGGCGGCGCCGCTGCGGTACGGCAGGAACAGATGCGGATGCACGTCGGAGGCCAGCACGACGGCCACCGGACGTTCCGCGTGTGAGAGGCCGGCGTCCAGCAACGGCCAGCTGAAACCCGTCGCATACTGGACATGACCGTTCATCAGCAGGATCAGGGCGTCGACGCCGTGTTCGTTCATCGCGGACCGCACCCGCGCCCCGATCTCCAAACGCATGCGCGACCAGTCGGGTTCGTCGGGAATGTCCAGAACCGCGCCGCGGGCGGTCAGCGTGTCGGCCACCTCAGAGCCCCAGGAACGCTCTGACGTTCCCGCCGACGACCCGCGCCGCGTCCGCGGGCCCGACGGCGTCGACCACCGCCGCCAGGGATCGCTCCGAATAGCCGAATGTGCTTTCGTTGTGCGGATAGTCCGACGACCACATCACCTTGTCGATTCCTATCTCGTCGATCTGTTGCAGGCCAAGGCCGTCGACCATGAACGAGGCGTACATGTGGGTGTCCCAGTAGTGGCGGACGTCGTGTTCGGGGTGGCCACGCAGCATGTGCCGGTACGACGCGAGGACGTGTTCGGCATCCTGCAGCGCAGGCGGAACCCAGGCGATGCCACCCTCGAACCAGCCGATGCGCAGCCGCGGGTGGCGGTCCAGGATGCCGCCGAAGATGTACTTGGAGAACATCTCCCGGAACGAGTCGATGTTCACCATCATGGCCACGGCGACGCTGTTGACCTCGCTCGGGCACTTCGGCTGGCTTTCGCCGATGTGGTGCGTGACGGGCAGGCCGGCCTCTTCGATCTCCGCCCACACCTCGCTCATCGCCGTGCTGGAGAAGTCGATGACGTCGCCGTTGTCGTCGACACCCGGCATCAGCGGCATCAGAAATGTCTTCAGCCCCAACGATTTCAGTTCTTCCAGTGTGCGCCGCGCGCCGCGCGGGTCCCACCAGTTGATCAGGCCCACCCCGTAGAGGTGGCCGTCGGAGCGTTCCTGCACCTCGGCGATGTGCTCGTTGTAGACGCGGAAAACCCGCTCCCGCAGGTCTTTGTCGGGCAGGTGGAACAGCGCCAGCACCGCGTTCGGGAAGGCCAGTTCCTTGTCGACGCCGTCTTCGGCGAGTTCGCGGACGCGGGCCTCGATGTTGTTGCTGGCGGCGCCGGCCAGGTCGTCGTACTGCATGAGCACCGCGCTGAAGTCACCGACCACCATCGATTGTCCCGGCGGTCCAAGCAGATACGCGCCATCCTCGTACCAGATTCGCGGCGCCCGGTCCTTGAGGTGATCGGGGAAGCGCTCGTAGAAGATGTCGTCGGCCAGCGAGATGTGGTTGTCCGCCGAGAACACCTCCGTCCCGGCGGGCAGGCCCACATCCGCCCCGGCCGCCTGACCGTGACGATCCTTGGGGGCGCCGATGACGCCCGCCGGGTAAGGGTTGCGGCTCACCATGTGACGGGCAGCTCGTACACACCGTAGGCCAAGGTGTCGTGCTTGAACGGGAGCTCTTCGACCGGCACCGCCAGCTGCAGCGTAGGGATCCGGCGGAACAACGTGGGCAGCGCGATCTGTAGTTCCATGCGGGCCAACTGCTGTCCGACGCATTGGTGGCGGCCGTAGCCGAACCCGACGTGCGGGCCGTCCTCGCGCCCCAGATCCAGGCGACCCGGGTCGGTGAATTGGCGGCTGTCCCAATTGGCCGGGGCGATGTCGAGGATGATGCCCTCGCCGGCCCGGATGGTCTCACCGCCAACGTCGATGTCCTCTACGGCGATCCGCCGCTGACCGGTCTGGATGATGCTCAGGTAGCGCATCAGCTCCTCGACCGCGGCGGCGATCACTTTGGGATCCTGGGCGTCGCGGATCAGCGCCAACTGATCGGGATGTTCGAGCAGTGCCGCGATGCTCAGGCTGATCATGTTCGCGGTGGTCTCGTGGCCGGCGATGAGCACGCCGAGCGCCAGCTGCGTCGCCTCCCGCACGCTGATCTCCTCGGCGTTGACCCGCTCGGCCAGGTCGGACACCAAGTCCTCGGTGGGACTGGGCATCTTCGTGCGGATCAGGTTGGCGATGTATTTCGCCAGCGACGCGGCGCCTTGGGCGGTGTCCTCTTCGGTGGCGTACCGGCCGGTGCCGCGCTGAGCCTGTTCCTGAAAGAAATCTGCGTCCTCGTAAGGCACGCCCAACATTTCGCTGATGACCAGCGACGGGATGGGCAGCGCCAGGGTGCTGACGATGTCGCCGGGCCTGGACCCCGCGAGCAGGGCGTCCACGCGTTCGTCGGCGATCTTCTGCACTGCCGGGCGCAGCGCCTCGACACGCTTGAACGTGAACGGTTTTGACAGCATCCGGCGGAAGCGGGTGTGCTCCTCGGCGTCGGAGGTGAACACCGAGCGTGGTCGTTTGTGCACCGTCGCCAGCATGCCCGCGTTCCAGTGCGGGTAGCCCGGCAGGCGGTCGTCGACGCTGGTTCGCGAATCGGTGAACAGCGCACGGATCGCGTCGTAGCCGTGGATCAGCCACGGTGTGCTGCCGTCCCAGATCCGCACCCTGCTGAGCTGGCGGGTGTCGTTGAGCGCCAGAACGTTTGGTGGTGGTGCGAATGGGCAGCCCGGCGCCCGGGACATCGGGAACTCGGGGATCTCGGTCCTGCCGGGTGAAGCGGTGTCGGTCATCGTGCTCCCGTGGTTTCCGGCGGCCGGACGCCGGCCATGTTGACGTGGACGGGCGCTCGCCACAACCCGACGATGGCGTCGATCAGCCCCTCACCGGCCACCGGCCAGCTGGAACGTGACCGGGGGCCGTGTTCGGCCAGCGCGCCTTCGTGTTCGGCGCAGGTGTGCATCAGCAGGTTGCGTGCCATCACGATCCGTTCGGAGCGCACGCGTTTGGGCAAGTCGGGCAGGCAGCGGTTGATGCCGTCGATGGTCCGCACCAGCATCGGCGACGACAGGGCGTCCTTGGTGACGACGTGGCGATACGCGGGATCGGCCATCGCCTGGGCGGCGAAGCGCGCATACCAGCTCGGCGTGCCCAGCGCAGCCAGGTGGTCGGTGAGCGGGCGCACCAATGTGCCCACCCAGTCGCGCAGCTCGTCGGAATCGCCGATGTCGTCGACCATCTGGGCGCGCAGTCGCTCGATCGGTTCCCGATGGCGGCCCTCGATCGCCCGGAGCAGGTCGATCCGGGAACCGAAGTGATAGCACACGGCCGCGTTGTTCCGCTGCCCCGACGCCTCGCTGATCTGCCGGTTGGAAACGGCATACATCCCACGTTCGGCGAACAGCAGTTCCGCGGCCGACAGGATCGCCTCGCGAGTGCCCATCGATCTGTCCGAGCGAATCTCTCGCTCAGCGGTCATCGTCCCAGTGAACATCGCCGCACGGATTAAATCAAGCGGCTTATTTAATTGGCCGGACGCCGCACCCGGCCGCTAGTTGGGCTTGCGCAGGTGCGGCCCGAGCAATTGTTTCCAACCCCGGGTCATGTTCTGGTATTCGTCTTCGCAGTTGCCGGCCCGGTCCTCGGGCAGGTCTCCAGAGGTGACGATGCTGGCGTTGGCCGCCGGGTTCGACCCGTAGATCCAGCACTGCCAGTTGTACATCCGCTGGATGTCCATCGGGTGCCCGTCCCAGAAGGGGAGCTCGTTGGCGTCGTTGGACTCCTTGGCGCTCAGCTTCCAGTCTTCGGCGGTGTGCATGGCGATGCGCACGCCGTTGGGATACGGCTTGCCGTCGGCGCCAGGGTTGAGCAGTGTGAACGCTGACAGCTGGTCGGCGACGTCCTCTTCGCGGCCGGTGAACGCCAGCTGGTAGATCGCCAGCGTGGCGTGTCCGAGCTCGTGATAGAAGCCGGAGGTTTCCGAGTCCAGCGCGGCGGTCACCGGATCCGGGTTGCCGCTGCCCACGAAGTTGTGCTCGCTGTGCTCGATGGACTCGTAGCAGAGTTCAATCTCGTTGCTGTTGGGGTCGTACATGTCGTTGACCGTGTCGCACTGCTTACCGACGATGCCCAGGTCGCCCGGCAGTACCAGAGTATCCTCGACATGGCTGGCCAGCCCCTCCAAAAGCTTTGCCTCCTCCATGATCTGGCGGCCGCGCTGCGCCTCCGGGCTGCGCGCCTCCTCATAGCGGACTTTCACTTTTCCCGACGGGGCCGCCGGCGCCGCGCGCTGATTCCTGCCCGACGGTTGCGCCGCCGACGATTCGGTGTCGGCCTGCCGGCCGCCGGATCCCTGGCATCCCGCGGTGATCAGCAGCGCAGCACCTGCTGCGACGACCACGATTGCTTTCCTCAACGCGCAAACCCCCATTTCGGCGCGGTCCCCGTGTCACGATAACCGGTTGCTACCCCAGCCGCAGCGGCAGTGACGAGACGCTGAAAGTAGCTGACGGCCATACGATCTCCGCTTGATACCCCGGCGCGAGTTCGAAGGACGTTATGCGGCGCAGCCATTCGGAGACGACGAGATTGAGCTCCATGCGCGCCAGATGCGATCCCAGACAGCGGTGTGTGCCGCCCCCGAACCCCCAGTGCCGGTGCACCTTGCCGTCGAGAACCAGCTCGTCGAGCGACGTCGCATCGCTGCCGTCGCGATTGATGGCGCCCAGGCACAGCCATACGCGTGCGCCCGCGGGAATGGTGACACCGGCGACGTCGGTGTCCCGGGTGGTCACCCGCGGAACGATCGGGGCGGGCGTCTCCAGCCTGACGATCTCTTCGACGAAAACGTTGATCTGGTCCGGGTTCTCGCGCAGTCGTGTGCTCAGCTGCGGGTTCCGGGCCAGTTCGAGCAGCGCTGAGCCGATCGCGGAGGTCACGGTGTCCAACCCGGCCAGCACGAACACGTAGCTCAGCCCGAGCGCTTCGCTGTCGTTCAGCGGATCGTCGCCCTGCAGCACTTGCGAGAGGATGTCGGCGCCGGGATTCTCCCGATGGGCAGCGATCGCTTCGAAAAGGTACGCGCTCAGCTCGATCGCCGGGGTCAGGTCGGCGCCCTCGAGGGTGTCGAGCAGGCCGAGATCGATGATGGCGTCCTTCCACCGGATCAGCCGGTCGCGATCCTGCAGCGGCAGACCGAACAGCGTCAGAAAAACCTGCGAGGGATAGGGGACCGCCAGCTGCGCCATGGCGTCGCAATGGTCGTCGGCGGCGATCGCCTCGATAATCTCGGAGGCCTGCGCCTGCAGGGACGGCAGCATCGCACCGAGCGTGTGGGGGCTGAAGTACGGCTGCAGGATCTTTCGGAAGCGGGTGTGCTCTGGCGGGTCGTAGGCGAGCGGAACCAGCGGCAAGGGACTGCCCAGGATATCGAAGGCGCGCTTCGACGAATAGATCTCCGGGTGGCGCAGGGCCTCAAGCACATCCTCGCGCCGGGTCAGGTAATAGAAGTCGTCGGCCGCGCCGCGAACCACCGGGCCGGCGTCCCGCAGCACCGACCATCCGACGGCCCGATCGGCGGCCATGGGCAACTCCATGTAGTCCATGTGTGGCAGATCGCGGGTTTCATGCTGCATCGTCATCTCCGGTCGGACGTTACCGGCCGCCGCGGGTTTTGTGGCCGCATCAGCCGATCCGGCGCCGCTCAGGGAGCCGATCAAGCCTCTAGCCGCCCAGACCCTTCCTGACCGCCGAGTCCTGCTTCTGACCCACGTCGGTGACGAAGTCCGGCGGTGCCAGCGACTCGATCGGGCCGTCGAATTCCAGCGTGACGAACGCCTTGCCCTCGGTGAACATCAGGAACGACACGCCCTTGGAGCCGTCCGGCGCGTCGCCCAGCAGCGTCGTCCCGGCGGCACCGATGTCCGCCGGTTGGCTGACCGGATTTTTCAGCGCGGTGGTCTGCGCCGCCTTCGCCGCATTCAGCGCGCCCATAGCGGCGGCGGGATCCGCCAGAACCTGGATGGTGTCGCGGATGACGTGGCTGCCATCCTGAGTACTGAACGTCGTCGCGGCGCCCGGCTGGCCGTTCGGATTACGGATCGGCGGGCTGGCGGTGAAGGGCTCGGGCGCCTTGAGGTCGGATGCCTGGATCAACCATGCGGTGTAGTCCGCGCCTTGGCCTGGTGCGGCAGAGGTGGCCGAGCCCGACTGGGCCGCCGGCGACGCGGGCTTGGCGCCGCAGCCCGCCACCGAAACCGCCGCCGAAACCGCCACCGCCACCGCCGTCGCGCTAATGCTCGTCACGGACCGCACAGTACCTCGCATGCGTGGTGGGGTGGTTGTCTTAGCGGGGAGCCGATGATGGGAGGGCAAAGATGACGGGGTCGCTGGCCGGTCGTGCGGCGGTGGTAGCCGGGGGCAGCCGTGGGATCGGACGGGCCGTCGCCGAGCTGCTGGGCCAACTCGGCGTCGGCGTCGTGATCAACGGGCGCGACCCCGAAGCGGTCGACGAGGCCGTCGGCGCCGTGACCGCGTCGGGCGGTCGGGCCGTCGGGGTGGCGGGCGCGGCCAACGACGAGCGCGTCGCCGAAGCCCTGATCCGCGAATGCACCGGCGCATTCGGGCGGCTGGACATCCTGGTTAACTGCGCCGGGATCCCCGAGCCGCCGGGTTCGTCGATCCTGAACATCACCCCAGCGGCATTCGACCATCTGATCGCGGTCCACCTCGGAACGGCCTTTCACACCTGCCGGGTGGCCGCGCCGGTGATGGCCGCGCAGGGTCACGGGTCGATCATCAACACCGGATCGGTGGCCTTTCTCGGCGACTACGGCGGTACCGGCTATCCGGCGGGCAAAGGTGCCGTCAACGGGTTCACGCTCGCGGTGGCGGCGGAATTGAAGTCCGCGGGCGTGCGCGCGAATGTCGTGTGTCCCGGCGCGAAGACACGGCTGTCGACGGGGGCGGAGTACGAAGCGCACATCGAAAACCTGCGCCGCCGCGGAATACTCGACGACATGACCGCGAAGGCGTCCCTGGACGCCGCGCCGGCCGAATTCGTGGCACCGCTCTACGCATATCTGGCCGGCGACCTCGCTCGCGATGTCACCGGCCAAATCTTCATCGCCGCAGGGGGATTCGTCGGCCGCTTCGATCGTCAGACACCGCGGGTGCTGGGCTACCGCGAGCACCGGGACGCCGGACCGTGGTCGATCACCGAACTGCACGCGATGATCGACAGCTGACTAGCCGAGCAGGGTGAAGGTCGTCACCGACGCGGCGTAGAGGGCCGCGATCACCGCGGCGCCGGCGAGGCTGATGCGGCCGGGAGCCCCGTCGACCGGGTCGATCCAGCGGCGGAACGGCCGCGACACCGTCGGGACCAGCACCCATTGCAGCAAGCTGACGCTGGCGACGTTGCCGACGAAAACCGACAGCGCCTGGTTGGCGCCGAGCCGACCCAGTTCTGGCGCCAGTGACTTGGACAGCAGCATCACGGTCGGATAGAGGCAGAGCACCACCAGCATCGCGGACTTCCACGCCGGGGTGATCTTCGTCTGACCGTCCGTGACTCGGACCGTGGACCCGAACGGCGCGCTACGCGGCAGCTCGGCGAAGTCGCGGGTCAGCTCACCGCGCAGGCGCGGCAGTGCGTCCTGGCGTTCGCGGGACCGGATCCATTCGGCGAGCTGACGCGCCGTCCGGAAACGCAGCACCGACATCCACTGGCCCGACGAGTCCGCCGGAAACAGCGCGGTGCCTTCGTATCCCGGGAAGGCGGAGCTAATCACCGTCAGATCGCGCTGGGCCGCTACAAATTCGGTTTCCTTGCCGGGTGTCACGCTGTGCAGGAAGACGCCGACGTTCGCGGGTGGCGGTTCTCCGGGGGCCAGGATCAGGTCGGAGGCCGACCGCAGGTATCCCTGCGCCTGACCGGCAACGAGTTGCTCGAGACGCTCGGCGCTGTCGATCCACGCATGGAGCAGCTCCGCGTCCTCGAAGGTCACCTCGACGGCCCAATCGCCGTCCTGAACCGATTGGCGTGCCGACACGTGTCCACTGCAATGGCGCGCCGAAGCAAAGTATCCGGCCACCCACCGGCCGAATCGCTCAGGATCGGAGGGCGGATGAAAGATTGTGATCGCGGTTGCGCCAACAGTCATATCAGTTGTCTACCATCCACGTTGAGCGCCGCCCCGGCAGGAAGCTGATGCCGGGGATGCCGGATACCCGCAAATCCGCCAGGCTTGCGCCGCGCCGCCGGCCGTTGCGGGTCCTCGTCATCGGCGCCGCGGTGGCCGGACTTTCGGTTGCGCGGGGATTACTGCGGGACGGGCACGACGTCACGGTCTTCGACCAGCGGGCGGACGTGCGGGCAGGTGGCGGCGCAGTCACCATCTGGTCCAACGGCGAGACCGTGCTCCGACAGCTGGGTGTGGACATGGACGGGGCGGGCCAGCTGCTGTCCGGTGTGCGGGTGATCACCGCCCGCGGGCGACGGCTCGCCAACCTGGACCTGACGACGATGCGGCACCGGCTGGGCGCGCCCGTGCGGATGGTGCCGCGGCGCGTCTTGTTGGCGAGGTTGCGGGAGGGCTTCCCGGAGGATCGGATTCGGTGCGGCTCCCGAGCGGTCGGGGTGACCACCTGGCGCGACGGGGTGCGTGTCGAATTCGCGGACGGCTCTTCGGCCGAGGGGGACCTGCTGATCGGTGCGGACGGCCTACATTCGGTGATCCGCGATGTCGTCGGGGCGCCGGCCCCTGAGCCGACTGGGTGGTGCAGCTGGCAGGGACTCGTCGACTTTCCGGAAGTCTCGAATGTTCAGGACCGTGAGGTCGGGCTGATCGTGGTCGGCGAGCACGGAAACCTCGGCATGTGGCCGGCGGGCGGCCTAGATCTGCAGTGGTGGTTCGACTTGCCGTGGTCCCATGACTTCGTCCGACCGCAGCGGCCGGTCGACGTGATCCGGTCCAACTTCAGCGGCTGGACCGATTCGGTCGACCTGCTGCTCGCGAAATTGACCGACGACGACCTGGCCGCGTCGCCGTTCCCGCACTTCCGGCATCCGATCCCGGCACCGGCGTGCGGACCGCTGACGTTGCTCGGCGACGCCGCGCACACGATGCCTCCGACGCTGGCGCAGGGCACCAATCAGGCGTTGCTCGACGCGATGGTGCTGTGTAAGGCGCTCTCGGACCTAGACCCGACGGCCGCGCTGCGGTGGTACGAGAAGACGCGGCGGCGCCGGGTTTCGGCGGTGTCGCGGGTGGCGTCGCTGCAGGTCGCCCATGGGGAGTCGATGTTGCGGCCGGCGGCGCTGTTCCCGGACCGCGTCCACACTTGGGCGCTGACCACGTTTCTGGGCTGCACCAGCCATCGCCGGCTGGCCGCCCGAATCAGCCGAGATGTGGCTTCCGTGCCCAACTCGGCTTGCCCGTCGGAGCCATGAACATGGACGAACCGGCCGAATTCGTGCGCGTGCGAGGCGATTTCGACGCGCCGTCGCGCTGGCTCTGGATCGTCAAGTGGTGCGTGCTGGCCGTTCCGCACTACCCGATCCTGATACTGCTGTACCTGGTGTATCCGCTGCTGACGGCCGCCGCCGGCGTCGCCATCCTGTGCACCGGGCGGTATCCGCGGCCCGTCTTCGACTTCAACGTCGGCGTGCTGCGCTGGTCCTGGCGGGTGATGAACTACCGGTTCCCGATGAACAGCACCGACCGGTACCCGCCGTTCACGCTGGCGTCCCGGCCCGACTACCCGGGTGACCTCGACGTCGACTATCCGGAACGGCTGTCGCGCTCGGGCGTGCTGGTCAAGTGGTGGTTGCTGGGGCTGCCGCAGATTCTGCTGTGCTGGGCGATGGAACCGCTGTTGCAGGTCCTCACGGTGATCGCGGCAGCGGCGCTGCTGTGCACCGGGACGATCCCGCGCGGCATGTACGACCTGCTGATGGGCATCGTCCGCTGGCGCTATCGGGTTGCCGTGTACGTGTCGTTGATGCGCGACGAGTATCCCCCCTTCCGCCTCGATCAGCAGCGGCAATCGTGAGCGCGGCGGAGCCGGGCGAAACGGGTTGCCGCCATTAGCAGCGGCAATCGTGAGCGCGGCGGAGCCGGGCGAAACGGGTTGCCGCCATTAGGCCCAGCGGCAATCGTGAGCGCGGCGGAGCGGGGCGAAACGGGTTGCCGCCATTAGGCCCAGCGGCAATCGTGAGCGCGGCGGAGCGGGGCGAAATGGGTTGCCGCCATTAGGCCCAGCGGCAATCGTGAGCGCGGCGGAGCCGGGCGAAACGGGTTGCAAGTACGTCGATCCGCCGAAATGCCTGCGTAGGCCCCATACTCGACGAACGGCCGCGCGCCTAGTCGACGCTGACGGCCTCGATGATGTTGAGTCGCGCCGCGCGTCGCGCGGGGGGCACCGAGCCGAGCAGGCTGACGGCCAGTGCGCCCACCGTGAAGACGAGCACCATCGCGCTCGGCCGGAACCTGACTTGAAAACTCATCATTTCCCCACTGACGAGGCTGAATAGCCACTGGTCCGTCACGCCGAACGCCAACCCCAGGACGCCGCCGACCATGCCGATTCCTACCGCCTCGACCAGGACCATCCGCAAGGTGAACCGCCGGCTGGATCCCATGGCCCGCAGCACCCCGATTTCGCGTCGGCGTTCCAGCACCGACAGCGTGAGTGTGTTGAGCAGCGCCACCGCCGCCACCAGTACGACGATGATCCAGACGGCGTTGGCGATGAACATGCTCTGGCGCATCGGGGCCTCGAGTCCCGCCAGCCCCACGTGGCCGTCGTAGACATAGCTCGGCGCGGGCACCACCCGGCGGACCTCGTCCAGCAGGCGCTTCGGATCGGCGCCCGGTGCCCCCGGATTCCCAGAAACCTGCAGCACGGTGGCCGCCGGACGGTCGAACCAGCCGCGCAGCCGATCGAGGCTCATGCCGACGGTCCCGATGACCGTCGAGAAGTAGGGGACCAGGGCCAGCACGGTTGGCTGTTGCGCCCCGCGCGGCGTCTGCATGCGCAGTCGGTCGCCGGCCCGGACGTGCAGCGTCTTGCCGAGATTCTGGGTCAGCACCACGCCGCGGCCCGCGAGCACCTCGTCGCGCACCCGGTTGTCGAGCGCGCGGAAGAGCGGGTCGGCGGTTCCGGCGGAGAACCCGTCGAGCATCACGCGGGTGCCACCGACCTCGGCGAACCCGAACGCGCCCTCGGTGACGCGCGCCACGCCCGGCACGGCGGCCACCCTTTCGGCAAGCCCCTGCGGCAGTGCGTCGGTGGGGTAGCTGTCGGGCGGATTCGCGCTCACCCACACCGGGACGTCGGCCACCGGCGCGAAGATGCCCCGCGCCGACCGGATCATGTCGGTGTTGGTGCCGGTGATCGCGATGGTGGTGACGACCGCGATGAGGACCGTCATCACCGTCGCCCACACCCGGCGCGGGGCGCGTTCGATCGTCGCGGCCGCGAGCGCCCCCGCGGGGCCGAAAATTCGGGCGGTCGTGGCGGTCGCCCTGACGATGAATGAGGTAAGCGCGAAGCCGAGCGCGATCTCGGCGCAGAACACCGCGGACATCGCCGCGAACGCCACCACACCGCGTTGGGTGACGACAACGACGATCGAGGTCGCCAGCAGGGTGAGCGCGCCGACCCCCGTCGCGGTGCGCAGCCAGCGTGGCACCCGGTCGGCCGCCGAAACCCCAGCGGGCGCCAACGCCTCGATCGGAGAGACCTTGTAAACCTGCCGGGTGGCCATCGCCGAAGCGACCACGCTGGTAAGTGCGGTGGCCGCCAGCGCTGCCGGGATCGCATAGCCCGGCAGCCAGTATTCGACGCGAGCCTCCAGCCCCTGCGTCATGGCCGCGGGCAGCCGCCCGATCGCGTTGCGGCCCAACACTATGCCGATCGCCGATCCGATGCTGCCGCCGAGCAGGCCCAGCAGCGCAGCCTCGGCGAGCATGTCGCGGACGATGGTGGCGCGACGGCCGCCGATCGCCCGCAACATCGAGATGACCGGTCGGCGCTGCGTGATCGCCATGGTCATGGTGGTGTAGATCAGGAACGCCCCGACCATCAGTGCGACCATGGCGCCCATCAGGGCCATGTAGTTCATCATCTTGACGCCGTCGCCGGCCCGCGTCGCCCGCATGCTGGGGTCCGCGACGACGGCCCGGCCGTTCACCGCGGCGGTGACGTCGCTGCGAACCTGGGCCAGGTCCGCGCCGGGCTTGACGGTGATCAGGATCGAGTCGAGCCGGCCGTGGCGGCCGGCGAGGTCCTGCGCGAGAGCGAGCGGCGCCAGCACATAGTGCCCGCCGTTGAGGTCGGCGAGACGCTTGCCGCCGAGTACCTCGATGACCGTCACCGACCCCGAACCCAGTTGGAACACGTCGCCTTTCGCGTGGCCGACGCCGGGCCCGACGCGCACCCCGTTGGCGGGGTCCGACGGATTTGCCAGCTGACCCGACACGGCGTCTTTCAGCGCACCGCCCAGGGCGGTGATGCTCGCGTCGGCACCGAACAGCAGCACCGGTCCCGATGCGGTGGATGCCGACGTCCGGATCATCGGCGCCGCGACGGCGACCCCGGGCACCGCGGCCACTTCGGCCGTCACCGCGTCGGGAAAGCCGGCGTCGGTGATGCCCGACACTTCCAGGGACGCGATGCCCGCGACGCCGTCCGCCAGCCGGTTGACGGACCCGGCGATGGACCCGAAGATGCCGAATACTGCCACCAGATACATTGCGGAGACCGCCATTACGGCGACCGAGGCGACGGTGCGGCGACGGTGGACGGCGAGCTCGCGCAGGCTGAAGATCCGTAACCGGCTGGCCGCGGCGGCCATCGCCGGGCCCTTTCGTGCCGTGCGGGTCAGCACGGGACCAGTGTCAGCTCGTCGGAACCGACTCTGCCGTCCTGCAGTGTGATGATGCGGTCGGTGGCCCGCGCGGCATCGGGATTGTGGGTCACCATGACGACGAGCCGGCCGCGGCCCTCCTCGTGCGCGACCGCGGCGAGCAACTCCAAGATGGCCGCTCCCGTGGTGGAATCGAGGTTGCCCGTGGGCTCGTCGGCGAGGATCAGCGGCGGGTCCATCATCAACGCGCGCGCCACCGCGACGCGCTGCATCTGGCCGCCCGACATTTCCGACGGCCGATGTTCGGTTCGGTTGCCCAGCCCGACCCGCTCGAGCAACCGGACCGCGTCCGGCCTGGCCTTACCCAGCCGCACGCCGTCCAGCAGCTTCGGCACGGCCACGTTCTCCCACGCCGACAGCGTCGGCAGCAGGTTGAAAAACTGGAATACGAATCCGACCCGAAGATGCCGAAACTGGGACTGCTGTTCGTCGCCTAGGCGAGCGATCTGTTCGCCGTCGAAGGTGATCGACCCCGAATCTGGGGAGTCCAGCGCGCCGAGCAGATGCAGCAACGTGCTCTTGCCCGCCCCAGACGGCCCGACCATCGACACGAACTGGCCACCCTCGAGCCGCAGGCTGATGTTGTCGAGCGCCCGCACGGATTGGCCGCCGACCCGGTACTGGCGCACCACGTCGCGAAGCTCGATGGCCAGCCCGTGTCCGGGCGGATCGACGCTGGACCTCGTCGGGCCCGAACTCCCCAGCGCGTGACGACCGCGACTCATAGGAAGGACACGAGCGCGCGGCCCGAACGGTTCGACGCCGATATTTTGCGCTCACAGCAACGCCCAATCTGTCTGGTAGAAAGGGCCTTAGCCGCAGGTGCTCGACAACCCGCTGTTCCGCTTGATGTTTGAGACGAAAACGAGTGGGCAACTTTTTCTGCGTGAATCCACGCAACATGGTTCGCGTCGCCTTTGCCGCGGTGATTACCTCCGCGGCACTGGCTGTCGCGTTGGTCCCTTCCTCGTCCGCGGCCCCGTCGGTGGCATCGGGTCCCTGTCCCGATGTCGAGGTGGTCTTCGCGCGCGGCACCAGTGAACCGGACGGCGTCGGGTTCATCGGCCAGGCGTTCGTCGACGCGCTGCACTCCAAGATCGGCCCCAGATCCATGGGCGTTTACGCGGTGAATTACCCCGCGACCATCGATTTCCCGACGGCCCTCGACGGCATCAACGACGCCGGCATGCATGTCGAACACATCGCGGCCACCTGCCCTAAGACCAAGATGGTGCTCGGCGGCTTTTCCCAGGGTGCGGCCGTGATGGGCTTTGTCACCTCCGCCGCGGTACCGGACGGCGCGCCGTCGGGCGCCCCCCGGCCCATGCCCCCCGAGGTGGCCAACCACGTTGCCGCGGTGACTCTTTTCGGAACGCCATCCAGCAATTTCATGAACTCCGTCGGTGCCCCGCCGCTCACGATCGGTCCGCTGTACCTGGCGAAGACCACGGAATTGTGCGCAGCCGGCGACCCAGTGTGCTCCGACGGCGGTGATTGGGCCGCCCATAACGCGTATGTCGACGACGGAATGGTCGACCAAGCCGCGACTTTCGCTGCCGCTCACCTCAATTGATTCGTCCGCGGGACGTCAGCCGTAGCGGCGGCCCGACGTTACTTCTGGCTGAGGCCCCGACGGGCGAATTTCGTCCGTAACACTTCGAGGGTGCCCGACTAGAGCGCCACGTCAGCGCTCTGCGATGGCTCACGCAGTTGACCGGCCGCGCGACCCGCATTATTGAACACCGCGCGAAAGATGTTTATTTTCTCCCGCCTGCGGGGAACAACCCCCGCGTTCGGGGTTCGCCACAGTGCTGTGGCCCCGGGGGTGTGGTGCGAGTTGGTTCGACGGGGGCACCCGCTGCGAAGTCTGCACCTGATGTAAACCGCGATTTAGCACAGCGACAACAACATTGACGAAGACTGACGCGGGAAGGGTGGGTGGCCCCGGTGGGAGCCATGAGTCGAGCGGACACCGATGGAACGACTTAGTGGATTTGATGCTTTCTTTCTCTATCTGGAGACGTCGACGCAACCGCTGAACGTGTGCTGCGTCCTGGAACTGGACACCTCGACGATGCCGGGCGGCTACTCGTACAGCCGGTTGCGTGCGTCGCTGGAGAAGCACGTCAAGGCGGTGCCCGAGTTCCGGATGAAACTCGCCGACACGCAGTTCAACCTGGATCACCCGGTCTGGGTCGACGACGAGGACTTCGAGTTGCGGCGGCACGTGCACCGCGCGGGGGCGCCGGCGCCGGGCGGCCGGCGCGAGGTGGCCGAGATCTGCGGCTATGTCGCGGGATTGCCGCTGGACCGTCATCGCCCGCTGTGGGAGATGTGGGTGATCGAAGGCGGTGCTCGAGGCGACGCGGTGACGGTGATGCTGAAGATCCACCACTCGGTGGTCGACGGTGTCGCCGGCGCGAACCTACTGGCCCACCTCTGCAGCATGGAGCCCGATGCTCCGGCGCCGGAGCCCGTCGTCCAGGGTGCGGGCGGCGGAAGTTCGCTGCAGATCGCCGCAAGCGGGTTGAAGGGTTACATCATGCGGCCGCTCCGGCTCGCCACCATAGTCCCGGCGACAATACTGACCCTCGCGCAGACGGTGCTTCGCGCCCGCGAGGGCCGCACCATGGCCGCGCCGTTCGTGGCCCCGACGACCGCGTTCAACGCGCCCTTCAGCGGTCTGCGCAACGTCGCGTACACGCAGCTGGACATGCGCGACATCAAACGGGTCAAGGACCGGTTCGGGGTGACCGTCAACGACGTCGTGGTGGCGCTGTGCGCCGGGGTGTTGCGGCGCTACCTGCTCAAGCGCGACGAACTGCCGGACAGCCCGCTGGTTTCGGCGGTACCGGTGTCGGTGCACGACCAGTCGAATCGCCCGGGCCGCAACCACACCACCTGGATGTTCTGCCGGTTGGAGAGCCAGATCAGCGACCCCGCCGAACGCATTCGCACGCTTGCCGCGGGAAATGCCGCCGCCAAGGATCACACCGCCGCCATCGGGCCCACGCTGCTGCATGACTGGACGCAGTTTGGCGGGCCCACGGTGTTCGGTGCGGCGATGAAGATCCTGCCGCGCATGCCGATATCCCTGAGCCCCGCCTACAACCTGATCCTGTCGAACGTGCCCGGCCCCCAGGACCAGTTGTATTTCCTTGGCTGCGGGATGGAAGCGATGTATCCGCTCGGCCCGCTGCTGGCGGGCGCGGGGCTGAACATCACCGTGATGTCGCTCAACGGGGCGCTCGGCATCGGCGTGATCTCCTGCCCGGACCTACTGCCGGACCTGTGGAGCATCGGCGACGAGTTTCCCGAAGCGCTTAAAGAACTGCTGGAATGCCGCGACAGGGTGCCAGCGGATCAGAACCCGTAACCGGTGCTGGTACCGAGCATCTCGACGGCCGCATTGATGTTCGGGATGACCGCCGCGCCGTACCGGGCGACGACCTGCCCGAGTGCCCGGGCGATGTGCGGGCCCACGTCGTTGGCCAGCAGGATGTCCTCGGCGATCACGATGCCGTTGATCAGGTGCGCCGCCAGCAGGCGTCCGTCGCGGCTGATCTCGTAGCGCCAGTCGCCGATCTGGATGCGCTCCGGCTGCGACCGCAGCAGGCCGCGTTTTGCAGGTGTGTGCATTACGCCCGGAAGACCGGCGAACACATTGACCACCAGCGCGACTCCGCCCGGGCCGGAAAGCGCCGCGCTCACGGTGCGGCTGACCCGTTCGGCGTCGAACTCGGCCATCAGTTGTCCATCGGCAACACGAACGACGGTGTGATGGTTTCTCCGCTGCCGGTGCGTCGCACCGCGGTCCCGGCCGTGTAGAACTCCACCGTGTGCAGCCCCCACGCGTAGTTGGAGATGGCGAAGTGCACGCCGACGACGCCGGTCGCGCCGTCGCGTTCCGCCTCGGTTTGCATGCGCGACATGGCCAGCTCGCGCGCCTGGTAGTTGCCCTGTGTCCACTGCGGCATCTCCATGTTGCGGCCCATCTGCTTCAGGGTTTGCATGAATCCCTGCACGGCGATGTGGAAGACGCAGTTGCCCATCACGAAGGCCACGGGGGCGAAGCCCGATCGCAGCAGGGTCACCATGTCCTGACCGGACAGGTGGCTGGAGAACGCCTGGCCGTTGGGACGCCGAAACGATCCTGGCTTGGCGGTGTAGCGCACCGCCGTGCCGACCGCCATGAACTCGAGGTGCTCGCCCCCCTCGCCGTGATGGCGCCAGTTCAGCCGGACGCCGACGATCCCGTCGGCCTGCAGCGCGTCGGCCTCGGCCTGCATACGCGCCATCGCGTTCCAACGCGCCCGGTACGTCGCCTCGGTCAAAACGCCCAGTTCCTGTTGCTGGCGCATGTTGCTGAACTGGAAGCCGACGTGATAGACGGAGACCCCCATCACCAGCTCGATCGGCTCGAACCCGGCCCCGTGCAGCAGGGCGAACTCGTTGATCGACAAGTCGGACGTCCACGACTTGGCGGCGTGCGCCAGCCGTTCGCTGGCTACCGGATCGAGCGAGTTCGGTTCCATTGGCGAGCGTCCCTTCTGTGGTTTGCGTCAGCGTACGACCAGCGAGCGGCAAGCGTCTGTCATATTCACACGCTTTTGCTGGCGTGGGTAGAGTCCCGCGCGGGCGGATGTCGTACGGATTCGGGCCGGCCCGTCAGTCACGCTGTGCGACAACCGCACTCAGGGCGCGAGCGTGATCGCCTGCTCCGGGCAGTTCTGTTCGCCGGTGCGGGCGTGCCGCTCGGAATCGCCGGACACGTCCTGAACCAGCAGGACCGCGTGTCCGACGTCGTCGGCGTCGAAGATGTCGGGCGCCAGCATGTAGCAGCGTCCGTGTCCCATGCAGCGGTCCGAGTCGACCGAGATGTGACTCATCGCGACGCGACCGGGAACACCAGCGGCAATGCCTCCACCGACCGCAGTGCCGCGGTGTAGGTCAGCTGGGTGCCGGGTTTGATTTCGTAATCCGGTATCCGCCGGTGGAATTCGCGCAACGCCACCCGTAACTCCATGCGGGCCAGGTGCGATCCGAGGCACCGATGCGGACCACCGCCGAAGGCACGGTGCCGGTTCGGGTTACGGGTGAAGTCGACGAGTTCGGGATCGGGGAACTCGGCGGGATCGGTGTTGGCCGCGCCGAGGAGGGGGCTGACCCGCTCGCCCTTGCTGATGGGGCAGCCGGCCACCTCGGTGTCCTGCATGGCGACGCGGACGACCCCGGGCACCGGCGTCTCCCAGCGCAACAACTCCTCGATCGCGTGGGGCAGCACGTCAGGCGGCTCGATGAGCTGGTGGCGGTGGTCGGGGTGCCGGGCCAGGTACACGAAGAAGCAGTCGAGCGAGTCGGTGACGGTGTCCAGCCCGGCGATCAGGAACAGGAAGCAGATGTCGAGCAGTTCCTCGCGCGTCAGCGGACGCCCGGCCTCGCCCTCGACCTTCGCCGCGATCATGGCGGACAGGACGTCGTCGCGGGGGCTCGCGATGTGGTCGTCGATGGCGTGGTCGAAGTACTCGTAAATCTGTTGCGCCACCGGCGCCGAGGCGTCGTGGCGGCCGTCCCAGTCGGCGCCGGCCCCCTCGGGTCGGATCACGCCGTCCTTCCATTCCAGGAACTGGCCGAGGTCCTCCAGCGGCAGGCCGAGCAGCTGCAGGAACACCGTGCACGGCAGGGGAACGGCGAACTCCTCGTGAAAGTCGCACTCGCCCCGGCCGGCGAACCCGTCGATCATCTGGTTGACCAATTCGGCGACGCGCGGCTCGCGGCGCGCCATCTCGCGCGGCGTGAACAGCGGATCCAGGATGCGGCGGTACTTCGCGTGGTCGGGCGGGTCGACCTGCAACGGGATCAGCGGGCGGATGTTACCCAGGTCGACCGCGTCCATGTTCGACGAGAACAGCTCGGTGTGCTTGAGCGCCATCTCGATGTCGGCCAGCCGGCTGAGCACCACCGCCTGTGGTGCGCGAAACACCGGCGCCGATTCGCGCAGTGCCTTGTACATGGGTTGCGGCTCGGCCAGGCCCATCACGGCCTGGTCGACGAACGCTTCGGCTTCCGTCATGCAGCTAGCGTGACACCGCGCCGGTCGCTGGGCAATGTCCTCGGGCGGCTTGTATTACAAAAATAGGTAATTTAGGGAAGTTATTGCTCGACCGGGAGTTCGCCGGGAGCGTGCGGCGGGCCGGGAAGATGCGGCTCCGGTGGCGCGACTACAGGTAGCGGCGCCGGCGGCGGCAAAACGGGTGCTGCCGGGGGCGGCGGTGCTGCCGGGGGCGGGACGGCCGGCAGCCGGCTCGCGGCGAAGTCGGCGGCCTGCTCGACCATTCCGGCCTCCACATACTGGCTGTGCGCGGAGAAGTCGCCCGCGCCGGAGCACACCGCATCGTTGGGAACGCACAGCTCGATGGTTTTGGCGGCGTACAGCGGGCCGACGGTGATCGGCGGCTGGTGGATGGTGTCCATGAACCGCTCCGAGGGCTTTCCGAACAGCGCGACCGCGGCGACGTGCTCGGCCACACCTGGTGGCATCGGGTCCGGGATGTCCACGGCGTGCGCTCCCTCCGGCACCCGGTCCACGGTGACGAAGCCCATCACCGCCGCGCCCTGGGAGTAGCCGCCGAGCACCATGCTGGTCTTCGGGCAGTTCGCCGCCATCGCCTCGACATGGGTTCCGGCGTCGATGATTCCGTCCATCGCGGTGGGAAAGTCGGTGCTGGCCGGATAGTCGACTGCATACACACCGAGCGACCGTGCGCCGAGCCGCGAGCGCAATGCATCGACGAATGGTTCGCCGACGTCGCCGAGCCCAGGGGCCTCGGTGGTACCGCGGGCGAACACCACTTCGACGTCGGGACACGGTTCCGCCGACGCGGCGGGGACGGGCGCGGCGAGCAGAACCCACGCCGGCGCGATCGCACAACCCAGGACGCGTGGAATGGGGTAGTGACCCACGCCACAATGCTGTCACATTCGCCGGCAGCGAGGGTCTACTTCGGACTCGCGGGACCGTGGCGCCTGTGTTGCGCCAGCGAAAGCGCCGAGTGAATCGCGCCCCGGACCGCGTAGCCCGCGGCGACCACCGACAACACGATCAGCACAATGAACGTCGGCAGCCAGTTCGCCCGATCGTGTTTGACGTTCCACCACACGATCGTGAAGAGCACGGTGCACAGAAATAGCACGACGTCGCGCCAATTGCCGTGGTACGACGTCGCCGCCTTGCGCATCGCGCGTCCCTTGTCGGCGGCGTCGATCAGGTCGTCGATGCGGTCGTCGATCGAGCGCTGCAGATTGGCGCGTCTTTCCGTGGCATCCGCGGGGAGCCGATCCAGCAGGTCCATGTCCTGCTTGATCATCCCCCGAAAGTCTCCGCCCCGAAATTGTCCGGCCGCGAAGGCCAGCATCGCGCCGCCGAAAACGGGTGCCGCGTTCATCGCCGCCTGTCCGATACCGACCACGTCCGCTTCCTCCTTCGGATAACCCCTTAACCATCGCCCGTTGAGGATTATCGAACCTGAGCAGAGCAGATGCGAACGCCTTCGACAACAAGGTGTTTCGATAGCCCGGTCGGGTTCGGCGCCGCCGGATGTGCTCGTCGGCGCCTATGCCGCCACCGGGTCCGTTCTCAGGCATCGAAAGCGATGGGAAGCGTTGTCGGGCCGGACAGTTCGGTGGGCAACTTCCAGGGTGCCGGGCCGTCACGCCGGGCATTGGGCAGGCGCTGAGTGATCACCCGCAACGCCTCGACGAGTTCGACCCGGGCCAGGTGCGCTCCCAGGCAGTAGTGGACGCCGCCGCCCAGTGTCAGCATGCCCGGCGCGCCCTGACGAGTGATGTCCAGCCGGTCGGGGTGCTCGAATACCGTTTCGTCGCGGTTGGCCGACGCCGTATTCGCGATGACGCACGTGCCCGCCGGCATCAGGACGCGGTCGAGCACGACGTCCTCGGCAGCGACGCGCAGCGCGCTGAAGACGGTCGGGGAGTGGCGGATCAGTTCCTCGACGGCCTGCGGCGCCAGCTCGGGATGTTCGGCGAGTAGCGCCCACTGGCTGGGATGCTCGCACAGCACCTGGACGGCGGCGGCCAACTGGTTGCGGGTGGTGTCGGTGCCGGCGTTGAGCAGGATGGCGACCAGGTTGACGAGTTCGTCGTGGGTCAGCCGGTCGCCCGGAAGTGTCGGGTCCTCGGCGCGAATGAGCTCGGAGATGAGGTCGTCGGACAGGGATCCGCGCCGGCGTTCGATCAGCTCCGCCACATAGGTCTCGAGTTGCCCCCACGCCCGCAGGATGGCCGATTGCTCCTCGGCGACATGCGCTCCGAACGCTTTGCTGATGTCGCCCGCCCAGGTTGCGAACAGTTGCCAGTCCTTCCGGGGTGCACCCAGCAGCTCGCAGATGATCGGTACCGGGTACGGCTGCGCGATATCGGTGACGATGTCGCAACGCCCGGCGGCGGCGTGCCCGTCCACCAGCGCGGTGATGACAGTGGTGCACGCGCCGCGCAGCCGGGCGGCGGCCCGCGGGGTGAACGCCCGGGACACCAGCCGGCGCAACCGCCGGTGTTCGGCGCCATTCAGGCTGATCAGCAGCTTGCACACCTTGTCCCAGACAGGCCCCGAGGTGATGCCCTGCACCACCAGGCCGATCCCTTGCGGCATGACGAAGCGCGGGTCTCGCAGCACGGTGCGGGCGAGGTCGTAGGTCAGCACCTCGGGTCCGTACGGCCCCATAGCAATGGGCGACTCGTGGCGCGCGCGCCCGATCAGGCGGTGGATCTCGTCGGGATCGCGCGATTCGTGGTACGCGATCGGCGGCAGGGGGAGGTCGAAGACGGTCACGAACCGAATATCCGGCGGTTGCGGTGCGGAACCATCGGCCAATCTGCCGATTTGCGCGGCACCCGACGATGCGTAGGCGGGCAGGGTGCGACGCAAACTATCCGCCATTTGGCCAATGTTCTGCGATCTGCGTCACGCGATGCTGGCTAGCATGAGCACCACGGAGTGGAACGAGGCGGGCGTGAGCGAGCTACCGAGCGGGCTGCCGACCGGAACAGTCACGCTGCTGCTTGCCGACGTCGAGGGCTCGACGCGGCTTTGGGAGACCCAGCCCGAGGTGATGGCCGCCGCAGTGGCGCGTCTGGACCAGGCGCTGTGTGCGGCGGCCACCGCCCACGAGGGCGTGCGCCCAGTAGAACAGGGCGAGGGCGACAGCTTCGTGATCGCATTCGGCCGGGCATCCGACGCGGTGGCCTGTGCCCTGGACCTACAGCGGGCGCCGCTGGCGCCCATCCGCTTGCGCATCGGAATCCACACCGGCGAAGTGCGGTTGCGCGACCCCCAAGATCCGACCAACTACGTCGGCCCCACCATCAACAGGACTGCGCGGCTGCGTGACCTCGCGCATGGCGGGCAGACCGTGCTGTCGGGCACGACGGACGACCTCGTCGTCGACTCGTTGCCCGACGACGCCTGGCTGACCGACCTGGGCGCCCATCCGCTGCGCGACCTGGCCCGCCCCCAGCGGGTGGTGCAGCTGTGTCATCCCGATCTGCGCAATGACTTCCCACCGCTGCGGGTATCGAGCGGCGTTGCCGCACATAATCTTCCGGCTCAGCTCACCAGCTTTGTCGGGCGTCAAGCCGAAATCGCAAGCGTGCGCGCCGCTTTGACCGGAAACCGGCTCGTCACCCTGACCGGGACCGGCGGGGTCGGCAAGACCCGCCTGGCCGTGCGGGTGGCCTCGTCCGTGGCGAACGAATTCGGCGACGGCGTGTGGTACGTCGACCTGGCACCGATTACCGCGGCCGAGGTGGTACCGCTGACGGTGGCCAGAGCAGTGGGCCTGCCCGACCAGCCGGGCCGCTCCACAATGGACACGTTGCTGCGGTTTGCACGCGACCGGCACCTGCTGATCGTGCTGGACAACTGTGAGCACCTGTTGGACGCCTGCGCGACGCTGCTCGCCGAACTGCTGGGAGCGGCACCGCGCGTGACCGTGCTGGCCACCAGCCGTGAGCCGGTCAATATTGGGGGCGAGGCGACCTGGCAGGTGCCGTCGCTGTCGATAGCCGACGAGGCCGTCGAGCTGTTCGCCGAACGCGCCCGGCTGGCGCGGCCGGACTTCGCTGTCACCGACGGCAACGCGAAGGCCGTCGGGGAGATCTGCCGGCGGCTGGACGGCATGCCGTTGGCGATCGAGCTTGCGGCCGCGCGGGTGCGGGCGTTGTCGTTGACCGAGATCGTCGACAGCCTGTATGACCGCTTCCGGTTGCTGACGGGCGGTTCACGCACCGCGGTGCGTCGCCAGCAGACGCTGCGCGCGTCGGTGGATTGGTCGCACGCGCTGCTGACCGAGACGGAACGGATACTGTTCCGGCGGCTGGCCGTGTTCTACGGCGGATTCGATTTGGCAGCAGCACAATTCGTGTGCGGTGGCGATGAGATCGAGCGATATCAGATACTGGATCAGTTGTCGCTGCTCGTCGACAAATCGCTGGTGGTGGCGGACGAGACGAGTGGTCGGACCCGATATCGGCTATTGGAGACGATGCGTCAGTATGCGCTGGAGAAGCTCGGTGAATCCGGTGAGGCGGATGCCGTGCGTGCGCGCCATCGTGACCACTACACGTCAGTTGCGGCGCTGTTGGACGCCCCCGCGCGCACCGACTACGAGCAGAGACTCGAGCAAGTCGAGGTCGAAATGGACAACCTGCGCAACGCGTTGGGTTGGAACCTGGAAAACCACGACACCGAGCGGGCTTTGGCGCTGGCTTCGTCGCTGCAGCCGGTGTGGATGTCGCGTGGCCGCATCCTGGAGGGGCTCGCCTGGTTCCACACCATCCGGGCTGACTTGGACGAGCACATCGACATCGCACCGGCGGTGTACGCACGAGCACTCTCCGATGACGCCGTACTCAACATGCACATCGGCGGTCCGGTGGACCGCGCCCAGCGCGCGGTGGAGTTCGCCCGCAAACTCGAAGATCCCGCGCTGCTCGCCCGCGCTCTCTCGGCGTACGGGTTGATCGCAGGTGCCCACTACGACGCCGAAACGGCCAGCGCCTGCCACGCCGAGGCGATGGAATTGGCTCGGGTGGTGGACGATCGGTGGACTATCAGCCAAATCCTCGCATGGCAGTCCAATAGCGCGTTGACCACGGGCGATCCGATCGCGTCCGGCGACGCGGGCAGGCAGGGACGGGATATCGCCGATGCCATCGGCGACCGCTCCTGCTCCCGGCAGAGCCGGATCGGCATCGGCTATGCACAGCTGCTGCAAGGCAACCTCGCGGGGGCGATCGCCGAATTCCGCGCGGTGGTAGCCGAATCCGAGGAGGCTCACGACGAGGTTTACGGGGCAAGCGCATCGATGGGCCTGGGGCTGTCGCTGGCGTATCACGGTGAATTGGACGCAGCCAGTTCGGTCGCCCAGACCGCCTTGGCCGTGGCCACCGATCTGAGCGAGTATTTCCTGGGCATAGCCCACGCCCAGGCGGCGCAAGCCAGTATGGCCGCCGGTGACCTCGACGCCGCAGAAATCAGCGGGGAGGCGGCCTTCGAGGGTTTATACAATGGCCAACCCCAGGTCGCTATCGCACAGCGTGCGTTCAATTTGATCGAAGTCGCCTTGGCGCGTGGCGATCTCGCGACGGCCCGGGAGTGGGCCGACGAAGCGCTCGAGTTCGCGGTGGGCTGGCATCGGGTAGCGGTCCTGGCGGTACGCGCCCGCATCGCGATCGCGGAGGGCCGGTCCGACGAAAGCGAACGGGATGCGCATGACGCACTGGCGCTCGCCGCCGGCAAAGGGCTCTACCTACACGTACCCGATATTCTCGAATGCCTTGCCGGACTGGCTGTCCGAGCAGGCAACCACCCTGGGGCCGCACGCCTCTACGGTGCGGCCGGGGGGCTTCGACAGCGCATGGGCCTGGTGCGTTTCAAGATTCACGAGGACGCGTATAACTCGTCGGTGGCGCAGCTGCGAGAAGGGATGGAAGAGGCTGCCTTTGACGCTATGTGGGCCGAGGGAGCGACGCTGCCAGTGAAGGACGCGATCGCCTACGCGCAGCGCGGCCGGGGAGAACGCAGGCGACCGGCGAGTGGCTGGGGGTCGCTGACGCCGGCCGAGCGCGACGTCGCGCGACTGGCCTGTGAAGGGTTGGCCAATAAGGAGATTGCGACCCGCCTGTTCGTGTCACCGCGAACCGTGCAGGCTCACCTCAGTCACGCCTACACCAAACTCGGCATCGCCTCCCGTGTCCAGCTGGTGCAGGAGGCGGCGCGAAACCCCGACTGCTAGGGGTGTTTCGGATGCCGGTGCGAACCGGGAGAGGGTCCGTGTGACACCGGCCCGCAGTTCAGGCCGATGATGCAGCCTCCGCGCAGGGGGCGTACCGGGGCGTCACCGACGGATGGCCTGCCCGGGTCGGGAGGCGGGCCGGTCGAGGCGGCCGGCGCAGTGCCTTGACCGAGGCCGAACACTAACGCCGCCGCGGCGCTACCCGAGGCAATCGCTGCCTTGGCCCAGCCGATTGTCACGGCCCCCAATTCTAATCCGAGAGCGGCGTACCCGCAGGCCGTGCTCACTGACCCGGCTCACGCGACGGAGGCTCCCAGGATCAGATGGACCGCCTCGTCGAGTTGCCCGGCGATCTCGTCGTAACTGACGAATCGAGCGGTCATCAGCGCGCCGGCGAACGTCATCAGCAGCGTGGCCTGCACCGCGTGTGGCCAGCCCGGTCCGAGCGCGGCGCCGATCCGCCGCGCCACTTCGTCGCCGATCTGTTGGCGCAGTGGCGTGACGGCCGGGTCGTCGGCCATCAGGGCCGCACCGCACCCGGCGGTCAACTCCGGCTCGTCGGCAACGACGAGTGCCATGTCCCGCATGGTGGCGCTGACCCGGGTCTTGGTGGTGTCGTTGACGTCGGTGTGCAGCGGAAGATCCCGCAGGAAGCGCAGGTAGACCGCGGCGACCAGCGCACTCTTCGAAGGAAAGTAGGTGTAGGCGCTCGCCGGCGAGACCCCGGCGCGGGCCGCGACGGCACGCATCGTCAGGTTGGCGTAGGACGATTCGCGCAGCTCTTCCAGTCCAGCGTCCAGGACCTTTCGGATCGTCTGCCCCGGCCGCCGGTCTGATCGGCGCCCCGCGGCGGGGACACCGTCGGCCGGAACCGCCTCGGAAGCTGCATCTCTAGACACCCGTCCAGTCTAGGAAACAAAGTTCACGCTCGACAAGCAATTCCAAAATACGTCTTGAGCAGGCAATTAGCGGCAGTCCACAGCTCAGCCGGCCCCGCTGAGGCTTGCCCGGCCACCCATGACGTGACTACTCTCGTAACAAATACAGACATCTGTCCAGAAAAATTCGGGGGATCTGCCGTGACCGTTGATCGGGTACTCGTCACCGGGGCGTTCGGCTTGGTGGGCTCCGCGGTCGTGGCCGAACTGGCCGCTCAGGGCCGTCGGGTCGTGGCGACCGACCTGGAGGTTCCCGCCAACCGCAAACGGACGCGGGTGTTCACCGCGCTGCCCGGCGTCGAGGTGCGGTGGGCGGATCTGACATCGTCCGCAGACGTTGGCGCATTGCTGGAAAGCGTTGCGCCCTCTGCCATCATCCACCTGGCCGCCCTCATTCCGCCGTTCTGTTACGCGCGCGGTGAACTCGCCCGCAAGGTCAACGTCGACGCCACTGCGACTTTGGTCGAGGCCGCCTCCGCGATGGCGACTCCGCCGCGATTCGTGCAGGCCTCGAGCATCGCGGTGTACGGGGCGCGCAACCCCCACCACACGGACGCGCCGCTGACCGCCTCGACACCGGTCCGGCCCACCGAGCTCTACGGCGTGCACAAGGCGCTGGCCGAGAAGCACGTGACGAGCTCGGACCTGGAATGGGTCATCTTGCGGCTCGGCGGCGTGCTGACCGCCGAACCACGCTGGAAGATCGACCCCGACTTGATCTTTTTCGAAGCGGTACTGCCGTCCGACGGTCGCATCAACACCGTTGACGTACGGGACGTCGCTCACGCGTTCTGCGCAGCGACGGTCACCGACGAGACCCGCGAAGTCTTCCTGATCGGCGGCGACGCGACCCACCGCATCAGACAGGCCGACATCGGCGCCGCGTCCACGGACGCCATGGGCCTGGTGGGCGGGCTGCCTCCGGGACGGCCCGGCGATCCGGACGACGACCTGGCGTGGTACGCCACCGATTGGATGGACACCGACCACGCGCAGAATATCCTTGCCTTCCAGCGTCATTCGCTTCCGGAGATGTTGGCGGAGACCCGGGCGAAGGTCGGCTGGCGGCGGTGGCTGCTGCGTCCGGTGGCGCCGATCCTGCGCTGGTATCTGCGTCGGAAATCGCCGTATCGTGCGATACCCGGCGACTTCGCTGATCCGATCCGGGCGATCGGGGAGCGGTGGGGAGATCCTCGCCCCTTGCTGAACTCTGACAGCGGTCAGGCGCGTAAATAGGCGAACCCGCGCCGCCCCGGCCACCTATTGTTGTCGTCGGGCATCCGCGCGCAGATATTGCGCAGAACGGCTAAGGGCATGTGACACAAGAGGACCGGCACCGCTGGGATGAGCGGTATGAGAGCGTGGGAGCGGCATCCGGTGATTCCGTTTCGCCACCAGCTGTATTCGCGTCCTACGCAGATGTATTCCCTACCGTCGGAACGGCGCTGGATCTCGCCTGCGGGCAAGGGCATGGAGCGATGTGGCTGGCCCGGCGGGGCCTGTCCGTGCTGGGGCTGGACGTTTCCACGGTCGCGATCGACCAGGCACGAGATCTGGCCCGGCGCAGTGGCGTTGGCGACCGCTGCCGGTTCGAGGTCTGCGACCTCGACGACGGGCTGCCCGACGGCCCGCAGGTCGATGCCATCCTGTGCCACAGATTCCGGGATCCCCGCCTATACCGGCCCATCGCCGAACGCCTAACTCCGGGCGGGGTATTGGCCATCGCCGTGCTCAGCGAGGTCGGCGCCACCCCAGGGCCGTTTCGCGCCAAGCCCGGCGAGTTACCCACCGCGTTCGCCGAATTCGCCGCGATCGGCGCCGGCGAGGGCGACGGTCAAGCCTGGCTGCTCGCGCGCCGTCTCACCCACTCTTGACCTGCACCGAAAGCCGGGGCTTCGGGCCGTCATTCGGCCCGGCGACGCGATCCCACGTCGCATCGACCAGCGGCTCTAGCAGCAGTTCACCCAGCTGTCGCACCAGTACCGCGACGACCTGGGTCGATTCCCGGCGTCGGGTGGAGGCGAGTTTGGCGTCACGCAGCACGCCGATCTCGTTGCGGGTGAGGTCGATCAGAACGTCCAGGAGGTGCTTGCGATCGTCGGACGATTCCAGGACCGAGCGCCGAATGTAGTTGACCACCGGGGGATTCTCGACGAGCATGCGCCGTACCGCCGTATCTCGGGCGGCTGCCAACCGCCCGCGGCCGCCGTGCGGCGGAACGTCGGCGATGGCCCGCGCGAAATGG
Source organism: Mycobacterium sp. NGS68 (assembly GCF_059812195.1). Classification (NCBI taxonomy): domain Bacteria; kingdom Bacillati; phylum Actinomycetota; class Actinomycetes; order Mycobacteriales; family Mycobacteriaceae; genus Mycobacterium; species Mycobacterium sp. NGS68. Next base: position 2,329 of record NZ_JCALCE010000023.1, on the reverse strand, counting down.
TCCACGACGAGCTGATCGACCGCGTCGCGGAGGCCGGCCTTTGTCTTGAAGTGGTGCTGGACAAGACCGAGCGTGACGCCCGCCTCCGCCGCGACGGCGCGCAGCGAAACCCTGTCTTCGCCGAACTTCGCGTAGAGGTCCAGCGCCGCGTTGCGGATTCGGGCCTTGGCCGTCAGGTCCTCGTTCGTCGCCCGCGGATGGGCCACGCCTACCTCCCTCTGCGGTGCAGTTGACCGGGAAACTATACATTTGTATCGTGCATCGGGAGGGGAGGCAACCATGTCCGAGCTGTTTGCGACCTACCGGGCCAGCTGGGAGACCGAGCAACATCGCGAACTGCGCAAGCACGCCGCCGAATTCCTGCGCAAGGAGTCGACACCCCACCAGGAACGGTGGGCGGCGCAGCACCACGTCGACCGCGAGTTCTGGAACAAGCTCGGCAGCGCCGGACTGCTCGGTCTGGACCTGCCCGAGGAATACGGGGGTGCCGCCGGCGACTTCGGCTACTCGGCCGTCGTCGCCGAGGAACTGTCCCTCGCGAATGACACCGCGTCCGGGTGGATCGTGCACTCGCCGATCGTGGCGCACTACATCAACAGCTACGGCAGCGACGAGCAGAAGCGGCGGTGGCTGCCCCGCATCATCAGCGGCGATGCCGTGCTGGCGATCGCCATGACCGAACCGGGGACCGGCTCGGATCTGCAGGCGGTGCGCACCACTGCCGTGCGCGACGGCTCGCACTACGTGATCAACGGGTCAAAGACCTTCATTTCCAACGGCACCCACTGCGACCTGCTGGTCGTCGTCGTGAAAACGGATCCCGACCGGGGCGCGGCGGGCACCTCGTTGATCGTCGCGGAAACCGACAGCAACCTGCGAGGTTTCGAGCGCGGGCGGGTGCTGGAGAAGGTGGGCCAGCACGGGCAGGACACCCGCGAGTTGTTCTTCTCCGACATGCGGGTTCCCGCGGCGAACCTGCTCGGCGACCGCGAAGGGCTGGGCTTCTATCAGCTGATGGAACAGCTGGCACGCGAACGGCTGATCATCGCCGCGGCCTGCGCCGGCATGGCCGAAGCCGCAGTGCTGGAAGCGATCCGCTACACCAAGCAACGCGAGGCGTTCGGGCGGCCACTGATCGACTTTCAGCACAACAGGTTTCAGCTCGCCGAATTGAAGGCCGAAACGCTGTCTATCAAGACCACCGTCGACTACTGCGTCCAGCATTACATCGACGGCAACAACGACCCGGCCACGGCGTCGATGGCCAAGCTCGTCGCCGCGGACAAGGCGGTCGCGGTGGTCGACCGGTGCGTCCAGTTCTTCGGCGGCTACGGCTACATGATGGAATACCCCATCGCGCGCGCGTACGCGGCCGCGCGGGTCAACAAGATCTACGGTGGCACAAGCGAAATCATGAAGGAAATCATCAGCCGGTCGCTGTGAACGGGGCCGTGAAGGTAATGTCACCGGCATGGAGCGACGTGAGCTCGAGGCGGTCATCTACGAGCGCGAACCGCCGATAGCGCGGATCATCCTGAACCGGGTCGACAAAGCCAACACCAAGGACGCGGTCCTGGTCACCGAAGTCGACGACTGCCTGCACGAGGCCGACCGCGACAAAGAGATCAAAGTCGTGATCCTCAAGGCCAACGGCAAGGGCTTCTGCGGTGGCCACGTGGCCCGCTGGGGCCCGGACGAGAACCCCTACCCGGACTTCGGCGACACCTTCGAGGACCTGTACAAGGGCACCGCCGACCTGTTCCTGTGGCCGACGCTGTACCTGTGGGAATTCCCGAAGCCGACGATTTCGCAGATCCACGGTTACTGTATGGGCGGCGGCATCTACCTGGGCCTGCTGACCGACTTCTGCGTGGCCTCCGAGGACGCGTATTTCCAGATGCCACTCGCTCAGAGCCTCGGCGAGCCCGGCGGGCACACGATGATCGAGCCGTGGCTGCTGATGAATTGGCACCGCACCATGGACTGGCTGCTGCTGGCGCCGACGCTGTCCGCGCAGCAGGCCCTCGAGTGGGGCCTGCTCAACCGGGTGGTGCCGCGGGAAGACCTCGAGGCGACGGTCGAGGAGATGGCCCGCAAGATCGCGCAGATCCCGCTGACGACGCTGATGGCGGTGAAGAGCAACGTCAAGCGGGCCTGGGAGTTGATGGGCATGCGGGTGCACCTGCAGGTCAGCCACATCCTGACGAATATGGTCGGCGCGGCATCGGATGTGCAGGCGCGGCGGGCCGAGTTGATGCAGTCCGGCAAGAAGCCCCGGGATTTCATCGAGGGCACCGAATAGCGCGAGCAGACACATAAGCCCCCAAAT